>JAZKDA010000217.1:27122-36128 GCA_040387815.1 Pseudomonadota bacterium | reverse complement strand
CTGAGCGCGGCCAGCAAACCGGCGGCAGTCACGCCCGCCGTGGCGAAGCGTTTGGCGCCCTCGAGAAAACCGCGCCGATCCAGGGTGCCATGCACATAGGCGTCGAAAAGTATCAGTAGCTCTTGGTCGAAATCCTGGGCTGTCTGGCGCGGTGGCATGTCGGCTCCGAAGCAAATGGAGCTGAAAAGCATAGCGATATGCCTTCATCCCTTCGGCGCGGTGGAGATTTCATTTGAGCGGCGTGAACGTGATGCTGCGAAGCACATCTTCCGCAACCGTCACTTCGGCCTCGGTCGGCTTGGCCGCCAGCGTCTTGGGGTGCCGCTCGCTGTACGAAGCGTGCACCGCCCGGTCCTGCGCCTCGGGATGGCGGCAGACAATACCGGCCCCGCTCAGCACCAGCACCTCGTCGCGCGGCTGTTCCTCGATGACGGTGCGAAAGCGAATGCAGTCGGTCCCTTGCAGCTTGAACGCCGAGGTCTCGGCGGACACGACGCTTTGCCGGCGGTTGCGCGCGGGCGCCAGCAGCTCCTCGTGCGCGAACTTGTCCATCGCTGCCGCATCCGCCAGGTGCCGAGCATCCGTGCGCTCAATCGTGGTGATGAGGACGAAACTCTGCAACGGTGCCTGCCTTCGCGGGTCCGCCGCCTCGGTGATGATCTTGCCGAAGACCATGCCATTGGGCGTGCGCTGGCTGCCCCAGCCGCTTGGCGGCGGGACGAGGCTGAAGCCATTGAACTGGATCACGGGTCTGGCGGGCGCGTCCTGGGCCAGCAGGGCGGCTGGTTGCGGCAGCGCGGTGAGGGCCAGGACGAGGCAGCGGACGATGCGGGCGGTGCTTGTCATTGTGGGTCGGCCAATGGCGCTGGAAAGTTCAGGTGCAGCTGGCTTGCGAAGCGGCGCTTCTCACCTGTGAAGGGGTCGCGAAACGCAATGCTTTGCGCCAGCAGGCGCAACGGGTTGGAAACGTTGTCCGAGCCCTGCGGCATCAGGTGCGGGTAGATGCGGTCGCCCATGATGGGCATGCCCAGGGCTGCCATATGCACCCGCAGTTGATGGCGCCTGCCGGTAAGCGGGCGAAGCCGAAAGCGCGCCAGGGTGCCGCGCACTTCGAGCAAATCGATCTCGGTCTGCGAGTTGGGTTCCCGACCGGCATCGTGGGGCGCCTCGCGCATCTGCATGAAGTGGTCATCGGGCACGAGCGTGCTGCTGCGCGTCAGGGGGAACCGCAGCGTGGCATGGAGCGGTGCGATGGCCTGGTAGATCTTCTCGACCGCGCGATCGGCAAACAGCGCGTGATACCGTGCACAGGTGGAAGGCTGCTTGGCCAACAGCATGACGCCAGCGGTCTCGCGGTCGAGCCGGTGCAGCGGCGTCAGGGCATCCAGGCCCAGCGAACGGCGCAAGCGCACCAGCAGGGTTTCTTGCAGGTAGTTGCCCGAAGGGATCACGGGCAGGAAGTGCGGCTTGTCGACCACCACCAGCAGATCGTCCTCGAACAGCACACAGGCCTGGGCCGTGTTCGCGGCCTCGTTGGGCACCGCGCGGTAGTAGTACAGCTTGCTGTGCGGCACGTAGGGCTGATCGGGCGCGACGCAACGGCCCGCGTTGTCGACGACATCACCGCTGCCCATGCGCGCTCGCCACTCGGCTGGGGAGACGGCCGGGAAGCGCTCCACCAGGAAGTCGAGCATGCAGGCCCATGTGCCTGCAGGCAGCCCCACCTGGCTCGCACCGACGCCGTCGCGCATGGGCAGCATGGCTCAGGGCGCCGGTGCTTTGTCCGCGGGCTCTGTGGCTTGTGCCAGCCGCCGCGCCCGCGCCAGCCGCCACGCGCCATCGGCTTCCTGGGCGTAGACGTCCTCCAGCGTGCGGAAGGTCTCCCCCAGGTGCGTGTCCAGCGCGACACGGTTGTCGAACACGAAACAATCGCCGAGCCAATCGCGGTCGGCGTCGGGCATCTGCTCGAAGTAGTTGAGGATGCCGCCCTCCAGTTGGTAGACGGGCAGGCCCATGTCCAGCATCCAGGCGCTGGTTTTTTCGCAGCGGATGCCGCCCGTGCAGTACATGGCAACGCGCTTGCCCTGCGCCTTCCATTGAGGCACATGGGCCCGGACGTAGGCCGGGAAATCGCGGAAGTTGGTCACGCCAGGGTCAACCGCGCCCTTGAAGTGGCCCATGCGAAACTCGAAGCTGTTGCGGTTGTCCAGCAGCACCAGATCAGGGTCGCGGATCGGTTCGCGCCAGTCCTTGGGCGAAACGTTGATGCCCGTGCGCCGCGCATCCACGCCTTCAATGCCCAGCGGAACAATCTCCTTCTTGACGTGCACCTTCATCTTGCCAAACGGCGGCGTGACGCAGGCGCTGCGCTTGAACACCATTCCCTCGAAGGCGCCGGCAAAGGCCGCATCGTGCAGCAGGGCCTGCTCGATGCGCGTCACCGCTTCTGGCGCGGCGGCCAGCATGCCGTTGATGCCTTCGGTGGCCACCAGGATGCTGCCGGTGAGCGCGTCACCTGGCTGCGAGACCAGTTGCCGCAGGCGCGCGGCCACGTCCTCGGGCGCAGGCAGGTGCGTGAACTTGTAGAACGCGGTGTGCAGCAGGGCGGGGGGCGAGGGGTGCGACGGGGACATGGGCGCGATTTTCCCATGCGCTAGAGTCTTGGCATGAACTGGCTGCGCTCGCTCATCCGCCAACACCCCATGCCCGCCCTCGTGCTGGGCAAGACGCTGCTCGTGATCGGCGCCATCATGGTCCTGAGCGCCGTCTTCGGCCGCACCGCGCTGGTGGCTTTCAACACGACGCAGGCGCAAGCCAACTTGCCAGCGGCCAAGACCCTGGCTGAGGCATTTGCGCAGTACCCCACTGACCTGGTGCCGGAAGGGCCGCTGGGGTTCACCATCGCGGCGGTATTGGTGCTTGTCGGGATGGGCTTGACGGTGCTGGCGGGGGATGCGGGCAAGAAGGGGCGAGGGCGAAGGGTCCGCTGAATGACGTGACTGCTCAGATTCCTGAGCTTGAAATGTCTGTCCGCGCACTGCGGACGGGAGCACAATTTCTCCGCCCGCGGATTCCGAGTGCCGCGGGAAACCGCAAGGAGGTTGTGACCATGGCTCTTTATCTGACACGCTTTAGCTATACGCCGGAAACATGGGCTCGATTGACGAAAAACCCCGAAGACCGCCGCGAGGCCGCTCGCAAGTACATCGAGTCGGTCGGCGGGAAGCTGCACGGCTTCTGGTACGCATTCGGCGCGTACGACGGCTACAACCTCTGGGAAGCGCCCGACAACGTCTCGATGGCCGCCGTCGCGATTGCCATCGGCAGTGGTGGCGCGTTGTCGAAAATTGAGACGACGCCGCTGCTCACCGTCGAGGAGACTCTGGACGCACTTGGCCGTGCACGGTCGGTCGGCTACCGGTCACCCGGCGCGTAGGCTCGCGGCACCGTGTTCCGGCAGTGCCGCAAGTTCGCGCCGCAAGCTCAGCTCGGGCAACGGCCGCGCGAGGCGGGCGGCGCCTTGGCAGTTCAGGCTTGTTCTTGGCGCACGGCGCGCCGCGCTTGGTCGACCAACGCACGCGGCGCCACCACGACTTCGGCCACGGGCACACCCTGTGCGTCGAAGAAGGGGGAGGCTCGGTACCCGCCGTGCAGGCGTGACGCGATCAGGCGCAGCATGAGCCCGGTGAGCCGCGCCATGCCCCGCACGCCGGCGCCGCCGGGCGGCTTGCCCTTGGCCGACTGGGTGTTGACGCGCATCTGCACCCGCGGAAAAGACCGTTCCAGCGAATCCGGCTGGCTCAGGCAGGTGTGAACCATGCCCGCGTAGGGCAGCTTCCAGTTGCGGGGCGTGGCGGCGACGGGTGTGTCGCAGCACTTGGCATACCACCGCAGCAGGCCGCGTGGCGACAGCGACAGGCAGGCCAGCGCCTGGGTGCCCGCGGTGAAGCGAACGTAGCGCGAGTCCGTGGCGACGATGTCGGTGCCGCCCAAGGGATCGAGGGTGCGTTCGGGCTGGCCCAGCAGGTGGGCATAGGTCTGGCAATCGGCGCAGTAGCACACCACGCGAACGCCGCGCTCGGGCTGATCGACGACGCCTTGAAGCTGGCCGCAACGGCATTGGAAACGGTGGGACATTTCTGAACGGCCTCAGCGCTTGAGCGGAATGGCAATGGTGCGGTCCACCGGCACCGCCGTGATGCTGTTCTGGGGGCTTCCCTCGATCAGCCGGTCGCTGTAGGTCAGGTAGGTCAGCGCGTTGCGTTTGGCGTCGACCATGCGCACGACGCGCAAGCGCTTGAAGAGAATGGACAGCCGCTCGCTGAACACCTCTTCCTGCTGGGGCAGCGGCTTGGGAAACGAGAGGGGCCCCACCTGGCGGCAGGCGATCGAGGCTTCGGACTTGTCTTCCGCCAGGCCGAAGGTGCCGCTGAGCCCGCCGGTCTTGGCGCGCGAGACGTAGCAGGTGACGCCCGGCACCCCGGGGTCGTCATAGGCTTCCACCACCACCTTGTGGTTGGCGCCGATCAGCTTCCACACGGTGTCGACGGCGCCGATCTCCTCGGCGTGGGCGGGGCCCGATGTGGCCGCAATGCATGCCACCGCGACGGCGAAGGCGCCAAGCGCCGATTGAAGGTGAGGAGGGCGGTGGGTACTTGGGTTCATGTGCTGTCCTTCAGGCTGGTCCAGGTCATTGTCGGGAAGTCGAACCGAGTATTGGCCATTGACGCCGACAACCGCGACTGTGCCTGCAGCGGCGGCCGTGCGCCCCTATTCCTGCGCCAATTGGCTGCGCGCCATCTGCCGGAACTCGGTCGGGCGCTGATCGGTCTGCTTCTTGAAAAATCGCCCGAAGTACGCCTCGTCTTCGAAGCCGAGGGCGGCCGCCACCTGCTTGATCGTGAGCGACGAATAGGCCAGTTCGCGCTGTGCCTCGTGCACCACGCGCTGGTTGATCACATCCAGCGGCGATGCGCCCAGCGTTTCGCGGCACAGGCGGCCGAGGTGGCCGGCCGTCACGCCCATCTCGCGCGCATAGTGGTCAACCCCGCGTTGCTCCCGGAAATGCGCGTTGACCAACTGGCGGAACTGCTCGATCTGCGCCGCCTTGCGTGAGAGCGGATCGCCCGCCTGCGCCGCGGCCAGTTTGCTGATGCGCGCCACCTGCACGAACAGGGCTGCCAGCAGCGACATGCCGGCGGCCAGCTGGCCGGTCTCCATCAGGCGTGACTCGCGCTCGATCGACGAGAAGATGGGCAGCATGGCCTGCGCATAGGGGCTGGCCGGGTCCACCGCAATCACCTTGGGTGTGCGCACGTGCACCAGCAGCTCCGGCGCGATGGCGGCGAGCAGCGACTCCAGCGGGCGTTGCGCCGCGGTGACCACCGGCCCGTCGATGTCGCTGCGAAAGTGGTGGCCGTGCACCGCGCCCGAGGGGATGACGATCAGGCAGGGCGGCACCAGGGCCCACTTGCGACCGTCGATCAGCGTCTCGCCGCCGGGGCTGCCCTTGACGATGTAGAGGACCTGCAGCAGTCCCTCGTGCACATGCGGCGCGATCTCCCAGTTGTAGTAGCCCGAGCGCTCGGGAATGTTCTCGAAGTTCACCATGCCGGCCCAGCCGGGGGCCGAGTCGGTGCCGTAGAGCGCAAATCGCGGAACAGTGGTCATGCACGAATTGTCCTGGCCTTCGCCGCGTTTGTCGATTGTGGGGAAAAGCCGCTGCGACGACCATTCGCACCCTACACACAGGAGACATACGGCATGCCACACAGCGCCCGTGTCAGCGACGACCTCATCAAGCGCTTGCACAAGAGCAAGGGTAAACCCGAATCGTCCGGTTCCCACCCGACGGGAGCGAAGGCATGAGCCGCCACAGCTTCCACTGGCTGGACCTGGCCGGCCGCAATTACGTGGTGACCGGCGCCGCCTCGGGCATCGGCCTGGCGGTCGCCGAATCGCTGGCCCGGGTCGGCGCGCACGTCGCCCTGGTCGACCGTGATGGGGCGGGTGCCGAACGGGCCGCGGCCCAGCTTCGCACCCAGGGTGCGAGGGCCATCGCGGTCGAGTGCGACATCGCCAGCGAGTCGGCCGTGGCCGCCGCCGGCGCCCGTGTCCGCGGCGAACTCGGCCGCGTGGCCGGGCTCGTCAACAACGCGGGCCTGCTGCGCGCTGGCGGCCTGGCCGAAGTGTCCATCGCCGACTGGAACGCGGTGCTGGCGGTCAACCTCACCGGCTACCTGCTGTGCTCGCGCGAGTTCGGCCGCGACATGCTGGAAGCCGGGCAGGGCAGCATCGTCCACGTCGCTTCCATCTCGGGCCTGCATCCGCAGACGCGCAGCGGCGCCTACAGCGCCAGCAAGGCCGGCGTGCTGCTGATGAACAAGCAGCTGGCCGCCGAATGGGGCCCGCGCGGCGTGCGCAGCAACGCCATCTGCCCCGGCATGATCCGCACCGCGCTGTCGGCCAGCTTCTACGAGGTGCCCGGCTTCGAGGCGGCGCGCGCCGCGGTGACGGCCAGCCGGCGGGTGGGCGAGCCGGTGGACATCGCCGAGCCGGCCCTGTTCCTCTTGAGCGACCGCGCCGGCTACGTCAACGGCACCGAGCTGGTGGTCGACGGCGGGCTGGACTGCATGTTGATGGACATGGTGCCGCGCCCTGGCTTCAACAGCACCGAAGGCGCCGGTATCGCACCGACCCGAAACCAGGAGACTTCACGATGAAACGAATCGAGTGTGACCTGCTCGTCGCCGGATCCGGCGCCGGCGGCCTGTCGACCGCGGTGACCGCCCGCAAGGCCGGTCTGGACGTGATCGTGGCCGAGAAGGCCGCCGTGTTCGGCGGCACCACCGCCTTCAGCGGCGGCGTGCTGTGGATTCCCGGCAATGCCCATTGCCCGGCCGCGAAGTCCGACACCCGCGAGGCCGCCCGCCAGTACCTGATGCAGGAGACCGGCGCCAACTTCGACGCGGCGGCCGTGGATGCCTTCCTGGACAACGCGCCCAAGGCCGCCGAGTGGTTCGAGCGCGAGACCAGCGTGGCCTTCGTGCCCACGCTCTATCCCGACTACCACCCCCAGGTGCCCGGCGGCGTGGACATCGGCCGCTCGGTGCTGGCCAGGCCCTTCGACATCCGTGGCCTGGGAGATGACATGAAGCGGCTGCGCCCGCCGCTCAAGACCATCACCTTCATCGGGATGATGTTCAACTCGTCCAACGCGGATCTCAAGCACTTTTTCAACGCCACCAGGTCGCTCACCTCGTTCCTGTATGTGGCCCGCCGCCTGGCCACGCACATCAAGGAACTGGCGGTCTACCGCCGCGGCATCAACGTGACCAGCGGCAACGCGCTGGCCGCGCGCCTGGCCAAGTCGGTGCTGGATGCGGGCGTGCCGATCTGGACTTCGTCGCCCGTGCAGCGCCTGATCGTCGAGCAGGGCGTGGTCAAGGGGGCCGTGGTGCGGCGCGACGGACAAGACGTGCAGGTGATCGCGCGCCATGGCGTGGTGCTGGCCTGTGGCGGCTTTCCTCATGACCTGGACAAGATCGGCAAGGCCTACCCCCACCTGCGCCAGGGCGGCGAGCACCTGTCGCCCGTGCCCACCGACAACACCGGCGACGGCATCCGCATCGGCGAGAGCGTGGGCGCGCAGTTCGAGATCAGGTTCCCGTCCACCTCGGCCTGGATGCCGGTGTCGCGTGTGCCGTATAGCGACGGCAGCTTCGGCGTGTTTCCGCACCTGCTGGACCGCTACAAGCCCGGCATCATCGGCGTGACGCGCAAGGGCGTTCGCTTTTGCAACGAGGCCGACTCCTACCACGACGTGGGCGCGGCCATGATCCGGGCCTGCGCCGGCGAGCGCGAGACGGCCATGTGGCTGGTGTGCGACCAGAAGGCACTGTCCAAGTACGGCCTGGGCTTCGTCAAGCCCGCGCCTATGCCCATCGGCCGCTTCCTGCGCAACGGCTACCTGGTCAAGGGCCGCACCCTGGCCGAACTGGCGAACAACTGCGGTATCGATGCCGCGGCGCTGGAGCGCACGGTGGCGCAGTACAACGAAGGCGCGGTTCACGGCGAAGACCGCCAGTTCGGCCGTGGCACCACTTCGTTCAACCGCTACCTGGCCGACCCGGAGAACCAGCCCAACCCCTGCGTGGCGCCGGTCAGCAAAGGTCCGTTCTATGCGGTGAAGGTGATCATGGGCGACCTGGGCACCTTCGACGGCCTGCGCACCACGCCGCAAGGCCAGGTGCTGTCCACACGCGGCGCCGCGATCCCCGGCCTGTACGCGGTGGGCAACGACCGCGCCAGCATGATGGGCGGCAACTACCCCGGCGCCGGCATCACGCTGGGTCCGAACCTCACCTTCGGCTGGATCACGGGCAACTTCATCGCCCGGCAGGCCCGCGAGGCCCGCGAGGGCCACGAGGGCCACGAGGGCCACCAGGGCCAACAGGGTGGTTTGCCCGCCGGCCCGAAAGCGCAGGCGGCCCATGCCGTCGCCTGAGCGGCCTTGCCCGCGCTGAACCTTCCACAAGAACTCCCGGAGACAAACATGTTCATCCACATCTTCAACGGCATCGTCTATGGCGCGCTGCTGATCGTCATGTGCTCGGGGCTGGCGCTGATCTACGGCCTGCGCCGAGTGGTCAACTTCGCCCACGGCTCGCTGTACATGCTGGGCGCCTACATCGGCTATTCGGCGGCCATCCAGTACAACTTCTGGGTGGCGCTGGTGGCGGCGCCGGCAATCATGGCGGCCTTTGGCGTCGCGCTGGACCGCTGGGGCTTCCGGCTGCTGCAGGACCGCGATCCGCTCACGGTGGTGCTGGTCACCTTCGGCCTGCTGCTGATCATCGAGGACGGCGTGCAAAGCTTCTGGGGCAAGGCCAACCTGTCGGTGGCGGCGCCACCGGCGCTGGCCTCCAGCATGAACCTGTTCGGCCACGAGGTGCCGGCCTACCGTGTGGCGGTGATCGGCGTCGGCCTGGCCGTGGCCCTGGGGCT
>JAZKDA010000217.1:18748-27112 GCA_040387815.1 Pseudomonadota bacterium | reverse complement strand
ACGCTCTGGCTGCGTTGGTCCAAGGCCGGCCTGTTCGTGCGCGCCGCATCGACAGACCCCACCACCACCGCCATGCAAGGCGTCAACACCGACGCGCTCAGCGCCTTCGTGGTGGGCCTGGGCTGCGCGCTGGCCGGCCTGGCCGGCGTGGTGGCCGCGCCCTTCCTGTCACTGTCGCCCTCCATGAGCAGCGACGTGATCATCGACTCGTTCGTCGTGGTGGTGATCGGCGGCCTGGGCAGCCTGGCCGGCGCCTTCATTGCCGCCATGGTGTTGGGGCTGGTTCAGGCCCTGGGCGCCGTGTGGCTGCCCGACACCTCGGTGCTGCTGCCCTTCGTGCTGATGGTGATGGTGCTGCTGTGGAAGCCCGCGGGCTTCGCCGGCAGCCGCACCTGAACGCGCCAATCGATTCCAAGAGGAGACAAGCATGACTTCGCGCAACCTCATCGCCAGCGCCCTGGGCGCGTTGGCGATCGGTGCGGCCGCAGCCTTCGGCATCGGCTCCAGCACCGTCCTGTCCCTGCTCACGCAGGCAACCATCTTCGCGGTCTTCGCGCTCGGCCTGGGCCTGCTGCTGCGGCAAAACGGCATGGTGAGCTTCGGCCACGCGCTGTACTACGGCGCGTCGGGTTACATCGTGGCCATCCTGATCCAGTCGCGGGCGACCTCGGCCGAAGTGGCCATTGCGGTCGCCGTCCTGGGCCTGACCGGCCTGGCCTTCCTGGCGGCGCTGGTGATGGTGCGGGTGCCCGGCGTGGCCTTTAGCATGCTCACGCTGGCCGTGGGGCAGATGGCCTACCTCACCGCCTCGCGGGCCCGGGGCGTGACCGGCGGCGCCGACGGCATGAACGTCGAATGGCCGTCCACGCTGTTCGGCGTGTCCACCAACCTGATCGCCAAGCCGGCCGTGATGCTGATGGTGTGCTGGACGGTGCTGGTGCTGGTGATGCTGGCCCTGGCCTTCGTGCTGCGCGGGCGCTTCGGCGCCGTGACCGAGGCCGTGCGCGACAACGAAGAGCGCGCCCGCTTCATCAACATCCGCACCCTGGTGCCGCGTGCCGCCGTGTATGCGCTGTCGGCCGGCATCACCGCCATCGCCGGCGTGCTGGCGGCGCTCAACACCAGCTTTGTCTCGCCCGAGGCGCTGCACTGGAGCCTGTCGGGCGTGGCACTGATGATGGTCGTGGTCGGTGGCACCAAGGTGCTGTGGGGCCCGGCCCTGGGTGCCGCGGTGTACTTCCTGGCCAAGGACGTCCTGGGCGACAACTCGCAGCACTGGATGGCCATCTTCGGCACGGCGCTGATCGTCGTCATTGTGTTTGCGCCGCAGGGCCTGTCGGGCCTGCTGATGCGGCTGGTGTCGCGCCGCAAGGCCGTGCCCGGCGTTCCCGTCAAACCCGCCGCCCGCGCGGCCCACTGAAACCAGGAGCAGGCCATGAGCAACTATGTGCTGCAAAGTGAAGACGTCGCCATCCACTACGGCGGCGTCAAGGCCGTGGACGGCGTGGACCTCACGCTCGAGCGCGGCCAGATCCGCGGGCTGATCGGTCCCAACGGCGCCGGCAAGTCCACCGTGATCGACGCCATCACCGGCCGCCGGCCGCTGACACGCGGCAAGGTCAAGCTGCTGGGCGAAGACGTCAGCCGACTGGGTGTGGTGGCGCGGCGCCAGCGCGGGCTGTCGCGCTCGTTCCAGCGCACCAGCATCTTCGGACAGATGCCCGTGCGCAAGCAGGTGGAGCTGGCCTCCTGGAAGATGGGCACGCCCGACCCGGGCGCCGATGCCGACGAGATCCTGCAGGAACTGGCGCTCGACGGCCTCGCCAGCGTGATCGCCGACGACCTGGGTTACGGCGAGCAGCGCCGGCTGGACCTGGCCTTGGCGCTGGTGGGCCGCCCGGCGGTGCTGCTGCTGGACGAGCCCATGGCCGGCCTGTCGGTCAAGGAATCGCTGGACCTGGCCGAGCACCTGAAAGCGCTGGCCGCCCGGCGCAACGTGTCGGTGCTGCTGGTGGAGCACGACATGGACGTGGTGTTCGGCATCTCCGACGCCGTCACCGTGTTTGAACTGGGCCGCGTGATCGCGCAGGGCACCCCCGCGCAAGTGCGGGTCGACCCCCGCGTGCGCGAAGCCTATCTCGGGAGCGCTGCATGAGCCGCACTTTGCTGGACCTGAACAAGGTCGACGCCTTCTATGGCAATGCCCACATCCTCCACGGCCTGAGCCTCCAAGTGCAGGAGGGTGAGAAGGTGGCCCTGATCGGCCGCAACGGCGTGGGCAAGACCACGGTGGTCAACACCATCCTGGGCATTGCCGCACTGCGCGGCGGCTCGGTGCGGCTCGATGGGCAGCTGATTGCGCGGCCGCGCACCTACATGGCGGCGCAGCACGGCATCGTGGTGGTGCCGCAGGGCCGGCGCATCGTGGCCAACCTCACAGTGCAAGAGAACCTGCAACTGGGCGCCGCCACCGGCCGCAAGGGGCCATGGAACCTGTCCGCCGTCTACAAGCTGTTTCCCATCTTGCAGGAGCGCGCGCACACGCCTGGCACGGCGCTGTCTGGCGGGCAGCAGCAGATGCTGGCCGTGGGCCGCGCGCTGATGGCCAACCCCTCGCAGATCCTACTGGACGAACCCACCGAGGGCCTGGCCCCGGTGATCGTCGACCAGCTGGGTGTGGTTTTCAACGACGTGGCCCGGCAGGGCACGGCGCTGCTGCTGATCGAGCAGAACATGACCCTGGTCGCCCGCGTGGCCACACGCTATTGCGCCATGGCCAAGGGCAGCATCGTCGCCGAGGGGCTGGTCGCGCAAGACAGCCTTGACGAGCTGCACGAGCACGTGATGGTCTGAAAAATTTCCCCCGCAACTCAAACCCTTATCCAAACCGAAGGAGACATCGAGATGATCAAGCTGAACTTTTCCCGTCGCGCCGTGGCCCTGGCCGCCGCTTTCGCCGTGCTGCCCGCCGTGGCCCTGGCCCAGGCCAAGGACCCGGTGCGTGTCGGCCTTTTGAGCAGCAAGTCGGGTGTGTTCGCCCAGCAGGGTGACGAGGTGATCCGCGGCGTGCAGTTCGCCATCGACGAAGCCAACGCCAAGGGTGGCGTGGACGGGCGCAAGGTGGATGTGCAGATCGCCGACGACGAAGGCACGCCCGAAGCCGGCCGCCGCGTGGCCGAGAAGCTGGCCCGCGACGGCTACAACCTGCTGATCGGCGCCATTCCCTCGGGCATTGCCCTGGCGCTGGGGCCCAACCTCGAGCGCTGGGATGCCGCCTACTTCGTGGTCGCCTCCAAGAGCGACAAGATTACCGGCGACAGCTGCAAGCCGCGCATGATCCGCACCAACCACTCCGACGCGATGGACATGGCCATGATCGGCGAGTGGACCAAGTCGTTCAAGGAAAAGACCTTCGCCACGCTGGCCGCCGACTACGTCTGGGGCCGCGACTCGGCCGAGTCGTTCGCCAAGGCCGCCAAGGCGATCGGCAAGGAAGTCAAGCTGCAGCTGTACCCGCCCATGGGCACCAAGGATTTCTCGCCCTACATCGCCCAGCTCAAGGCCGCCAACGTGGAAGCTGTCTGGGTGGCTGAGACCGGACGTGACGCGATCGCCTTCGTCAAGCAGGCCCAGGAATTCGGCCTGATGCCCAAGACCAGGCTGATCGGCCACTCGCTGCTGCAGAACTTCATGATCGACGCCACCGGCAACACGCTGCAGGACGTGCCCGGCAACATCACCTACTCGCCCGGGCTGGACAACGCCCGCAACAAGGCCTTCGTCGCCGGCTTCAAGGCCAAGCACGGCCGTGTGCCCACCGACAACGAGGGCCTGGGCTACAACGGCACGCAGGTGATCTTCGATGGCGTCACGCTGGCCAAGAGCGTCAAGCCAGGCGAGGTGACCAAGGCGCTGTCGGGCAAGACCCTGGACACCGTCTTCGGCCCGGCCACCGTGCGCGCCGCCGACAACCAGATGACGGTGGCCAACCTGGTCGGCCGCGCCAAGCTGGTCGACGGCAAGCTGCTGCCGGTGGTCGAGCAGGTGTTCCCCGGCAGCATCACGCCCGCGCCCTCGGCGCTGTGCAAGCTGTAACGACTGAGGACGCCATGAGGAGCCTGCCCCTTCCCCGCATTCCCGCCACCCTGGACGCCATCGAGGACGGCACCGAATACGACGTGGTCGTGCTCGGCGCGGGTGGGGCCGGCATGTCGGCCGCCGTCTTTGCCGCCATCGACGGCGCGCGCGTGCTGCTGGTGGAGTCGACCGAATACGTGGGCGGCACCACCGCGTGGTCGGCTGGCACCACCTGGATCCCCGGCACCGAGCTGGCGCCGCAGGTGAACCCCGACGACTCGCTGGACAAGGCGCTGCACTTCCTGGACCAGGCGGTGGGCGAGCGCGCGCCGCGGGCGCTGCGGCAAAGCCTGCTGGCCCACGGCCGCGAGGCCGTGGCCAAGATGGAGCGCAACTCGCAGCTGCAATACCGCGTTCGGCCCTTCCACCCGGACTACCTGTCCGAGCTGGAAGACGCCACCCTGTGCGGCCGCGCGCTCGAGCCCTTGCCCTTCGACGGGCGCAAGCTGGGCCCGCTGCTGGCCCTGGTGCGTCCGCCCATACCCGAGTTCACCGTGCTGGGTGGCATGGCCGTCGACCGCGACGACATCGTCCACCTGCTCGGGTGGAAGAAATCCCTGAAGTCGGTGGCCTATGTGGCGCGCATCGTGCTGCGCCATGCGGCCGACCGGCTGCTGCACGGGCGCGGCACGCGCCTGCTCATGGGCAATGCCCTGATCGGGCGCCTGCTGCTGTCCCTCAAGGAGCGCGGTGTGCCCCTGCTGATGCGCACGCAGGCCACGGCCCTGCACCGCGACGAGCAGGGCCGCGTGAGCGAAATCACCCTGGCGCAAGGCACCATGCAGCGCCGCGTTCGCGTCAAGGGCGGCGTCGTCCTGGCCAGCGGCGGCTTCAACCGCGACCCGCGGCGCCGCCAGGCACTGCTGCCCGGCGTCGACATGGCCTGGTGCCCCGGCGCCCCCGGCCACACCGGCACCGCCCACACCCTGGCGGAAAGCGTGGGCGCGCATTACGGCACCGGCGCCATGAGCAACGCCTTCTGGGCACCGGTGTCGCTGCGCAAGCGCGCCGATGGTTCCACCGCGGTGTTCCCGCATTTCGTGTTCGACCGGGCCAAGCCCGGCATGGTGACGGTGGACGGGCAGGGCCAGCGCTTCCTGAACGAGAGCACGTCCTACCACCTGTTCGGCATCGCCATGCAACAGGCGCACCAGCAGCGGCCTTCCATTCCGGCCTACCTGATCACCGACGCCGAAGGCCTGCGCAAGTACGGCCTGGGCATGGTGCGCCCGGGTGGCATGGGCTTGGCATCGGCCCTGGCCGACGGCTATGTGACCACCGCCAACACCCTCGAAGACCTTGCCCGCAAACTGGGCCTGCCGGCAGGCAAGCTGGCCGCCACCATCGAGCGCTTCAACACCTACTGGCAGCAAGGCCAGGACCCGGAGTTCAAGCGCGGCACCACCGCCTACCAGCGCGCGAACGGTGACGCCAACTGGAAGGCGGGGCCCAACCCCAGCCTGGGGCCGGTGCGCAAGGCGCCGTTCTATGCGCTCAAGCTTTATCCGGGCGACATCGGCGCGGCAACCGGCCTGGTGACCGACGGCGAGGCCAGGGCACTGGACCGTGAAGGCCGGGTCATCGGCGGCCTGTATGCCGTGGGCAACGACCAGCAGTCGGCCATGGGCGGGACCTACCCCGGACCAGGCATCACGATCGGCCCGGGGCTGGTGTTTGCCTACCTGGCGGCGCGCGATGCGGTGGTTGCGGCGAAGGAGACGATGGCCCCGGAGCAGCGTCTGGCTGCCTGAGGCTTTACTTGCCCGGCCGGCCTGGGATCATCGACAGCATGTGGTCGGACAGGCCGCCGTCCACCACCAGGGACTGACCGGTCACGTAGGATGCGGCGGCGCTGGTGAAGTACAGCACGGCTTGCGCGACGTCCTCGGCGGTGCCGATGCGTCCCGCGGGCACCAGGGCTTCGCGCCGCGCCTTGGTGTCGGCGTCCTGGTAGACCGGCTCGGTGAGCGGGGTGCGGATCATGCCCGGGCACACCACGTTGGCGCGAATGCCGTCGGCCGCCCACTCTTGGGCGATCTGGCGGCACAGCATGATCAGCGCCGCCTTGGCGGAGGAGTACGCCCCGTAGCCAGGATGCGCATGCAGGCCCGACATCGAGGCGATGGCCACGATGCTGCCGCGCGATCGCGCCAGCCCGGCGCGTGCCGCCTGGGCCAGCACGAAGGTGGCGCGGGTGTTGAGCGCGAAGCTCTGGTCCCAGCGGGCCAGGTCCATGTCGGCCAGCTTCGCCGGGCCGGAGGCGCCAGCGTTGGACACCAGGGCGGTGAGGTCGCCGCAGAAGGTCTCGGCCTGCGTGACCAGGTCGCGACAGGCCTGCGGGTCGGTCACATCAGCCGCGATGCCGATGGCGCGGGCCCCCAGCGCCTGCATGTCCGCCACCAGCGCGTCGAGTGCCGGGCCGGGCCGCGAGGCCGCCAAGGCCAGGCTGACCTGCGCGCCCTGCTCGCCGGCCAGGCGGGCATAGGCGGTTGCGATGGCGCGGCCCATGCCACCGGTGGCGCCAGTGACCAGCACGCGTTGCGCGTTCTGCGGGGTTGCGGTGTTCATCACAGGCCCTCCATCACACGCTGCGTGGCAACGAAGGCCGCCTTGGCCCAAGCTTCGTAGCCCATGGCCGGCGCGCGCACATCGTGCGGAATCTCGATGCTCACGGGCAGGTCGGCGGGCAGCGCGGCGAACAGCCCGCGCAGGTCGATGCCGCCTTCGCCGGGCAACAGGCGCGCGCAGCGGGCGTCGAAGACCAGGCCCTCGGTGGTGGTGGGGCCGGGCACGGCGCCGTCGCACATCTGGGCATAGCGCAGGCGATCGCGCGGCAACTGGCGCACTTCGTCCAGGCTGCTGGCCGAGCGGGCGAAGTGCAGGGCATCGACCAGCACGCCGCCGGCCGGATGCGCCGCGGCCTCGACAACGCGCCGGGCCGCCGCGACGTTGGGCACCTGGGTCCAGGGCATGAACTCCAGGTCGCAGCTCAGGCCGAAGCGATCGGCCGCCTCGCACAGGCGGGCGAAGTTGGCGCTCAGGCGCGCTTCGTCGGCATCGTCGCCCGCTACCAGGATGTGCCTGGCGCCGATGCGCTGGCCCACGTCCATGAAGGGCAGAAAGCGCGCCGCGTCGAAGTCGGGCGCGATGCGGATCATTTCGAGATCGAGCACGCGCACACCGGTGCCCGCGATGCGGGCCATTGTTTCGCGGGTGAGCGCCTCGTTGTCCATCAGCGGATGGTGGATGCCGCCGGGGGCGGCCGGCAGCAGGCGGATGCCGCAGGCGTCGGCGCCGGTGTCGGCGGCCAGCTGCACGAGCCGGGGAGGGTCAAAGGGCAGGGCGATGAGCTGAGCGAGGGAGTAGGTGCGTTTCATGCGGGCACGGATGCGGTGGGTGAAACAAGGGCTGCCGGTTCCGGCAGGGCCTGGCCGGCAGCGTGGTGGGCCACGATGTAGCCGAAGGTCATGGCGGGGCCGAGCGTGATGCCGCCGCTGGGGTAGTGGCCGCCCATGATGCTGGCCATGTCGTTGCCAGCGGCGTACAGGCCAGGGAGGGGGCGGCCCCGCGCGTCGAGCACCCGGCCTTGCGCGTCGCCGCGCAGGCCCGCAAAGGTGCCCAGGCTGCCGGGCACCACGCGCACGGCGTAAAAGGGGCCGTGCTCGATCGGGGCCACGCAGGGGTTGGGGCCGCTGTGTTCGGCATCGCCCTGCATGCGGTCGTAGGGGGTTTCGCCGCGCTGGTATTGCGGGTCGCGCCCGGCGCGGGCGTGCTCGTTGAAAGCGGCCACGGTGGCGGCCAGGCCCTGCGGGGCTATGCCGCAGGCGAGGGCCAGGTCTGGCAGGGTGCGCGCGCGCTTGAGGTAGCCGCTGCGCAGGCTGCCCGCGATGGGCAGCGGCCAGGGCTTGCTGTGGCCCAGGCCGAAGCGGCGCTGGAAGCGGTGGTCGCACACCAGCCAGGCCTCGACCGGCTGGCCGGGATGCCGCTGCGCGCAACGCGCGAACAGGGCTTGCATGAACGAGTGGTAGTTGCCGGCTTCGTCGACAAAGCGCCGGCCGTCGCGGTCGACCGCGATCAGGCCGGGCTTGCCGCGCTCGCTCAGGTGCGGGAAATGGGCCTGGCTGCCATCGGGCCGCGGCACCAGGGACACCGGCGCCCAGGCGCCGGGTTCGGCCGTGGTTCGGTCGATCTCGGCACCTGCGGCTTCGCCCAGTCTGAGCCCGTCGC
>JAZKDA010000217.1:8337-18738 GCA_040387815.1 Pseudomonadota bacterium | reverse complement strand
CGCCGGTGTTCGACAGGGGTGCGGCCGACCCGTGCGGCTGGTGGGCGAACAGCTGCCGTTGGCGCTGCGCATCGTGAGGGAAGCCGCCGGCCGCCAGCACCACGCCACGCGTGGCACGCACCTCGCGCTCGCCCCGCGGAGTACCCAGGCGCGCGCCGACCACGCGGCCGCCCTCGGTGAGCAGGGCCAGCGCGCGGTGGCCGGTGAAAACGCGCACACCGGCATCGAGTGCCGACTTGAACAGCGCCGCCGCCAGCGCGTTGCCGGCCATGCGGGTCGTGCCCTGGCCGTGGCGCAGGCATTGGGCGCCGTGGCGCAGCACGCGGTGGGCCGCATAACGGAAAGAATCCCAGGCGCGGCCGGCGCGCAGGAAGTGGCGCAGGTCGCCGCCGATGCTCATGCCCAGAAACGCGAGGATGTCGCGTGGAGGACGCAGCCGCGCAAGCTCTGCGCCCAGCACCGAAGCATCGAAGGGCGCCGCGCAGACCGAGCGGCCGCCGGTGCGGGCGCCCGCAAGGCGGCCATGGAAATCAGGCACGGTATTGCCGTCGACAAAGCGCAGCGCGGTGTGCTTGAGGTGAAAGTCGACCATGGCCGGCGCATGCGCGAGGAACATCTCCAGCCGGGCTTCGTCGTCGTGCGCGCCGATGACGTTGCGCAAATAGCGCCGCACATCGTCCAGCGGATCGGCTATGCCCGCGGCCACGGCCAGCGGATTGCGCGGAATCCACATCCAGCCGCCCGACCAGGCCGTGGTGCCGCCGACCAGCGGCTCTTTCTCGGCGACGACCACCGACAGCCCCAGGTGGGCGGCCGTGACGGCGGTGCTGAGTGCGCCCGCGCCGGAGCCCACGACCAGCAGGTCGCAGCGGTCGGGCAGGGGGGCGCTGGTCACTTGCCGCTTTCCTCGGGCGCGTAATAGCGGTCGAACAGCGGCGATGCGGCGGCCGCACGGGCCACGTCCTGGGCGGCCGCGATCAGCTCGGGCGCCCACAGGCGCATCTTGTCCTCGGTCAGGCGCACCGAGGGGCCGGACATCGACAACACGCCTACCGCGCCCTTGCCCGGCGGCACGATGGCGGTGGTGATGGCATTGAGGCCATGGGCGTAGGTTTCGCAGCTGAGCGCATAGCCCTGCTTGCGCGCCGCGCGCACCGCCTTCATGACGGCGGCGATGGAGGTGGGCGCGTTGGGGCCGAAGTCCGCCGGCTTGCCGATGCCCTGGCGCGTGACCAGGGCCACGGCGTCATCGTCGGGCAGCGTGGCCAGCCAGGCGTGGCCGGACGAGGTGCACGACAGCTGGGCGTCGATGCCCTGGTCGGGGTCGTAGCGCAGGCCCTTGCGGGCTCCCTGCGACAGCGACACCCAGGTGATGTGGTCCACATCGACGATGCCCAGGCGCACCAGCTCGCCGCTGGCTTCGGCCAGGCGGTCGAGGATGGGTTGGGTCAGGTCGACCACGCCCGACTGCTTGAGGTAGTTCAGGCCCAGCGACACCAGCTTGGTGGTGAGCACATAGTCGCCACGCTCGCGCATCTGGCGAACATAGCCCTGCGCCGCCAGGTCGTTGAGCAGGCGGTGCGCCGCGCTGCGCGGCATATGCAGCTCGTCGGCCAGCTGGGCCAGCGGCACGCCCGCCACGTTGGCGGCCAGTCGCTCCAGGATGGCCAGGGTGCGTTCCATCACACCGGACATGAAAGCTCTCTCGCGTGGTGAAGAAGATGCGATTATGGAACGAATTTCAAAACTTGAACAGAGTTCCAGTTTTGGCTAGACTACGCCGAATCCGATCCAACCGCCGGCCGCGCCGGCACCGACCACACGGCCCTCCCCATGCTCGATACCTACAGCGGCGCCACACGCGTCATCTTCATCGTGGGCGACCCGATCGCCCAGGTGAAATCCCCCGCCGGGGTCACCCGCGAACTGCGCGCCCTCGGCCGCGACGCAATCGTCGTGCCCGCCCACGTGGCGCCGGCCGACCTGGCTGACTTTCTCAGCATGGCCCGCCGCATGCCCAATGTCGACGGCGTCATCGTCACCGTGCCGCACAAGTTCGCGGCGGCGCAGCTGGCCGCCGGTCTGACCGAGCGCGCGCGCTCCATCGGCGCGGCCAACGTGCTGCGGCGCGACGCGCAGGGCGCGTGGTTCGGCGACATGTGCGACGGCGAAGGCTATGTCGCCGGCCTGCGCCGCGAGGGCTTGGAGCCGCGGGGCCGCCGGGCCTTGCTGGTGGGGGCGGGCGGGGCCGGCTCGGCCATCGCCCATGCGCTGGTGGATGCGGGCGTGGCCGCGCTGGCACTGCACGATGCCGACACCGACCGCCGCGAGACCCTGGCCGCCAAGCTGCGTGCCTACGGCCCGGTGCTGCCTGCCCGTGGCTCGGACGACGCCTCGGCCTTCGACCTGGTGATCAATGCCACACCCATGGGCATGCGCGCGGACGATCCGCTGCCGCTGGATGTGAAGACCCTGCGCCCCGGCACCTTCGTCGGTTGCGTGGTCACCCATCCGGCGGTGCCGCCGCTCATCGCCCAGGCACGCGCGCTAGGCCTGCCCACCATGACTGGCGCGGGCATGTTTGCCGCCGTGCTCGAGCGCATGGTGCGCTTCTACACCGAACCCAAGCCGCCTGAGCCTCGGGCCGGCCTTTGACAGAACCACTCCCGGAGCCACCATGTCCCTTCCCGTCTACGAACTCACCACCTTGGAGATCAAGGTCTTCAGCAACGCCGCCGTGTACGAGGCACTCAAGCGCGAGCTGCCCGGCGCGGGCGGCGAGCTGCTGGGCGTGTTCGCCTCCGACATCGGCGACCTCAGCCGCGTGCTGGTGCTGCGCCGCTTCGACAGCGGCGACGCCAGCGCACAGGCGCGGCTGCAACTGCTGCTGCGTCGCTGAAGATGTCCAAGGCGGGACAGCTGTAACTGCTGCTGCAGAAGAACCCCCTGGGTTGCGGCGAGAACGTCATCTCCATCCGCTCGGAAAGCTTCGCGCTGTTTCCCTTCCTGCCGGCGCCGCAGGCGACCAAGCTGGGCCGCTGGTATGAGTTTCGCACCTACCACCTGCGCCAGGGCACGCTGGCCGAAACCATCGAGGCCTGGAAAGATGCCGTGCCCGCGCGCGTGGCCATGTCGCCGATGCTAGGTGCCTTCGCCGCACTCGACGGCGAGCAGCCGCGCTTTTTGAACGTCTGGGCCTACGACAGTTTGGACGAGCGCGCGCGCATCCGCGGCGAGGCGGTGCAAAAAGGCGTATGGCCGCCCAAGGGCGGCCCGGCCAACCTCACGCGCATGGCCTCGGTGGTTTGCGCGCCGGTGGCGATCTGAGCCCACCCCGGCGCTTGGCTGAGCGTCGGCATTCGGGGCGGGCGTGCTATCTTGAGCGCGGTCGTCGCGCTCCAGGAGTTCATCCGGCCTGGCAGCGTGGCTGAGTCACAGGTTCATCAGGGAGTCACGTTTGCCAAACATCCTCGCCATCTCGGGCAGCCTGCGCGCAGGCTCCTTCAACACGGCGTTGCTGCGCGCGAGCGCGGGCCTCATGCCCACGGGCGCCACGCTGGACATTGCCACGCTGCACGGCATTCCCTTGTACGACGGAGACGTCGAAGCCAAGGATGGCATCCCGGCGACAGTGCAGGCCCTCAAGGCGCGAATCATCGCCAGCGACGGGCTGCTGTTTGCCACGCCGGAGTACAACAACTCGATACCCGGCGTGTTCAAGAACGCGATTGACTGGCTCAGCCGGCCCCCGGCCGACAGTGCCAAGGTGTTCAATGGCCGGCGCGTTGCCCTGATCGGTGCATCGCCGGGCGGCTTCGGCACGATCTTGTCGCAGAACGCCTGGCTGCCGGTGCTGCGTACGCTGGGCATGCAGCCTTGGTTCGGCGGGCGGCTGATGGTGTCGCGCGCCGGGCAGGTGTTCAACCAGGCCGGCGAGATGGTCGACGAGAAAATAAAGGCGCAGCTGAGCGATTACTTGAAGGGGTTTGTGGCCTCACTGGGGCCAGACACCTGAATGTGCTTGCACCCCCTGCGCTTCACGCGGGCAGAAGCGCCTCGTCGAAGTTCAGATGCGCGACCGCGTTGTTCTCCTTGGCGCGCTGGTAGTAGTCGATCGGCCCGATCGTCACTTCGGAGCCATCGGCGGCGTACCCGATAACGTCGCCATGGATCACCGCAATGCCGGTGAAGCCGTCGGGCGAAACGGGCTGGTGCACGGTGCTGGGCGGCTCGTACAGATAGCCGCCGGCGTAGATCATGTGGGACTCACCGGTCTCTTCATCGGTGTAGCCAAAGGAGCCGGACATGAGGTAGACCTCGACCGGTCCCAGGTGCTGGTGAATCGCCAGCTTCGTCCCCTTCTCGAGCTTCACTAGCAGCGTGCAGCGGTCCCCCGTGAAGTCCAGCAGCTTGAAATCAACGCCGTTCAGGAAGAACGCGGTCCAGGGAATCAGGTTGGTGTCGGTGAAGCGATTGCCGGCCTCCCTTTTCGCCTTGAGGTTGCCGGTATAGTTGTCGCTGATCATTTGTGCCATGGTTTTCTTTCGGTTGGTGTTGACTTATTCCTCGGCCTTGAAGCCGGAGGCCTTGATGACCTGCTCCCAGTCGCGGTGTTCCTGGGTGACTGAACTCGCGTACGCGGCCAGGGTGATGGTCTGCGGTATGAAGGTCAGCTTGTTCAGGGCCTCTTGCGACTCAGGTTTGGCCACCGACGCCTGGATGGCCGCAGCCAATCGGCGCACGCGTTCGTCCGGGGTCTTGATCGGCACAAAGGCGCCGAACACGTCCGCCACGACGAGGTTGGGAACACCCGATTCGCCCAGCGTGGGCACATCGGGCATCAAGGGGGAGCGCTTGGGCGTGGTGATGGCCAGGGAGCGGATCCGCCCGGCCTTGGAGAGCTGGTAGGCCTCCGGAAGCGATTGCACCGCCATCGGAATCTGACCGCCGATCAGATCCTGCGAAAGCGGAGCGCCGCCCTTGTAGCCCACATGCACCAGAGGCAGGTTCAGGGCCTTGGCAAGCATGACCCCGGTGAAGTGCGGCGTCGTGCCGGGGGACCCCGAGCCGAAGGACGCCTTGCCGGGATTGGCACGCACCCATTGCGCGTACTCGGCGATGGTTTTCACGCTCTCGGGAACACCAGGCCCCACCGAGACGGAATAGCCGATCGAGCAGATCGACGACACGGGCGTGAGGTCGCGGCTCAGGTCATAGGTGAGCTTGCTGTAGATGTGCGGGTAGATCGTGAACACGAAGTTCGGCACCACCAGGATGGTGTTGCCGTCGGGCTCCGAGTTCTTGACCAGATCGATCCCGATGCGCCCGCCGGCACCAGGGCGGTTGTCCACCAGAACGTTGTCGCCGTACAGGCCCCGCATGCCCGCCGCTGTGACGCGCGCTGATATGTCGACGCCGCCGCCGGCGGGATAGGGGACGATGATGCGCACGGGCTTGTCCGACTGAGCCAGCGCCGGGAGCGTGGCCAGACCGAGTGCGCCCGGAACCAGGCCCAGTATCTTTCTGCGGTGAATCATCATCAGAGTGTCTCCAGTTATGTTTGTGTCGGGCTTGCCAGCGCGCCGAATTCGCCTGTGCGCATTGCTGCGCCGCCGCATGTCTGCGTGAGGCGATGCTATCGCCGCACTCCGTGGAGTGGTGGTTAAATAAGGTTTTCTTATGCTAATCATCGGGGGTGATGTATGGGTCGGGCCAAGGGGAGCCAGAGCGCGCGCAGGACCGGCAAGGCGGGCTTGAGCCTGAAGGCCCTCGAGGCTTTTGTGGCTACCGTCGATCGCGGCAATGTCACCCGAGCGGCGGAGCACCTCGGGCTGACTCAACCGGCCGTCTCGATGGCGCTTCAGGAGCTCGAATCGGTCATCGGAAAGTCGCTGCTGGACCGCTCCACCCGGCCACTGTCGGCCACGCGCGCTGGCGTCGAGCTGTACAAGCGCAGCGTCCATCTGCTTGCCGAAGTCGATCGGATGCTGGTTGCGGTGACGTCCGTTTCGGGGGATGTGATGCACAGCATGCGGCTGGGCGTGGCGGGCCCCATGATGGGTTCGTCCTGGATCTTCGAGTTGCAGGCACTGACCGAGGAGCTCCATGTGATCGGGGGCCTCTCGGTCGATCTGCAAAAGGCGCTGCTGGCCCGCAAGGTCGACGCCGCGGTGCTGAGCGATTCGCCGATGTACGAGCACCCTGGCATCGAACGCCGTCAGATGCTGCAGGAGCCCTTCCTGCTGGTCCTGCCGCAGGCGCGTGAGAAGGATTGGCGAACCGCGACCTTCCGTGCGATGGCCGAGGGTCTGGCCATGATCCGCTACTCGGGCCGCACAACCATCGGCAGCGCGGTGGACGTCTACCTGCGGCGTTGCTCGCTGGACCTGCCTCGCAGGCTCGAATTCGAGGCCTCCAACACCGTGCTCGAAATGGTGCAGGGGGGCCTTGGCTGGACCATCACCACGCCACTGTGCATCGCGGAATCACGCGTCGACCTTGCAATGCTCGCGATCAAGCCCCTGCAAGTGGCGCCGGCGCCGCGCCGGCTGCACCTGGTGAACTTCGCGGGGGAACTGCCGGTCGCCGAACGCGTGCGCGACATTCTTGCGAGCAGCCTGAAAGAGCTGATGACGAAGTCGTTCCACGGCAAGCACGAGTGGATTCTCAAGCTGATCTCGTTCGACGAGGCTCATTCCATGGCGGGCTCGACGAGCGAGGTGCTAAAGGGCTAGTGGGTGGCCGCCGTGGTCGACAGCGCGTGTCGGCAGTGATGCGGCAACACCAGACCCTCGCCGCTCATCGCGGTGGTTTCCACCATGGGCGCCTTGGAAGTGACGGCGCCAAAGATGGTGGCAAAAGCCACGTCGGCGGCGTCGCGTCCCGTGCCCACCCGGATGAAGCCCATCGGGATGCCGGTTCCCGATGCATCGAACAGGTACCAGCGATCGCCGAGGTAGGCCTCGACATAGGCGTGGAAATCCGGCGGGCCAAGCGCCGCGCTGGCACCGAAGTCGGTCGCCGTGACGATACGCGCAGGGATGTTCAAAGCCCGGCACAGGGCGATCATCAGGTGCGCGAAGTCACGGCACACGCCCACCCTGTCGATGAGCGAATCGACCGCCGACGTGGTTGAGTTCGTCGTATTCGAGCTGAACGTCAGGTGCTTTTGAACCCAATGCTGGATGGCGAGCACGCGGCTGTACCCCGCCCACACACCATTGAATTCAGCCAAGGCCAGCTTCAACAGCCGATCCGACTGGCAGTAGCGGCTGGGATAGAGATAAGGCATGACGCCAAGCGGAAGACTGCGGATCGGCACCTCTTGCAGCGTATCGGGCTCAGCCAGATGATGGTCTACCGTCACCATGGCGTGGTACGTGACGACCAGAGCGCCCGGGTTCGCGTGAAGTCGCATGAAGCGCGAACCGGTCATTGGGTCGGCCGCGATCTCGGTCGTCACTTCCTGACTGATGATCAGCCGCTCGGCGTCGACCCTCTGGTGCGCCGTCGACGCGGCGTGAATGTTGAATATGAAGTCCGCACCGGCCTGGTCCAGGATTTCGTATTCGAGCGATACCTTGTAGTCGATCTTGATCATTCGTACTCCCACTGTGTCCATCGTTGTTTCCGTCGCCGCCCAGCCAGCGTCTCAGCTGGCCGGGGCGACGAGCACTTCGTGCCTCGCGCCATCATCCACCAAGTGCACGATCGGCGCCTCCAGCAGCTGGCCGTCGACCCAGATCTCTGCCCCGCGTTGCCGCAGCTCTCCCGGTTGCCGCACATGGATCGCGTAGATGGCGGTGCCGAACCGGTACTCGATGAAAAACTCCGGCCACGCCGCGGGCACTCGCGGTTCGATGCGAAGGGTGTCCGCGCGCTTGGTGAAGCCGAGGATGGCCTCGAGGCCCACGCGGTACATCCAGCTCGCGGACCCGGTGTACCAGGTCCACCCACCCCGGCCCACCTGTCCGGGGGCGGTGTAGACATCGGCGGCGACCACGTAGGGCTCGACCTTGTAGGTGTCGACCTGCGCGGGGGTGCGCGCGTGCATCAGCGGGTTGATCATCTGGAACCACTCGAAAGCCCGAGCGCCGTCGCCCTGCATGGCGGCGGCGAGCACGGCCCAGAGCGCGGCGTGGGTGTACTGCGCGCCGTTTTCGCGCACACCCGGCAGATAGCCCTTGATGTAGCCAGGATCTTCGGCGGATTTGTCGAAGGGCGGCGTCAGCAGCACCAGCAGCTGGTCCTGCGGGCGCACCAGGTGTTCCTCCAGGGCGCGTAGCGCTCGGGCCTGCCGCTCAGGTGGGGCGGCTTGCGAGATCACGCTCCAGCTCTGTGCGATCGAGTCGATGCGGCACTCGGTGTTCGCGCTGGACCCCAGCGGCGTGCCGTCGTCGAAGTAGGCGCGGCGGTACCAGTCCCCGTCCCAGCCGTGGGCCTGCACGGCGGCGGCGTAGGCATCGGCACGCGCATGAAAGTCGGACGCCACGCCGGCATCGCCGCGGGCGGCCGCATGCGGCGCGAATGCACGCAGGGTGGCAATCAGGAACCATGCCAGCCAGACGCTCTCGCCCCGCCCCCCGATGCCAACGCGGTTCATGCCGTCGTTCCAGTCGCCGATACCGATCAGCGGCAGGCCGTGCGGGCCGGCGGTGCACGCCTTGCGCAAGGCCCTCAGGCAGTGCTCGTACACGCTGGCGTGCTCCTCGGTGACCTGGGGCAGGTCGTAGATTTCGTGCTCGTGCGGCGCGAGCGGCCGCATGGTCAGGAAGGGTACGTACTCGTCGAGCACACTGGCGTCGCCCGTCACGCGCACGTACTGTTCGACCACATGCGGCAGCCACGCCAGGTCGTCGGAAAAGCGCGTGCGCACGCCCCGGCCGCTCTGCGGGTGCCACCAGTGCTGGACATCGCCCTCCACGAACTGGCGAGCCGTCGCGCGCAGGATGTGCTCGCGCGCCAGGCCGGGCTCGGCATACAGGAACGCCAGAACATCCTGGAGCTGGTCGCGAAAGCCGTAGGCGCCGCCACTCTGGTACAGGGCTGACCGAGCCCACATCCGGCACGAGAGCGCTTGGTACAGCGTCCAGCGGTTGATCATGGCGTCGAACGACGGCTCTGGTGTCCGCACGCTGACCACCGACAGGCGCTGCGCCCAATGCGCCACGCTGCGGCTGCTCTCTGCCGCGGCCGCGCCCGGCACGAGATAGCGGGTGACGATCTGGCGCGCCTCGTCCTGCGTGGCGGCCGCGCCCAGCACCATCGACAGCGACCGGGTTTCGCCCGGCGCCAGCGTCAGCACGCACTGCAGCGCGGCGCAGGGGTCGAAGCCCAGCCCGGTGGTCTGGGCCAGCGGCCCCCAGCGCAGGGCGGCGGGATCCTCGACGGTTCCGTTGCGTCCGAGAAACTCGCGCCGGTCGGCGGTATGCCCGGTGATGGGCTCGCTCAACGCGCAGACCGCCACCCAGTCCGCGAAGTAGGGATCGAACCGGTTGCTGGCCAAGATGGCCCGCAGGTCCGGCTCGAAGCGGGTGCGCACCTGGTGTTGCGTGTGCTCGCGGTTGACACCCAGCGACCACTCCACGTAAGCCGTCACGCAGATTCGGCGCGGGCGCTGACCCAGGTTGGTCACCTCGAGCACCGAGAGCTTGACCGCTTCGCCGTCGGCCATGCTCATGGTCAGGCGGCTGGCGATCTCATCCTGCGTGGCCTCGAACACCGAGGCACCGGCGCCGTGGCGCACGGTGTAGGCGGCATCGCGGCCGACTGGCGCGGGCGTGGCGCTCCACAACGCGCCGGTGTCCTCGTCGCGCAGGTAGAGCACCTCGGACGCGGGATCGCTCACCGGGTCGTTGTGCCAGGGCGTGATCCGATAGAAGTAGCTGTTGGCTGCCCAGGTGAAGCCGGTGCCCCGCTCGCTCACCGTGAATCCGCCCTGCGGGTTGGCGATCACGTTGCACCAGGGGGCGGGCGGCAGCTGGCCGCCGCGGATGCGCATCTGGTATTCGCCCGCCGCGTTCAAGCCGCCGATGCCGTTGTCGAGCAGCAGATCGCCGGCCCCGGTTTCGGCCGGCGCGGCGGTCGCCAGCGCCCCGCCACCGCGCCGCGCTTGCGGTTCGCGCTGCGGCGCCGGCGCCGTCTTGACCTCGTCGCGGGTCCGGCGCAAGACCGAATCGACGAGCGGGCGCGCCTCGCAGCGCAGGCTCAGGCTCGCGGTGGCCTCCAGCATCCGAAGCGCGTCGGCGCCGAGTTGGTCGCGCCGCCGGATGAACACGCCGCCCGGGCTGTCCATCTGCGTGTCGCCGGACGAGAACATCACCTCGAGGATCCTGTTGTGAAGCTCCTGGAGGTACGAGGCCGACTGCGCGTTGAGCACAACCACGTCCACCGTCATTCCTC
>JAZKDA010000217.1:0-8327 GCA_040387815.1 Pseudomonadota bacterium | reverse complement strand
GCCAGTAGTGGTGAGCGGCGAACAGCTGCCGCAGGGTCGGCAACCCGTCCGGCGAATCGATGGAGGCCAGCACCACCGGCCAGTCGCCCGATACACCGATCTCCCACAGCAGCGGCTGCGAACCGCGGTTGTCCAGAAGCTGTTGCGCGGGCGCCCGCAGTTCCGGTCGCGGGTAGAAAAGGTAGCCGGCGAGCTCCTGGAACTGGGCCACGTCGGCCGGGGTCAGGCCCAGCTCGCGAAGCTCCAGTTGCTGGGATGTCCAGGCCAGGTCGAGCGCGCGCTGCGCCGCCGACGGGTGGTGGTAGCGGTCGGCCAGCTCGAATGCGCGCGCGCGGCTGGTGGCCACCAGGGTCGTGAAGGTGACGCAAGCCGACTGGCCAGGCGCCAGCCGCACCCGGGTGCGCAGCGCGAAGATCGGGTCCAGCACCGCGCCGGTGGTGCCCGACAACGGCCCGTCGCTGGAAAGGGCGGCCGGGTGGCGGTTGGTGCGTCCGCGGCCGACAAAGCGGGCGCGATCGGTCTCGTAGCTGACCGGCCCCTCCTGTTCGGGGCCACTGCTGACGACGTGCACGCACCACAGCGGCTCTTCGGTCCCGGTGCGTGGCCGCCGCGTGGCGGTCAGGGCCTTGCACCACTCATGCCACTCCGTCTGCACGAACAGCTTGGCGAAGGCCGGATGGGCCCGGTCGGCTTCGATGTCGCCGAGCACGACCTCGCCGTAGCTGGTCAATTCGATCTCGCGGGCGTCCTGGCCATGGTTGTGAACGGTGACGCGTCGGACCTCGGCCGCGTCCTCGGGCACGACCGCGATCTCGGTGCGCGTCTCGATCGCCCCGTCGACGCGTTCGAAGGTCACCCGGTCGGTGGCCAGCAGCGCCCGGTACGCGTCAGCCGGTGCGCAGGTGGGCTGGTGCGTCGCCGACCACACGCGCGCCTGGCCCACATCCTTGACATAGCAGAACTGCCCGGTCGAGTCGACGGTCGCGTCGGCGCGCCAGCGTGTCACCGCGACGTCGTTGTATCGGCTGTAGCCCGATCCGCAGTGGCTGATCATCAGCTTGTAGGGCAGGCGCCCCAGCATTGCGACGTGCGGGTAAGGCGTGTCCGGGTCGTCGAATTCGCGAACCACGGGGTTTTCCAGCTCCGGTGCGGGCAGCCCCTCGTCGGGGTCGCTGGCCTGAGGTTTGTCGTACACCAGGCGCCTGGGGATGCGCTCGTGCAGCAGCAGCTCCACGGACCGCACCAGCGGGTCCGCGTGGAAGCGCTCCGGCCACACCTGATCGGTCAGCAGGTTGGTGAAAGCCACCAGTGACATGCCGATGTGGTGCGCCATGTAGTTCTCGATCAGCGCGTAGGACTTGCCGGGATCCGGCCGCGTGTAGTCGAGCGCGTCGCGAAATCCGTAGGGTCCCAGGGCGCCCCGGTGCTCCAGTGTGGCGAGGTTGCTCAATGCCCGTGAAGGGTCCACCATCAGGGCGAGCACGGATGCGTAGGGCGCGATCACCACGTCGCGCCCGAGGCCGCGCTTGAGGGCGAGATCGGGCACGCCGAAGGCGCGGTACTGGTAGGTGAGGTGGCGGTCTCGCAGGTTGTAGGCGCTCTCGCTCACGCCCCAGGGCACGCCCAGTTCGGCGCCGTAGGCGATCTGGCGTCGCACCGCCCCCTGGTAGGTCTGGTCCAGCAAAGTGAACGGGAACGCGCGCATCACCAGGGCCGGCATCAGGTACTCGAACATGCTCCCGCTCCACGAGATCAGTGCCGGGTGCCCGCCAGCATGGGTGAGCGTGCGGCCCAGCCGGAACCAGTGATCGACGGGCACGTCGTCCTTGGCGATGGCCACGAAGCTGGCCAGACGCGCCTCGGAGGCGAACAGGTCGTAGTAGGACGGATCGAGCGTGTGGGTCGCATGCTGGTAGCCGATGGAGAACAGCTCCCGTTCGCGGTCGAACAGGAACCCGAACTCCATGGCGGTCGCGAAGCCGTGGGCGCGATCGGCCAGGGCCTGCAGGCGCGCGCTCAAGCCCTCGGCGCCGACTGCCGGCTCCTGCGCGGCCGCCAGGCACGCCTGCCTCACCGCCAGCAGGTGCCCGGCCAGGTTGCCGCTGTCCACGGTCGACACGTACGCGGGCTCGAGCACCCGCAACTCGTGCAGTTCGTACCAGTTGAAGAAGTGGCCCTTGAACCGGGCCAGGCGATCCATCGAGCCGAAGGCGAGCTCCAGGCGCCGCGTCATGTCGGCGGCCGCGATGAACCCCAGGTCGCGCGCGCTCACGATGGCCAGCAATTGCAGGCCGATGTTGGTGGGCGACGTGCGCATCGCCACCACCGGCGTCGGATCCTGCTGGAAGTTGTCGGGGACCAGCCACTGGGTGTCCTCGCCGGTGAAGCGCTCGTAGAAGTGCCAGTGGATCAGCGCCAGCCGCTCGGCGTGTGCCCGATCGGCCGCAGGCAGCTGTCTTTGCGGTCGTACCGGTGGCGCGCTGAGCGCGTGCGCGATGGCCGGCGACACGCCCCACAGCAGCAGCAGCGGCGCGGCGGCGAGCCCGAGCTGCCACAGTGGCAAGCGCCCCGCGCCGACTGCCGCCAGAGCCACCAAGCCCAGCGCGGCTCCGGCGGCCAGCGCCACGGCCGGCCACATCTCCCGCCAGACACCGGCCGCCCCGCTCGACACGGTGCGCTCACTGCTCGAGGCGGTCTGCCATTCGAGCAGGTGGCGCTTGGACACGAACAGGCGCCACAGCGTGCGCACGATGGCATCGCCCGAGAGCCACGCCTGGTGCGCGAGAAAGGTGACGGTGAGCGCGACCTGCTGCGCGGCGGTCGCCGCATCGCGCGCCATGCCCGCGTAGTAGGCCCGCAAGGAGCGGTCCCAAGGCGGGCGAAGCGCGCCCAGCGCCAGCCCGACGATCCAGGGCCCGGCGATCGCCGCAAGCCCGAGCGCCGTCCAGCGCAGGGGCGAGCCGGGCAGCACGGTCCACCCTGCGACGAGGAATGCCAGTTGCCCGATCTCCACCGTGCTGCGACGCAGGTTGTCGAGAATCTTCCAGCGTGACAGGAAGGGCAGCCGATTGGGCTCTGGCCCGCGCAGCCCCGGCACCCGGGCTGTGAGCCAGGCGAGCAACTGCCAGTCGCCACGGATCCAGCGGTGCTTGCGGCGTGCGTGAACCAGGTAGCGAGACGGGTAATCGTCGTAGACGACGACCTCGGTCACCAGGGCGGCGCGGGCATAGCTGCCTTCGATGAGATCGTGCGACAGCAGCGTGTTCTCCGGGAAGCGCCCGTGCGTGGCCCGCTCGAAGGCATCGACGTCGTAGATCCCCTTGCCGGTGAAACTGCCTTCGCCGTACAGATCCTGGTAGACGTCCGAGACCGCGGTGGTGTAGGGGTCCACGCCGGGATGGCCCGAGTGGATCGAGGCGAATCGCGAGCGGTGCGCGCTGGGCAGCGAGATCCCAACTCGCGGCTGGAGAATGCCGTACCCGCGCACGACCCGTCCGGACGTTTCGTCGTAGACGGCGCGGTTGAGCGGGTGGGCGAGGGCGCCAATGAGATCCGGGGCGGCGTCCGGCGGCAGCACGGTATCGGCGTCCAGCGTAATGACAAAGCGTACCTGCCGCAACGGCGCCACCGCGCCGACGATCACGGAAAAGGCATCGACATCGCCGCCGCGCAGGAAGCGGTTGAACTGCGCCAGCTTGCCGCGCTTGCGCTCCCAGCCCATGAAGACGCCTTGCTGCGGGTTCCAGCGGCGCGGCCGGTGGAAGAGGTAGAAGGCGTCTTCAGTGCCGCTCGCGTAGCGGGCATTGAGCGCCTGCACGCCTTGCACGCCGGCCGCAACGATGGCGGCGTCGCCCGCGATGGTTTCCGTGGGCGCGTCGACGAAATCGCTGAGGATGGCGAAGTGGATGTGTGCGCCACGGTTGGCGAGGAACTGCACCTCGAGGTTTGCCAGGGCCTCCTGCACGGCCTCGACGCTGTCGAACAGCGTGGGCACCACCACCGCCGTGCGGAACTGCGCCGGTACGCCTTCCTTGCCATGCAGGTCGAGCTTGGGCAGGGTGCGCGGCGGCAGCCATGCCGTGATCATCTGGTTGACCGCGCTGGTCGCCAGGTCGGCGGCCGGTATCAGCGCCAGCAGCAGCACCAGCGGCCAGGCCGTCTGCGCAGCCGGCCCGGCCAGCCAGAACGGCCCGGCCAGCGCCGCGGCGGTGCCAGCGGCGATGCCGCCCCCGAACACCAGGTTGGGATGCCGCAGCAGCCAGCGGTGAACGGCCTCGCCAAGGGGTTTGCGGTAGCCGGTGGCCGCTTCCAGCCGGGGCAGCCCCTGGTCGGCAAGGTAGTAGCCGACGTGCCCCTGCAGCGACGGCTCACGGCCGTCGGCCTCGGCCGACCGCGCGAGCTCGACAGCGGCGCGGGCCACCGCCTCCTCCCCGAGGCCGGTGCGGCGGGCGATGCGCTCGACAACGTGCCGGTAGCGGTCGCGCGTGCCGAAGGTCATCCCTGCGTAGAACCCGGCGGGGTCTTCGCGCAGCACCGGCTCCATCGCGCTCTGGCCGTCGACGAAAGAGGGCCAGTCCAGGTGGGCGATGGTGCGCAGGCTGGTGATGCTGTGCGCCATGATCACCTGGGTCAGCGCCAGATGCTGCGTGGCGCGCGCGATCGCATCCTCGGACCCCAGCGAGTGATCCGAGATCCACTGCTCGATATGGGCGAGGATCGGATACGAGCCGACGATCAGCCTCAGCTGATGCAGCAGGCGGGAGACGAACGCCGCCGTCAGCTGCGGATGAGACCGCACGAACGCATCCAGGGCGCTGCCCAGGGCGGCCTCACCTTGCTCGGCCGCCGTGGCGATGCGGGCCGCCCAGGTGTCCGCCTTCTCGATGTGGTCCATTCGCTGCACGGTGCGCAGCGTCATGCGCCGGACGCTCTCGATCAGCGCCAGGCGCAGCATCGCGGCCACCGCCCACAGCTCGCCGATGCTCAGGTGTGTGACCGACTGGTAAGCCGCGACGAACCCGTCGAGGCTTTGACGGTCGACCCGCGCCTCGGTATGCGAGATCAGCGTGATCGTCAGCTCATAGACCCGCGGATAGCCCGCGAGCGCGCCACGGGTCAGCTCGGGCAGCTCCCGGTAATAGCCGCGCGGCAGGCTCTCGTGGATCTCGCGGATGTGCTCGCGCACCACATGGAAGTTGTCGAGCAGCCATTCGCCGGCCGGGCCGACGTCCACCCCCCGCGCCGCGCCGGCTGCCAGCCTGGCATGCGCTTCGTGCAGGATCTTGTGACTCTGCCCGAGGCGGGTGAGCAGCGGCGCCTCCCGCCAGGTGGTGGCGGGCCCCCACTGCTGTCCGCGCGCGAGCTCGCGCGCCCGCTCCGCGAGCTGCTCGGGCCCCAGCAGTTCGCCGCGCAGCGGCCCGGAGACGAGCTCCTCGCGGCCTGCGGCGAACCGCGAAAACAATCGGGTGAGTAATCGGTTCGGTGCTTCGGTGCGGGGCTCATCGCGCAATGTCGGTTCCTTGGGATGAAACCTGGCACACCAATGCAGAGTGTCAGGCGGTTGTTCTTCGCTGACAGAACGCCTCCATCATCGTTCAAGCGCGCGCCACCTCATGGGCTACGACACAACCGCTTACCTTGCCGTCTATCTGCGCGCGACCATCGTCCGGTCGAACAAATCCTTGTGTTCACTTGGCGTTGCCCGCCAGTACTGCGGCGGCGCAAACACCTTCGCGCCGAGCTTGGCTGCCGCATGCCAGGGCCAGCGCAGGTCGTACAGGATGGCGCGCGCCACCGAGACGGCGTCGGCTTCGCCGTTGGCGATGATGGCTTCGGCCTGCTCGGGTTCGGTGATCAGGCCGACCGCCAGGGTGGGCAGGCCAACCTCGGCCTTGACGCGCTTGGCGTAGGGCACCTGGTAGCCAGGGCCCATCTGCACGGCCTGGGCCGGTGACAGGCCGCCGGTGGTGACATGGATGGCCGCGCAGCCGCGTGCCTTGAGCTGCGCCGACAGGGCCACCGTGCCTTCGATGTCCCAGCCGTTGATCACCCAGTCGGTGGCCGAGATGCGCGCCCACACCGGGATGTGGCTCGGCACGGCGGCGCGGATGGCGTCAAACACCTCCAGCGGGAAGCGCATGCGGTTTTCCAGGCTGCCGCCGTATTCATCCTCGCGGTGGTTGGCCAGGGGCGAGAGGAACTGGTGCAGCAGGTAACCGTGGGCGGCATGCAGCTCGATGCCGTCGAAGCCCAGGCGCACCGCGCGCTTGGCGGCGGCCACGAAATCGTCGCGCACCTTGTGCATGCCGGCCTCGTCCAGCGCCAGCGGCACGTCATCATCCTTTGAATGGGGCACGGCGCTGGCCGACACGGTCTGCCAGCCACGCGGCTCATCGGGGCGGATCTGGGTGCCGCCTTCCCAGGGCTCGCGGCTGGACGCCTTGCGGCCGGCATGCGCGAGCTGGATGGCCATCTTGATCGGCGAGTAGGCGCGCACGGCCTTCATCACGCGGGCCAACGCGGCCTCGTTGTCGTCCGAGTACAGGCCCAGGCAACTGGGGGTGATGCGCCCCTCCGGCGACACGCCAGTGGCCTCGACGATCAGCAGGCCCGCGCCCGACAGGGCCAGCTGCCCCAGGTGCATGATGTGCCAGTCGGTCGCGCTGCCCTCTTCGGCCGAGTACTGGCACATGGGGGCGACGACGATGCGGTTGGGCAGGCTCAGTTCGCCAAGGGCAAGGGGTTCAAACAGGCGGCTCATAAGGGGGTTCCAGGACAAGGGCGTCTTGATGACGGAGAAAGGCGCAGGTTACGCTGAAATGGGCGGCCCGCGAGACGCGATCGCACCCCGTCGGGTCGCAGCGAACGCACTCGATCCCAGCCAGTGCCATAGCTGCCTGGCATCGCGCGCGGCGCCTTCGACCCGCAGCTCCTGGGCGCCAATGACGTCGCCCGGGGTGCGGTCCCCCGTCCAGACCTCGGTCAAGGAGCGCACGGTGCAGTCGACAATCAGCGTCAACTCCCGGCCGGGATCGTCGCGGCACAAATCGGAAACGCCGTGCTCCACCACCAGCCACCATTTGCCCTCGCGCGGCCGAGCGTCCCGGAACGCGAAGTGAATGACGACCGGATGCGCGGGAAACTCCTCGAGACGCACAAACCTGCGGATGTCCCACATCAGGAACCCGGCATCGAGCTGATCGTCACGCAGGCGGCTGCCGATCCAGCGAGCGCCCCAATGCCCGAGCGCCATGACGATGGGCCGCAATTGTTCTCCGGCCTCTGTCAGGCTGTATTCGCGCACCTTGCCGAGCGCCGACCGCCGCACGACGCCGATATCCTCGAGGTGACGCAGCCGCTGCACCAACAGGCTGGTCGACATCCGGGGAACGCCGCGATGAATGTCATTGAAGCGCTTGCTGCCACACAGCAGTTCGCGAACGACAAGCGGTGTCCACTGCTGACACAACGCCTCCGCGCCGCGGGCGACTGTGCAGAACTGGCCAGAGTTGTCGTCCATGTGTGCTTGAGCTCCAATGCGTCGATCGCTTCAAATTCTGGACTAGCCAGCATGGCCTGTCACGCGCAAGCTTGTTTCCTCATCCACCAACCTCACAGGGAGAGTTCACCATGGCTTCACTCACTGGACTGAGCGGCAACCCCGTCACCATCGCGGACGACGCGTTCCAGGCGCTCAGGGCGGCATTCAAGGGCGCGATCGTGGCACCGGCCGATCCCGCCTACGAGGAGACCCGCAAGATCTGGAACGCCATGATCGAGCGCCGGCCTGGTCTGATCCTGCGTTGCACGGGCACTGCGGATGTCGTGCAGGCTCTGCGCTTTGCCCGCGAGCACAAGCTGCTGATGTCGGTGCGGGGCGGCGGCCACAACATCGCCGGCCTGGCGCTGTGCGAGGGCGGCCTGTTGATCGATCTCTCGCCGATGCGGGGTGTGTGGGTGGACACCGAAGCAAAGACGGCCCGGGTGCAGGCCGGCTGCACGCTCGCCGACGTCGACCGCGAGACCCAGCTGCATGGCCTGGCGGCGGTGCTGGGCTTCGTCTCGGCCACGGGTGTCGCCGGCCTGACCGTCGGCGGTGGCTTCGGGTACCTGTCGCGCCGGCATGGCTGGACCTGCGACACGGTGACCGCGATGGAAGTGGTCACCGCGCAGGCCGAGGTGTTGCGGGTGTCGGCGACCGAGAACCCGGACCTGTTCTGGGCGCTGCGCGGCGGCGGCGGCAATTTCGGCATCGTCACCTCGTTCGAGTACCAGCTCTTTCCGGTGGGCCCCCAGATTCTCGGCGGCGCCATCGCCTGGCGCGGCGA
>JAZKDA010000216.1:0-2770 GCA_040387815.1 Pseudomonadota bacterium | reverse complement strand
GCGCATGATCTTGCCGCTGCGGGTCTTGGGCAGGTTTTCGCCGAAGCGGATGTCCTTGGGCTTGGCGATCGGGCCGATCTCCTTGGCCACCCAGTTGCGCAACTCCGTGGCGATTTTTCTGGCTTCCTCGCCGGTGGGGCGCGGGCGCTTGAGTACGACGAAGGCGCAGACGGCCTCGCCAGTGAGATCGTCGGGGCGGCCGACCACCGCGGCTTCGGCCACCAGGTCGGTCTTGGCGACCAAGGCCGATTCGATCTCCATGGTGCCCAGGCGGTGGCCCGAGACGTTGAGCACATCGTCGATGCGGCCGGTGATGCGGAAATAGCCGCGGTCGGCACTGCGCACCGCGCCGTCGCCGGCCAGGTAGATCGTGCCGCCCATCTCCTCGGGGAAATAGCTTTTCCTGAAGCGCTCCGGGTCGTTCCAGATGGTGCGGATCATGGAGGGCCAGGGCCGCTTGATCACCAGCATGCCGCCCGAGCCGTTGGGGATGTCCTTGCCGGTCTCATCCACGATGGCCGCCATGATGCCCGGCAGCGGCAGCGTGCAGGAACCGGGCACCAGCGGCGTTGCGCCTGGCAATGGCGTGATCACGTGCCCGCCGGTTTCCGTCTGCCAGAAGGTGTCGACGATGGGACAACGCTCGCCGCCGATATGGCGGTGGTACCACATCCAGGCTTCGGGGTTGATCGGCTCGCCCACGCTCCCCAGGATGCGCAGGCTGGTCAGGTCCCAGTTCTTCGGGTGCACTTTTTCGTCGGTTTCGGCGGCCTTGATCAGCGAGCGGATCGCCGTGGGCGCGGTGTAGAACACGCTGACCTTGTGCCGTTCGATCATTTTCCAGAAGCGGCCGGCGTCCGGGTAGGTGGGGACACCCTCGAACACGACCTGGGTGGCGCCGGCGGCCAGCGGGCCGTAGGCCACGTAGGTGTGCCCGGTGATCCAGCCGATGTCGGCGGTGCACCAGAACACATCCTCCGGCCGGATGTCGAAGGTCCACTGCATGGTGAGATTGGCCCACAGCAGGTAGCCGCCGGTGGCGTGCTGCACGCCCTTGGGCTTGCCGGTGGAGCCCGAGGTGTACAGGATGAAAAGCGGATGCTCGGCGCCGACCGGCACCGGGGCGCATTCGGCCTGCTGGCCGGCCAGCGCCTGGCCGAAGGTGATGTCGCGGCCGGCGACCATGTTGCAGGCCGTGGCGGTGCGCTCGTATACGAACACGGTGCGCAGCGTGACGCAGCCGCCCATGGCGATGGCGTCGTCGACGATGGCCTTGAGCGGCAGCTCCTTACCGCCGCGCATCTGGTAGTTGGCGGTTATCACCGCCACCGCGCCGGCATCGATGATGCGCTCGTGCAGGGCCTTGGCCGAAAAGCCGCCGAACACCACGCTGTGGGTGGCGCCGATGCGCGCGCAGGCCTGCATGGCGACCACGCCCTCGATGGTCATGGGCATGTAGATGATGACCCGGTCGCCCTTTTGCACGCCCTGGGCCTTGAGCGCGTTGGCGAAGCGGCTCACCCGATCGAGCAGTTCGCGATAGGTGACGCGGGTGATGGCGCCGTCGTCGGCCTCGAACACGATGGCGGTCTTGTGCTCGACCGGCGTGCCGATGTGACGATCAAGGCAGTTGGCGGACGCGTTGAGCTCGCCGTCCTCGAACCACTTGTAGAACGGCGCCTGGCTCTCGTCGAGCGTACGCGTGAACGGCCGCGTCCAGACCAGGTGCTCGCGCGCCAGGCGCGACCAGAAGCCCTCGAAATCGTCTTCGGCCTCGCGGCACAGCTTGTCGTAGGCGGGCATGCCGGCGATGCGGGCGCCCTTCATGGCGGTGTCCGAGGGAGGAAAGACGCGGGTCTCGACCAGTACCGACTCAATGGCGCTCATGCTTGTCTCCGGATAGGGTTCAAATTCGGGCGCAACTGTCGGCTGGAGCACTTACATGCCACTGACTCGCAGCGAGCGCCGGGAACAGGGGCGAGTGTGCCGCGTCGCGCCCGCCTGTGTCGAGCCACCCCTAGAATCAGCCAGACTTTGAAAGCCCACTCTTCATGGCCGCCCCCAAACCCATCACCGCCCGGATCTCGCCCTTGCGCCCTCTTCCCAACCTGATTTTCGCCAGCCGCTGGCTGCAACTGCCGCTCTACCTGGGTCTGATCGCCGCGCAGGGTGTCTACGTGTTTCACTTCTGGGTGGAGCTGGTGCACCTGCTGGAAGCCGCCTTCGGCAGCCAGGACGCGCTGCAAAAGCTGGTCACCAGCATCGGCTACAAGAGCGACGCCCCCCTGACGGGCCTGAACGAGACGGTGATCATGCTGGTCGTGCTGGCGCTGATCGACGTGGTGATGATCTCCAACCTGCTGGTCATGGTGATCATCGGCGGTTACGAGACCTTCGTGAGCCGCATGAACCTCGAAGGCCACCCCGACCAGCCCGAGTGGCTCAGCCACGTGAACGCATCGGTGCTCAAGGTGAAGCTGGCCACCGCCATCATCGGCATCAGCTCGATCCACCTGCTCAAGACCTTCATCAACGCCAACAATTATTCGGACAAGGTGCTGATCGCCCAGACGGCGATCCACATCGCGTTCCTGTTCTCGGCCATGGCCATCGCCTACACCGATCGGCTGATGGCGGCGACCGGGTCGGCCAACAAGCACTGAAGCGGGAGCCAGGCCGCACTACAGGCGGGCGCAGGGAAGCCAGATCTCGGCTTGCCAGCCGCCGTCGGGCAACGGCGCCAGCCGCAACATCCCACCATGGGTGGATG
>JAZKDA010000215.1:0-2552 GCA_040387815.1 Pseudomonadota bacterium | reverse complement strand
AGGCGGGTGGGCTCCATCACGGCCTGGCGGAAAGGGCGGCCGTCCAGCATGGCGGGCAGGGCGGCGCCGGCGCGCTCGATGCACTTGCGTACCAGCGAAAAGCCGTTGGAGTGCACGCCCGAGGAGGCCAGGCCCAGCACCACGTCGCCGGGTTTCACGTCGCGGCCGGTGAGGATCTTGCTTTTTTCCACCGCACCCACGCAAAAGCCGGCCAGGTCGTATTCGCCGGCCGGGTACATGCCGGGCATCTCGGCGGTTTCGCCGCCGATCAGCGCGCAGTGGGACAACTCGCAGCCGCGGGCGATGCCGCCGACCACCGCGGCGGCGGTGTCGACGTCGAGCTTGCCGCAGGCAAAGTAGTCCAGGAAGAACAGCGGCTCAGCCCCTTGCACCAGCACGTCATTGACGCTCATGGCCACCAGGTCGATGCCCACCGTGTCGTGCATGTTCCACTCGAACGCCAGCTTGAGCTTGGTGCCCACGCCGTCGGTGCCGGACACCAGCACCGGCTCCTTGTAGCGCTTGGGCACCTCGAACAGTGCGCCGAAGCCGCCAATGCCGGCCAGCACCCCTTCGCGCAGGGTCTTCTTGGCGAGCGGCTTGATGCGCTCGACCAGCGCGTCGCCCGCGTCGATGTCGACGCCGGCGTCCTTGTACGAGAGGGGGGTTTGGGTCATGGGGTGGCTTTGGCTGGGGGTGGTGGGCCGCGCGGGCAGGCGGACTGGGGCGGCCCGAATAGAATTTGAGGGATTTTACTTTCCGCTTCGACCCCTTTCCGATGCCCTTCGTCGCCCCGCAGTCCCGCGCCGCCGCTTTCAGCGCGGCCGGCCTGCGTGCGTCCCGTTTACCGGGGCGCCGGTGTCGCCCGTCATGAAACAGATCGCCCTGGACATCGGGCTGGCCCGCGGGCCCACCCTGGCGAGCTTTTGCGCCGGGCCCAACGAGGCCGCGCTGGCCCACTTGCGCCTGTGGGCCGGCAGCCCGACGCGCTCACCGGTGCCCACTTACTTGTGGGGCGAGGGCGGCAGCGGCAAGACCCATCTGCTCAAGGCCGTGGCCGAGGTGCTGCGCGAGCAGGGCGCCTCGGTCGGCTGGCTCGACGCCGGCCTGGCCGAGCCGCCCGCCTTCGACGAGCGCTGGGCCGCCGTGCTGATGGACGAGGTGCACCTGTATACCGCCGTGCAGCAGCATGCGGCCTTCAGCTGGTTCGTGCAGGCCCAGACCCTGCAGCGCGGCGTGCTCGCGGCCGGCGAGCTGCCGGCGGCCGACCTGAAGCTGCGCGAGGACCTGCGCACCCGCCTCGGCTGGGGCCATGTGTTCCATCTGCAGGTGCTGTCCGAGCCCGAGCGCCGCGCCGTGCTGCGCCAGGCCGCCGACGCACGCGGCCTGTTCCTGGCCGACGACGTCATGGACTACATGCTGCGGCGCTTCTCGCGCGACCTGGGCAGCCTGATCCAGCTGCTCGAGCACCTGGACGCCTACGCCCTGCAGGCCAAGCGCGCCATCACCATCCCCCTGATCCGCTCCATGCTGGAGAACGAGTGACCGTCCCCGACACCCCGAACACGCGCCTGGCGCTGTTCGACCTCGACCACACCTTGCTGCCGATCGACTCGGATTACGCCTGGGGCGAATTCACCCTCGAGATCGGCTGGTGCGACCCCGGCCACTTCAAGGCCCGCAACGACGAGTTCTATGCCCACTACCAGGCGGGCACGCTCGATATCCACGACTACGTGCGCTTTGCCACCGAGGCCATCCGCCTGCGCGGCCCCGAGGTGGCGCTGGCCGCGCGCGAACAGTTCATGCGGCGCGTCATCGCGCCGGTCATCCGGCCGCAGGCGCTCGCTCTTATCGAGCAGCACCGCGCGGCGGGCGAGCAGGTGATCATCATCACCGCCACCAACGAGTTCGTCACCCGCCCCATCGCCGATGCGCTGGGGGTCCAGGAGCTGATCGCCCTGCGGCTGGCACGCGGCGCCGACGGCTGGATCACTGGCGAGATCGATGGAGTACCCTCCATCCGCGACGGCAAGGTCCGGCGCATGGACGACTGGCTGGCCGCGCGCGGCCTGGCCTGGGACCGGGTGGAGACCACCTTCTACTCCGACTCCATGAACGACCTGCCGCTGCTCGAACGCGCCACCCATCCGGTGGCCACCAACCCCGACGCGCGGCTGCGCGGCATCGCCGCCGAACGGGGCTGGCGCATACTCGACCTGTTCACATGATCAAGAAATTCATCGACCGACTGATCGGCGCCGCCGGCAGTGCACGCAAGAAGCCCAAGTTCGGCACCCGCCGCGAGATCGGCCCCGAGGAGCACGGCATCGACGTCTCGCTCGTCGACGAGCGCGCCGTCAACGTGGTGCAGACCCTCAAGCAGGCCGGCCACCAGGCCTACATCGTGGGCGGCGCCGTGCGCGACCTGCTCCTGGGGCTGCGCCCCAAGGACTTCGACGTGGCCACCAGCGCCACGCCCGAGCAGGTCAAGGGGCTGTTCCGCCGCGCCTTCATCATCGGGCGGCGCTTTCGCATCGTGCACGTGGTCT
>JAZKDA010000214.1:4850-8183 GCA_040387815.1 Pseudomonadota bacterium | reverse complement strand
GTGGTCTTGAAGCCCTTGCGTTCGGCGTACTTGAGGTACTGGCGCAGCAGCATGCTGGCCCAGTCGCAGGCTTCGGTGCCGCCGGCGCCGGCCTGGATGTCCAGGAAGGCGTTCAGGGGGTCGGCCGCCTGGTTGAACATGCGGCGGAATTCCAGCGCCTTGACGTGCTCGGTCAGGCGGGCGGTGTCGGCTTCGATGGTGGCCAGGCCGGCGTCATCGCCGTCTTCCTTGCTCATCTCGAAAAGCTCGAGGTTGTCGGCCAGATCGCGCTCGAGGCTTTGCAGCATGGTGACGATGTCGTCGAGCTGCTTTTTTTCTTTGCCCAGCTCCTGGGCCTTCTTGGGGTCGTTCCACACCGCCGGGTCTTCCAGCGATGCGTTGACGGTTCTCAGGCGTTCGGCTTTGGCATCGTAGTCAAAGATACCCCCGGAGATCGGCAGTGCGCGACTGCAGATCCAGGAGGGTGGCGCCGATGAGGTTGATGCGTTCTGCGTCCATGTGCGGAAAATCCTGTGACTGGGGCCGCGCCGGAAGTGGCGGGGCCAAAGCCAGGGATTTTCGCACGGGGGAGGGGCTGCCTTGCCGTGTTAGCGGAACGACCCGAGCCGCGCCTGCGCCGTCGGGTTGCCCGCGTTGGCCGCGCGCTCGAACCACTGGATGGCCTGCTTGCGGTCGGGTGGCACGGTGGCGCCCTGCAGGTAGGCCACCCCCAGAAAGTAGCTCATCTCGGCGCGGCCCCAGCGCACGCCTTCCTCGGTGGCCTTGCCTGACTTGCGCACGGCCGCCGGAACGTCCCCTTGGCCGCGGGCATAGGCGTTCATGCGCTGGACGGTGGTCTGGAAGAACCGGTCGCGCACGGCCAGGGCGAGGGCGGGGTCGGGCTGGGCGGCCACCAGCGCGTCGGCCAGCACGTTCATGGCTTCGAAGGGTGTCATGCCGCCGCGCATGCGCGGCGAATACCAGGCCCGCAGCATGATGCGGTCCAGCGGCTCCAGGGCGTCGACCTGGGCGGGAAAATAGCTCAGCACGGTGTGGCCGGACGGGTGGCCGCGCACGCCCATGACATGCATGGCTTCATGGTGGGCGCAACGCCCGGCATCCTTGGCGCGCATCTGCACCCGGGCGCTGTCGATGCGGGTCTCGGTGCGAAAGTCAAGCACGGTGACACAGGGCTGGTTGTCTTCCAGGGCGGTGTCGGGCGTGATCTCGACGTTGAGGTTGGCGCTCTGGGCCGGCTGGTCGGTGACGTCGATGAGCCGGATGCCGGCTTCCTGCGTGACCGCCTGCAGCGCCTTGAGCACGGACTGGCGGTGCTGGGGCAGGTCGACGCCCGACAGGCGCATGCGGATGTCGCCTTCCCAGCGCACCAGGCGGGTGGGGGTGCCGCTTTGATGCCACAGCACTTCCCACATCGTGTCCAGGCCGTGCTCCAGCTCATCGCCAGCGCGGGCCGCGCCGGGAACGAAGAGGGGCGCCAGCAGCAAGGCGCAGAGCATGTTCCTGAGCTTCAAGGCTGTTTCCTTTCCATACGTAGGAAACAGCTTAGCCGTAGGCGCCCTCCTACGGCAACACCTGTCATGCGCTTACGCTGAGCTAATCCTCATCTCGCGAAAAAAGTCTCGATCGCGTTGGCCACGCGCGCGGGTTGGTCGTGGTGCAGCATGTGGCCGGCATCGTCCAGCCGCAGCTTGGTGACGTCGGCCACGTGGTCCAGGCGTGCCCGCGCCTGGTCCATGTTGTAACGGTCTTGCCACCACTGGCGCAGCTGGACGGGATCGCTGGCGTCGACCCACAGCAGCGGCGCGGTGATGCGCTCATAGCAGGCCAGCGCCTCTTCGACCCGGTAGATCTGGGCATTGACGACCTTGTGGGCCGCGTCGCCGCGCAGGTGCCAGCGCCCCTGGGCGTCGGGGTAGGCCCAGTGCCGAGCCAGCCATTGGGCCTTGTCCAGTGGAAGCCGGGTATTGGTCTTCATCAGCCGCTGGGCCACCTGGTCGGCGCTGTCGTAGGGCCGCAGGCCCAACTCACCGCGCCGCAAGGCCTTGATCTGGTCCATCCACTGGGCATAGCGGCCCGGCGCCTGCGAGGGCTGGGTGGCCGGCATGCCGAAGCCCTCCAGGTTCACCAGACGGGCCACGCGATGCGGCCGCGCGCCGCAATAGAGCATGCAAGCGCCGCCACCCATGCTGTGGCCCACCAGGTGCACTGGCGCATCGGGTGAGTAGTGGTCCAGCAGCAGGTCGAGGTCGGCCAGGTAGTCGGGGAACCAGTAATGGTCCACCGGCGGGCCTTCGGTCAGGCCGAAGCCGCGCCAGTCGGGCGCGACGATGAAGCGGTCCTGTGCCATCGCGTCGACGACGAACTGCCACGACGCCGACACGTCCATCCACCCGTGCACCATCACCAGCACCGGCCGCCCGGGCGAGGGCTCGCCCCAGGTGCGCACGTGATAGCGCTGGTTGCGGATCGGGAGAAACTCGCTGCGGCTGGCGCGTCGGGGTTGGTACATTCGGCCCATCATAAATAGCTCGACGGAGGCAGCCGATGCGCAAGCGTCAAGCCGGCGACATGTATGCGCCCCTGCACGCCCAGTTCCGCTGGAAGGTGCCGGCGCGTTTCAACATCGCACAGGCCTGCTGCGCCCGCTGGGCGGCCGCCCCCGATACACGGCACCGCCTCGCCGTCATCGCGCATGACGCAAACGGCAACCACCGCACCCTGAGCTACGCGCAGCTGCAGGCCCGGGCCGACCGCGTGTCGGCGCTGCTGGCGTCGCACGGCGTGGGGCCGGGCGACCGTGTGGCCATTGTCATGCCGCAACGCTTCGAGACCGCCGTGGCCTACATGGCGGTGCTGCAGATGGGGGGCATCGCCGTTCCCCTTTCGATGCTGTTCGGGCCCGAGGCCCTGCAGTTTCGCCTGGCCGACAGCGAGGCCGTGGCCGCCATCTGCGACGAGAGTTCGGTGGCCTCGGTGCTGGCCGTGCGCGCCCAGTGTCCCGCCTTGCGCGCGCTGGTCGGCGTGGGCGCCGCCGCCCTGCGCGCCGACCTCGATTTCGAGCTGCAGGTGCCTGCGCGCCGTCCGCCTCGCGTGGCCGACACCGCCAGCGGCGACCCGGCCCTGTTGATCTACACCAGCGGCACCACCGGCGCGCCCAAGGGCGCATTGATCCCCCACCGCGCCCTGATCGGCAACCTGCCCGGTTTCATCTGCAGCCAGAACTGGTTCGGATTTGATCCGACCGGAGGCAGGAATGCTGGCATGAGCTCTCCCTCCCCCGCGAGGGGGAGGGCCGGGGAGGGGGCGGGCCCAGCCGGGGCAAGGCCCAGCGCC
>JAZKDA010000214.1:0-4840 GCA_040387815.1 Pseudomonadota bacterium | reverse complement strand
CCCCGGCGGACTGGGCCTGGACGGGCGGCCTGATGGACGCGCTGCTGCCCACGCTGTATTTCGGGCGGCCCATCGTCGCCTGCAACGCGCGTTTTTCCCCGGAGCTGGCCTTCGCGCTGATGCAAGAGCATGGCGTTACGCACAGCTTTCTTTTTCCGACCGCGCTCAAGGCCATGATGAAGGCCTTCCCGCATCCGCGCGAGCGCTTCCGGCTGAAGCTGCGGGCGCTCATGAGCGCTGGCGAGGCGGTGGGCGACGCGGTGTTCGGCTATTGCCGCGACGAGCTGGGTCTGGTGGTCAACGAGATGTTCGGCCAGACCGAGATGAACTACATCGTCGGCAACTGCGCCATGAACGGCCAGCCCTCGCCGGTGGCTTGGCCGGCGCGGCCCGGCAGCATGGGGCGGCCCTACCCGGGCCACCGCGTCGCCGTGATCGACGACGAGGGCCGCGAGTGCGCGCCCGGGCAGGTGGGCGATGTGGCCGTGCACCGCCTGGACGTGCACGGCCAGCCCGATCCGATCTTCTTTCTGGGCTACTGGCGCAACGAGCGGGCCACGGCGGCCAAGTTCACCGGTGACTGGTGCCGCACCGGCGACCTGGCGGTGCGCGACGAGCAGGGCTATCTCTGGTACCAGGGGCGGGCCGACGATGTGTTCAAGGCCGCCGGCTACCGCATCGGCCCTGGCGAGATCGAGAACTGCCTGGTCAAGCACCCGGCGGTGGCCAATGCGGCCGTCGTGCCCCAACCCGACCGCGAGCGCGGCGCGCTGGTCAAGGCCTATGTGGTGCTGGCCCCGCAGGCCGCGGCCGAGCGGACCCGACAGGGGGCTGACCGCTACGACGCGCAGCTGGTGGCCGAGTTGCAGCAGCATGTGAAGGGGCGGCTCGCCCCTTACGAATACCCCAAGGCCATCGAGTTCATCGACGAGCTGCCCATGACCACCACCGGCAAGGTGCAGCGCCGCGTGCTGCGGCTGCGCGAGGAGGAACGGGCACGCGCCGGTGGCTAAAAGCGGCTGGCAAAATAGCTGCCGTGCAAAACCTCTACCCGCTCCTGGCCGCCCTGCTTGCCTACCTGGTGGGCTCGCTGGCCTTCGCCGTGATCGTCAGCCGCGTGATGGGGCTGTCGGACCCCCGCACCTTCGGCAGCAAGAACCCCGGCGCCACCAATGTGCTGCGTTCGGGCAGCAAGCCGGCGGCGCTGGTGACCTTGTTGCTCGACGCGCTCAAGGGCCTGGTGCCGGTGCTGCTGGTGCGCTGGAAGGGCGATGCCCTGGGCCTGGCCGAGGGCACCGTCGCGATGGTGGCGCTGGCCGCCTTCCTGGGGCACCTGTACCCGGTGTTCTTCCGCTTCCAGGGCGGCAAGGGCGTGGCCACCTTCATCGGTGCGGTGTTCGGCATTGACTGGCTGCTGGGCGCGGCCACCGGTATCACCTGGCTGATCATCGCGTTATTCTTTCGCTATTCCTCGCTGGCCTCGCTGGTGGCCGCGGTGTTCGCGCCGGTGTATTTCCTGCTGCTCGACGGCGTGGCCTGGACGGCCTACGCGCCGGTGGCGATGGCGCTGTTCGTGATGGCGCTGCTGCTGGCGTGGCGCCACCGCTTGAACATCGAGCGCCTGATCGCGGGGACCGAGTCAAGGCTGGGGGCCAAGAAGTCGGCCTGAAGGATCGTCGCGATCACATCGCTTCGACCAGATACCGCGTCACCCTCGGCGGTTCGCCGCCCACATGAAACAGCATTCGCGTGTCGCGCAGCAGTGTGTCCGCCGCGGTAATGCGGTCGAAGCGGCGCAGGTGCTCGGTCCAGGTCTCGTCGACGATCTGCTCCACATAGCGGCGCGGCTCGTTCAGGTCGTGCAGCAGCTGCCAGTCAAGGGCGCCCTGCTGCAAGCGGCTGCGCCGGGTGGCTTCCATCACGTCACGAAATTCAGCCGATCGTGAGGGGTCGATCAGGTATTCGATCCGCACCATGATGCGCCCGGGCCGGGGCGGGTGCGGTAAGTCGGGCACCTTGAGCACATTCGAAGGCGTGAGGTCTTCCTCGGTGCCGCGGTCGGGCGTGAGGCGCACGGCGAGCGTCATCATCGAGACGGCGCTGACGGCGGAAACGATCAGCGCGTTGTGAATGCCGTACACGGTGGCGATCTGGCCCCAGACTGCGGCGCCGGCGGCCGTGGCGCCCATCAGGCACATCTGGAAGATGGACATGCCCCGCGCCCGCACCCAGTCGGGCAGGGACATCTGCGCCGCCAGGCTCAGCGCATTGGCCGAGGTGATCCAGGCCATGCCGGACACCGCCATCGCCGGCACCGCCACGTAGAGGTTGGTGGCATACGACAGCGTCACGGCGCACAGGGCCTGCAGCACCGTGCCGCCGTAGACCATGCGGTGCGCCGGCAGCCACCGGCGCAGGCGGGGCAGGAACAGCGCCGCGAAGATGGCGCCGGCCCCCATGGACGCCAGCAGCACGGTGAAGGTGCCCGCGGAGCCGCCCGGCAGGGCGCGCGCCAGCAGTGGCAGCAGCGCCATGATCGCGGTGGAGTGGAAGAAGAACAGCGAGATGCGCAGCAGCACGCCGCGCATGCGCTTGGACTGGCGCACGAACTGCAGCCCCACGCGCATGGCGCTGCCCAGGCGCTCGCGGCCCAGGGGGCTTTCGTGGTGCTCGCGGCGCCAGCGCATGACGATGACCGCCGCCGCCAGCGACAGCACGACGTTGAGCACGAACACCCAGGCACTGCCCGCACCGGCGATGATGGCGCCGGCGACCAGCGGCCCGACGATGCGCGAGCCGTTCATCGCGATGCCGTTGAGCGCCAGCCCCTGCGGCAGGTGCGCCCGCGGCAGCACTTCGGGCATGACGGCCGAGAAGACCGGCCAGCGCATGGCCATGCCGATGCCGTTGGCGAACGTCAGCAGCAGCAGCAGCGGCGCGGTCATCACGTCCAGCAGCACGGCGGCGCAGATGACGGCGGCGATGCCGGCCAGCCAGAACTGGGTGAGCATCAGGAACCGGCGGCGGTCGACGATGTCGGCCAGCGCGCCGCTGGGCAGGGCGAGCAGGAACACCGGCAGGGTGGAGGCGGCCTGCACCAGGGCCACCCACAGCGGCGTGGGCGCCAGCGAGGTCATCAACCACGCCGCCGCCACGTCGTTCATCCACATGCTGGTGTTGGCGGCGAACCAGGCCAGCCACAGCATGCGGAACACCGGCAGGCGCAAAGGGCCCAGCGGCGACTGCGGATCGATCGGGGCGGTGTGGGGGGTGGGGCTCAATCGCGGAAGTTGTCGAAGGAAAGCGGGAGGTCGGCGATGTCCTTGCGGATCAGGGCCATGGCGGTCTGCAGGTCGTCGCGCTTGGCGCCAGTGATCCGCACAGCGTCGCCCTGGATGGCGGCCTGCACCTTGAGCTTGCTGTCCTTGACCAGGCGCTGGATCTTCTTGGCAGCCTCGGACTCGATTCCGCTGCGCACCTTGAGCACTTGCTTGACCTTGTCGCCGCCGATCTTCTCGACCTTGCCCTTGTCGAGGAAGCGCACGTCGACGTTGCGCTTGGTCAGCTTGCCGGTGAGGATGTCCTCCACCTGCTGCAGCTGGAAGTCGGCGTCGCCGAAGAGGGTGATGTCCTTGTCCTTGAGCTCGATGGCGGCCGAGGTGCCCTTGAAGTCGAAACGTGTGCCGATTTCCTTGGCGGCGTTCTCGACGGCGTTCTTGACCTCCACCATGTTGGGTTCGCAGACGGTATCGAAAGATGGCATTTGGCAGGCTCCGTGTCCCTGTTCGCGGATGCGACAATTCTCCCATGTTCGTCGAGCAAAACGTGCCGCTTCAGGCGCACAACAGCTTCGGGATTGTCGCCAAGGCGCGCGAGCTGGTGCGCGTGCGCTCGCCCGAAGACGTGGGCGCGCTGCTGGCCGACCCGGCGCGCGCCGCCGCGCCCAAGTTCGTGCTGGGCGGCGGCAGCAACATCGTGCTCACGGGCGATGTCAAGCCCTTGGTGGTCAAGGTGGAAATTTCGGGCATCCGGGTGCTGGACGACGGCCCCCGCGCCACCGTGGTCGAGGCCGGCGCGGGCGAGAACTGGCATGGGCTGGTGCGCTGGACGCTCGAGCGCGGCTTTCCGGGTCTGGAAAACCTGGCCCTGATCCCCGGCAGCGTGGGCGCTTCGCCGGTACAGAACATCGGCGCCTACGGTGTGGAGCTGCAAGACCGCTTCGAGTCGCTCGACGCGATCGACCTGACCACCGGCCGCGAATTCACGCTCACCGCCGCGCAGTGTGCCTTCGGCTACCGCGATTCGGTCTTCAAGCATGCCCCCGCCAAGGAGGGCGACCTGGGCCTGGCCGGCCGGGCGCTCATCGTACGGGTGCGTTTTCGCCTGCCCAAGCCCTGGAAGCCGGTGCTGGGCTACCTGGACCTGGAGCGCAAGATGCAAGAGACCGGCGTGCCTGAGCCCACGCCGCGCCAGATCTTCGACTGGATCTGCGCCATCCGCCAGGCCAAGCTGCCCGACCCGGCGGTGCTGGGCAATGCCGGCAGCTTTTTCAAGAACCCCACGGTCACGCCCGATCAGTGCACCGACATCATCGCGCGTGAGCCCAACATCGTTCACTACCCCATGCCCGACGGCTCGGTCAAGCTCGCCGCCGGCTGGTTGATCGACGCGTGCGGCTGGAAGGGCAAGTCGGTCGGCCAGGCCGGCGTGTACGACAAGCAGGCCCTGGTGCTGGTCAACCGCGGCGGTGCCACCGGCGGCGAGGTGGTCACACTGGCCCGGGCGATCCAGACCAGCGTGTACGAGCGCTTCGGCATCCGGCTGGAGCCCGAGCCGGTGG
>JAZKDA010000213.1:0-6680 GCA_040387815.1 Pseudomonadota bacterium | reverse complement strand
GGTGCGCGCAACGACGTGCACTGCGTGAGCATCGAGCACAAGATGGGCATCAAGGCATCGCCCACCGCCGTGCTGCAGTTCGGCGACCATGGTGGGGCGGTGGGCTACCTGGTGGGCGAGGAAAACCGCGGCCTGGAATACATGTTCATCATGATGAACGCGGCCCGCTACGCCGTGGGCGTGCAGGGCATTGCGGTGGCCGAACGCGCCTACCAGCAGGCCGCGGGCTATGCCCGCGACCGCGTGCAATCGCGCCCGGTGGACGGCAGCATCAACAAGGCCGCGCCCATCATCCACCACCCCGATGTCAAGCGCATGCTCATGACCATGCGCGCTTACACGCAGGGCTGCCGGGCCATGGCCACGGTGGCGGCGGCGGCCAACGACGCCGCGCACAACCACCCGGACGCCGATGTGCGCAAGCAAAACGCCGCTTTCTATGACTTCCTGGTGCCGCTGGTCAAGGGCTTTAGCACCGAGATGAGCCAGGAGGTCGCCTCGCTGGGCGTGCAGGTGCACGGCGGCATGGGCTTCATCGAAGAGACCGGCGCCGCGCAGCACTACCGCGATGCCAAGATCCTCACCATCTACGAAGGCACCACCGCCATTCAGGCCAACGACCTGGTGGGCCGCAAGACCGCGCGCGACGGCGGCCAGACGGCCAAGGCCATCGCCGCGCAGATCGAACAGACCGAAAAAGAGCTCGCCGCGCGCGGCAGCGCCGCCGCCAAGGCCATGGGCAAGCGCCTGTCGGCCGCGCGCAAGGCCTTTGTCGACGTGGTCGACTTCATGTCCAGCCAGGCCAAGGCCTCGCCCAATGCGGTGTATGCGGGATCGGTCCCCTACCTGATGCTGGCGGGCAACCTGGTGGCGGGTTGGCAGATGGCCCGTGCGCTGCTGGCGGCCGAGACGCTCGCGCAGCAAGGCGAGGATGTGGCCTTCATGGCCGCCAAGGTAGCCACCGCGCATTTCTATGCCGACCACATTTTGTCCAAGGCGCCCGGCATCCGCGACAGCATCGTCGAGGGCGCAGACAGCGTGACCGCGCTGGCGCTCGAAGCCTTCTGAACCCGATGCGCAAGCAGACTTAGGCCGACCAACCGCAGACCGCTACCGGAGCTTGCATGTCCCGACTGCCTCGCGTCTTGCAGAACTTGCGTCTGCCGGTGATTGCGTCACCCATGTTCATCGTGAGCACGCCACGGCTCGTGATCGAGCAATGCAAGGCCGGTGTCGTGGGCTCGATGCCCGCGCTCAACGCCCGGCCAGCCTCGCAGCTGGACGAATGGCTGCACGAGATCACCGAGGCGCTGGCGGCCCACGACAAGGCGCACCCGGATCGCCCGGCCGCGCCCTATGCCATCAACCAGATCGTCCACAAGAGCAACGACCGGCTCGACCAGGACATGGCCATGGTGGCCAAGTACAAGGTGCCGCTGATCATCACCTCGCTGGGCGCACGCGTCGACGTCAACCAGGCAGTGCACGGCTGGGGCGGCGTTGTGTTGCATGACGTGATCGACAACAGCTTCGCGCGCAAGGCGGTCGACAAGGGCGCCGACGGCCTGATCGCGGTGGCGGCGGGTGCCGGCGGCCATGCCGGCGTCAAGAGCCCCTTCGCCTTGGTCCAGGAGATCCGCCAGTGGTTCGACGGCCCCATTGCGCTGTCGGGCGCCATCGCCACCGGCGGCGCCGTGCTGGCCGCGCAGGCCATGGGCGCCGACCTGGGCTACATCGGCACGGCCTTCATCGCCACGCACGAGGCCCAGGCCGCGCAGGCCTACAAGCAGGCCATCGTCGACGGCACCAGCGATGACATCGTCTACACGAGCCTGTTCACCGGCGTGCATGGCAACTACCTCAAACCCGCCATCCGCGCGGCCGGGCTCGATCCGGACAACCTGCCCGAGAGCGACCCCAGCAAGATGAGCTTCGGCAACGGCGAGGCCAAGAAGGCCTGGCGCGACATCTGGGGCTCGGGGCAGGGCATTGGCGCCGTCAGCGAGATCACTTCGGCTGCGGCGCTGGTCGATCGTCTGGAGCGGGAATACCGGGCGGCGAAAGCGCGGGTTTGCGGTTGAAGCCCTGCTGCGGCTGACACCGCCGCGTCAAGGAAAAGTCCGCCTTGCGGACCGGGGATTGCCTGACGCATACTGTACGCATGAACAGTGTCGACGCGAGCCCCGCACCCCATGCCGACGGTTCGGTGTGCGTGCCCCTCTCGGCCATCAAGGGCCGGGGCGCCGCCAGCCGCCTGGCCCATCGTTTCGAGACCCGATCGCGTGAAGGCTTCGACGACGGCTGGGACACCCTGGCCGAGCACCTCGATCAGCCGCCTCCCGCCACCGAGGTCATCTGGGAAGACGCGCGCAGCGTCATCACCCCCAACGATTCCCCCGACCTGTACTTCGACCGCGCCCTCAACCCCTACCGCGGTTGCGAGCACGGCTGCATCTACTGCTATGCGCGGCCCACGCACAGCTACCTCAATCTCTCCCCGGGGCTCGATTTCGAAACCCGCATCATCGCCAAGCGCAACATCGCGGCCGTTCTGCGCCGCGAGCTGGCCAGCCGCCGCTACGAGCCGCGCATGCCGGCCGTCGGCAGCGCCACCGACTGCTACCAGCCGGTCGAGCGCGAGCTGCGCCTGACGCGCGCGGTGATCGAGCTGCTGCACGAAACCTCGCACCCGATGTCTCTGGTGACCAAATCGAGCGGGGTCGAGCGCGACATCGACCTGCTGGCCCCGATGGCCGAGCGCGGCCTGGCGGCGGTGTTCGTGACCATCACCACGCTGGACGCGCAGCTCACGCGCCGGCTGGAGCCGCGCGCGGCCGCACCGCATCGGCGCCTTCGAACCATCCGCACCCTCGCCGAGCAGGGCATCCCCGTCGGCGTGAGCCTGGCGCCGCAGATCCCCTTCCTCACCGAAGACATGGAACAGGTGATGGAAGCCGCCTGGGAGGCCGGTGCCCGCAGCGCCTTCTACCATGTGCTGCGCCTGCCCTGGGAGGTCAGCCCGCTGTTTCGCCAATGGCTGCAAGTGCACTATCCGCAGCGCGCCGAGCGGGTCATGGCCCGCGTGCAGGAGATGCGCGGCGGCAAGGACTACGACAGCGATTTCGCCACCCGCATGAAGGGCCAGGGGCCGTGGGCGCAGCTGATCGGTCAGCGCTTCCAGCGCGCGGCCAAGCGCCTGGGCTTCAACCATGTGCGCCAGGCCTTTGACACGAGCCAGTTCCGAAGGCCGGCGCTGGACGGTCAGAGCGAGCTGTTCTGAGACGTGGTGGTTTTGCCGATTGCCAGATCAGCGACCAACACGCGCGCCGTTTGCGGCGTTTGACTTGCCTTCCTGGTGTGTATAAACTTTTATACAAATCAAGTTAATGAGCGATGAGAAAGAGATTCGCTGGGTGGGCTCCGCCTATGACGACTTGTTGGCGTTCCCGGACGATCCACGACGCGCTGCCGGTTTCCAGTTGGGCAAGGTCCAAGTGGGGTTGCCCCCGGACGACTGGAAGCCATTCGATGATGTCGGGGCCGGCACCAGGGAAATCCGAATCCGGGAGGCGAGTGGCGCCTATCGGATCATGTACGTCGCCAAGTTTGAGGAAGCTGTGTATGTCTTGCACTGCTTCCAAAAGAAGACTCAGGCGACCAGCAAGCAGGACAAGGATATTGCCCAGGCGCGCTACCGCGCCGTGGTCACCGAGAGAAAGGCGCAGAAATGAAGATAGACACCCAGATCCGCCACGTGACGAAACCGGGAGCGAACATCTTCCTGGAGCTTGGCTTCGCGCCCGCCGAGGCCAGGCGATTGCAAGCGGCCTCTCGCCGGCAGATCAACAACACCCAGCTGCTCAAGGAGCAGTTGATGGACGAGTTGTCGACCTGGATTGCCGAGCATCACCTGAAACAGGCCGATGCGGCCGAAATCCTGATGGTCTCGCGTCCGCGTGTGTCCGACGTGGTCAACAAGAAGACGGCCAAGTTCACCATCGATACGCTGGTGGAAATGCTCAGCCGTGTTGGCAAGCCGGTGAAGCTGGCCATTGGCTGATTCGCTGACCCATCAGACCATGCCCGACAGCAGCACCGCCGCCGACGCGCCGGCCAAGGCCAGGCTGGTGGAGCAGCCGGCGAGGTTGGCGCCCAACTGGTCCGGCCCGGTCAGGCGGCGCAGGCGGTTGCTCCAGACCCAGAGCACGGGCGCGAGCCCCAGCACCACCAGCATCAGCGGAACCCGCCATCCGAACAGGCTGGGCCAGCCGGGGAAGATCCACCGGGCGTCGATCAGCAGGTCGCGGTCGACCGGGAGGTCATGGACCCAGATGCTGGTGGCCGCCGCCGCCGCCAGCAGCAGCAGCACCGAGGCGCTGGCGCGCAGGGTGCGGCGCCAGCCCAACACACAGAGCAGGGCGCCCGCACAACCGGCGATCAGGGCGCCCAGCACCAGCGCCCGCAGGAAGCTGGCCCGATCGGTGTCGAGCACCGCCCGCCATAGCGCGACATTGCAGGCCAGGCCGATCCACGCGCTCACCACCACGATCAGCCAGCCGGGGTGACGCGCCACGCGCATCTCGCCCGGCTGCAGGACGGAGGCAAAATTGGTGGCGCGGAATAACCTGAGTGACATGTGACCAAGAGGCAAGGGTGCTCATTGTTGAGCTAATTGGACTTCCCGGCAAGGTGCCAGGGCCGGCAAGATTGCCGTTGGCACCCGGCTTGGCTGATCGAGGGTCGACCGCGACGCGCATGGCAGACTCGGAGTCACCGCAGTGACGCAGTGGCCATGGAGGTGCGCGACGTGATCAGAGAACGGATGTACCGGGTGATCTTCGAATCGGACACGCGGGCCGGCCGCATGTTCGACATCGTGCTGATGGCGCTCATCGTCGCCTCGGTCGGGGTGGTCATCCTCGACAGCGTGAACCTGGTCGCGAAGCGTTACCCGGCGGTGTTGACCCGTCTTGAGTGGGTCTTCACCGGCCTGTTCACCGTCGAGTACCTGGCGCGGCTCTACTGCGCCCGGGACCGTCGCCAATACGCGCTCAGCTTCTTCGGCGTGATCGACTTCGTTGCCATCTTGCCGACCTACCTGGCGCTGCTGTTTCCGGACTTGCATGCATTGCTCGACATCCGCTTGCTGCGCCTGCTGCGCATCTTCCGGGTGCTCAAGCTGACCGAGTATGTGGCCGAGTACCGCTACCTGGGCCGGGCCCTGGCGTCCAGCCGCCGAAAAATCCTGGTGTTCCTGTTCACCGTGTGCATCGTCGTGCTGATCATGGGAACGGTGATGTACGTGGTGGAAGGGCCGGGCAATGGCTTTACCAGCATCCCGGTCGCGGTCTACTGGGCCATCACCACCATGACCACGGTCGGCTTTGGCGACATCACGCCCAAGACCGATCTGGGGCGGATGATCGCCTCGATGATGATGCTGATGGGGTGGGGCGTGCTGGCCGTGCCCACGGGCATCGTCACGGCCGAGATGGTGCAGGATCGACAGGGCGGCCGCCGGGCGCGCGGCCTGCGCTGCCCGAGCTGCCGAGGCACCGGCCTGACCCTGGCCGACAACTTTTGCCGGCACTGCGGGACGGCATTGCAGGCGGGTCCCGGTCCGTCCGACTAACGCCTACCTCGCTTGACAGAAGTGTCCGGTTCAGCGGCCACCGCGGAACTGGCTTTGCCGGGCCGCTGGTGGCGCCCCCTTGAGGGGGGGCGGCTACACGAAGTGAGCCGTATCGGGGGTGGGATTTATTCAGGTACTGAAAAAGCCCTTGAGCTTGTCGGTCCAGCTGCCTTCGGTGGGCGTGTGCTTGGCGCCGCCCTTTTTCAAGGACTCGTCCAGCTCGCGCAGCAGCTTGCGCTGGTGCTCTGACAGTTTGACCGGCACTTCGACGCTGATGTGGCAGTACAAGTCGCCGGGGTAGCTCGAGCGCACGCCCTTGATGCCCTTGCCGCGCAGGCGGAACTGCTTGCCGTGCTGAGTGCCTTCGGGGATGTCGATGGCGGCCTTGCCGGCCAGCGTGGGCACGTCGATCTCGCCGCCCAGCGCGGCCCGGCTGATGCTGACCGGTACCACGCAATGCAGGTCGTCGCCGTCACGCTCGAAGATGTCGTGCTTCTTGAGGCGGATCTCGATGTACAGGTCGCCCGGCGGGCCGCCGTTCATGCCCGGTTCGCCATTGCCGGCGCTGCGAATGCGCATGCCGTCGTCGATGCCGGCGGGGATCTTCACCTCCAGCGTCTTTTGCTTTTTCACCTTGCCCTGGCCGTGACAGGCGGTGCAGGGCTCGGGGATGATGCGCCCTGACCCGCGGCACTGCGGGCAGGTCTGCTGGACGCTGAAAAAGCCCTGGCGCATCTGAACCACGCCTTGGCCGTTGCAGCCGGTGCAGGTCTTGGCCTGGGTGCCGGGCTTGGCGCCCGAGCCGTGGCAGGTGTCGCAGGCTTCCCAGGTGGGAATGCGGATCTGCGCGTCCTTGCCGGCGGCGGCCTCTTCGAGCGTGACCTCCATGGCATAGGACAGGTCGTTGCCCCGATAGACTTGGCGGCCGCCGCCCGCGCCGGCGCGTCCGCGGCCCTGGCCGAAGATGTCGCCGAAGATGTCGCCGAAGGCTTCGGCGAAGCCGCCAAAGCCTTCGGGCCCGCCCGGGCCGCCGCGCATGTTGGGGTCG
>JAZKDA010000212.1:19415-36177 GCA_040387815.1 Pseudomonadota bacterium | reverse complement strand
GCTATCCGCTGATCGACGGCCAGGGCAACTTCGGCAGCCGCGACGGCGACGGCGCGGCTGCCATGCGCTACACCGAGGCGCGGCTGGCCAAGATCACCAACCTGCTGCTCGACGAGATCGACGAAGGCACGGTCGACTTCATCCCCAATTACGACGGCAGCACGCAAGAGCCCACCCAGCTGCCCGCGCGCCTGCCTTTCACCCTGCTCAATGGCGCCAGCGGCATCGCCGTCGGCCTGGCCACCGAGATCCCCAGCCACAACCTGCGCGAGGTGGCCGACGCCTGCGTGGCGCTCATCAAAAACCCCAAGCTGTCCGACGAGGATCTGTTCACCCTCATTCCCGGCCCTGACTACCCGGGCGGCGGGCAGGTGATCAGCGGCGCCTCGGACATCGCCGAAGCCTATCGCGGCGGCCGCGGCTCGCTCAAGGTGCGCGCGCGCTGGAAGATCGAAGACCTGGCCCGCGGCCAGTGGCAGATGGTGGTGACCGAGCTGCCGCCGGGCGTGAGCACCCAGCGTGTGCTGGAAGAGATCGAGGAGCTCACCAACCCCAAGGTCAAGGCCGGCAAGAAAGCGCTGTCGCAAGACCAGCTGCAGCTCAAACAGACCGTGCTGTCGGTGCTCGACGCCGTGCGCGACGAGTCCAGCAAGGATGCTGCCGTGCGCCTGGTGTTCGAGCCCAAGACCAGCCGCATCGAGCAAAGCGATCTCATCACCACGCTGCTGGCGCACACCAGCCTGGAGACCTCGGCGCCGATCAACCTGACCATGGTCGGCCTGGATGGCCGGCCGGTGCAAAAATCGCTGCGGCTGATGCTCACCGAGTGGATCGAGTTCCGCCAGCGCACGATCGAGCGGCGCTCGCGCCATCGCCTGAACAAGGTGCTTGATCGCATCCACATCCTCGAAGGCCGGCAGACGGTGCTGCTGAACATCGACGAGGTGATCGCCATCATCCGCGCCAGCGACGAGCCCAAGGCCGCGCTGATCGCCCGCTTTCACCTCAGCGACCGGCAGGCCGAGGACATTCTTGAAATCCGCCTGCGCCAGCTGGCGCGGCTCGAAGCGATCAAGATCGAGCAGGAGCTCAAGGAACTGCGCGAAGAGCAGGGCAAGCTCGAGGAGATCCTGGGCAGCCCCACGGCCTTGCGCCGCCTGATGGTCAAGGAGATCGAACAAGACGCCAAGACTTTCGCCGACGCCCGCCGCACCCTGATCCAGGCCGAGAAGAAGGCCGTGGCCGAGGTGCGCGTGGTCGACGAGCCCGTCACGGTGGTCGTCTCCCAAAAAGGCTGGGTCCGCGCCCGCCAGGGCCACGGCCACGAAGCTGCCAGCTTCGCCTTCAAGGCCGGCGACGGCCTGTACAGCACCTTCGAATGCCGCACGGTAGACACGCTGCTGGCCTTTGGCAGCAACGGCCGCATCTACTCAATTGCCGTGTCCACCTTGCCCGGTGCGCGCGGCGACGGCCAGCCCCTCACCACCTTCATCGACCTGGAGCCGGGCACCCAGCTCGTGCACTACTTCGCGGGCGCGGCGGGGGCCTGGCTGCTGCTGTCCAACTCGGGCGGCTACGGCTTCCTGGCCACGGTGGAGAACATGAGCTCGCGCCAGCGCGGCGGCAAGAGCTTCATCAGCTGCGGCGCGGGCGAAACCGTGTGCCGCCCCTCTCCGGCGAACGTCGCCCCGCAGGCACCGGCCACGCATGTGTGCTGCGCCTCCACGGGCGGGCGCATCCTCACCTTCGAGATCACCGAGCTCAAGGCCCAGGCCAATGGCGGCCGCGGCCTGATGCTGATCGACCTGGAAGCCAAGGACACCCTGGCCGGCGCTGCGGCCTATACGCGCAGCGTCAAGATCAGCGGCCTGGGCCGCGCCGGCAAGGAGCGCGAAGAGACGCTGGAGATCCGCTCGCTGAACAACGCCAAGGCCGGCCGCGGCCGCAAGGGCAAGGCGGCGGACCTGGGCTTCAAGCCCGCATCGATCGAACGCGTCGAGTAAGGCCATGCGCCTGGTCTTTGCCGACTCCGAATTGGCGGCGGTGGAGGTTATGGGCGATGTGGTTCACCTGCGTTTTGCTGCGGCGGCGGTCGAGCCTTCCGTGGTCGGCGAAGAACATGGCTATCTGCTCGGCCTGGTGGTCGAGTGCCGTGGGGCGCGGTTGGAAGGCGACGCGCGTCAAGGATTCGGGCGCGTGCTCGATGCTGCCTTGACCGATGGCGCGGTGCGGCTGCGCCACCTGGACCTTCCTATCGACTGTGCCGGCACCCTGCGGCTAGCGCTGGACTTGGCTCACGGAAAAGAACTGGTGGTGCAAGCCGCGTCCATCCATGCCGTCCCCAGCGCAGACACGCCGTTTCAGCCCTCGTTGGCCTGTTGATCGGCTCGATTGTTGTACCGTGTATTGCCAGGATTTCCAGTTATGACCTTTGGTGAGCGAGCGGATCACGTTGGCTGAGGGTCTCCACAGGACCAGAGGAAGCAAAACCGGCCTGACAGGTGGGCATCGGCCGCCGGCCGGGGTGGGCCGTGCTCTGTCCATCTCGCGGGCGGTCACCCATGCATGCCACCACCACTTCATCAAAGCCACCGCGAAACGCAGGCACTGTGGCAACCGCGAATCGTCCGGCGCCCGACCCACCCCAACCACCGGCCTCGTCGCTGCGTCGGTTTGGGCGCCGGTTGAGTTCTTGCGGGGTTTCGCGCCAGAATATCCACCTTGAAGCAGCGCACGATTTTCACATTCCTCAGGCAGGACAACCACTTATGAGCATACGCCGAGTCCAGCTTATTCCGCAGCGTCCATGTTATTCCGCACGCGTGCGGTCTATATCACGTTAAATTGCATGGGCGTCGTCATTGCACTCGCTATCGCTTTCGGCCTGTTCGGCTCGCTGGCCGTTCTCGCTAGTCGTTCCGAGCGAGCAGCGAGAAGCGACCTTGAGGTGCGAGGCAGACTTGCGATGGCGACGATTCGAGCATACGACTCGGATGGCATTGCGAGTTTCGAGTTCATACCGATGGGCTCGACCACGGCACTCAAGTGCAATGAGGGGACCTCGATATTTTTCCGTGAAGAGCACCCGCCCGGTTCCCGGATCGCCGTTCGATACCTGCCGCTCTGTCCATTTGTACATCGCCTGGCACCGGAAGCGGATTTGGCGGCACTTGAAGAAGCATCAAAATGCAGCAATGAATCAGATGCAATTTAACATGTCAATCGACACGGAACCACAACAGCAGAAGGCGGCTTCGCCGCGAGTGTTCGTGGTCCGGTCATTTTTACGTTAAATCGCAGGGAACACAATCAATCCATGCACTACGCGCTTGGCCTTGGCTTCATCATCGCGGCAATCGTCGTCGCTATTTGGGGTGACAAACCCGTCCAAGAGAAGGGCGGAATTGTGCTTAAGACATTCTCTTGGCCAAAGTCACGCGCATCCGAGCTGAAGTTCCCCATCGCTGTCGTACTTGCCGGGGTGGGCATATGGCTCCTCGCGAGCGGGGGAATAGAGTGAGAACCGTGGCTGTTTTTGTGAAGCATGGCTGCCCTTCTGTTTAACATGTCAGTCCATCGGACCGCCTCCGGCGGCCGCTGATCGTCACGTTAGCTGGCAATGAATCCTTGGCACGTCACCTTGAGCGGTTTCAACTTGCTGTGTTTGGCCGCCGCGATCGTTGGAATCAATGCACATATTCCATCGGCATTGGCCTTTGGAGTTTTCATTGGCTACTTTGCGAATCTGCTCGCGGTGGTAGTCGCAATCGGGGTGCTCATTCTGCTGGCGGTGCGCGCTCGTTCGGGTCGCTGGCGGCGACTTTTCGAATCATCCTGGTTGGGCGTAGTCAACGGCGCAGTTGTGCTTCTGGCTTGGGTGGGACTCTTCGCCGTCGGTAAGCTTCCTGGTGGAGCACCATGAAATTCTCAGCTAACAGGTCGTATATGGACTCCCCCTCAAAGGCAAGAAACTGATCGAGTGGGTGGCTGTTGGGGAAGCGCCTGCAGTCGTATATCCGGCATCTGTTGTGGGCTCTGTGATGGCCCGTGCCGACATGGAATCTGCGTCACCGAAGCGCCAGTCAATACAAGCGGCAGGCGAGCTGCCGGAAGTGTTATCGGCGTCGTTCGGTGCGGGGTGAACCCTGTTTGCCATGATGGTCGATCAATCGCGTCGCAAGGCGAGGCGGGGGAAACTCAAATCATTTCAGGCCGGCATCGTGAAGGCCCGGCGGCTCAACTTCCTGTTGAGCGGCTGTTGTTCATCGAACCGTTCCTTGTCGCGCAGCGTCGCATAGCAGATGCGAGCCAGCTTGTTGGCCAGAGCACAGCCGGCCTTGTTGTGGTTACTGCGTTGCTGAACGCCCAGCGCCCAGGAGTCACCGGCCCGGGCCGCTTCCAGCAGGGCGGCGGCGTCGGCCGCGTCGGTTTTGTTGCGGCGCACGTAGGCGCGCACGTATTGCGCCGGGAGCAGCTTCACTTCAATGCCCAGGCCATTGAGCCAGCGCGCCCAGTGGTGCGCCGAACCGCAGGCCTCCATGACGACCAGGCCCACATCGCGATCGACAAACCAGCGCTCAAACTGGGTGCGCGTGAGGCGGTGCGTTTCAACGACTCGCCAGGCTTGATCGGCCACGGCCAGCTGGAAGACGGACTTTGCCAAATCAACGGCAACGGTTGTAGCATTCATGTCGGACTACTTTCGTTTGATGAAGACCTGATCCCCACGCCAATGAAGACCAGAGCGCCAATGTGGCGCAAACAAACGGGGAGTCCATTCCATCAGTCAACCGGCCCGCCGACAGCGTCCGGTCACCTTCACGTTAGGCATAGCTCGTGACCTCCTCACAACATCACGATCCTTCAGTCCGCGAGAGGGCGAACACGTTGCTTGCTGAGGCTGGCTACAAGGTGGAAGGCGTTCCTGTTCCTCCATCACACCGTCAGAAGAAACTAGTCCATCTCGTAATAACGTTTCTTGTCTTCACATGCATTGGTTCGATTGCTGTTGAGTTGATTTTGCGGCGTGATTCGACACTACCCGGTGCAAAGACTTTCATTGAGTCTTCTCCAGAGTTGCACGTGCTCGTAGGAGATGTCTCTGAGTACTCGCTCGTCAAATACCTAGCTTATGAGGGGGTACCGGGCAGGGAGAGCCCATATAAGCAGTACACATTTCACGTGAAGGGCTCCAAGGGAGCGGTTGTCGCGATCGTGCGAGCCAGTGCAGCCGGGAATTCCCATGCGTATCGTATTGTTGAGTTCAAGAGCTAGCCGATACCTGCCTAACCCTGCAGTCGGGCCGACCGCCTCTGGCGGCGGCTCACTTCCACGTAAGATCGCACACAAGTATTTGCCGCTATTCGACGCCCGCTGATGCCTTCACTTCTCGCACGACTGAGCTCCACCTTGTATGTCGCCACACTCAGCTTGGTTTGCATCGTGCTGTTCTGTCTAGTCGCCGCGCTCCTGTTTCCGCCCATCGGACGATGGCTGGATGCAACCGGGGCCAGCCATGCGCTTCTCATGTCATTGCTCTACTTCGGCGCACCCCTTTGTGTGATGTCCGTGGCATTTGGCTTGGCTGCTCGCTGCTCACGCTGCGGCAGTCGGTACCTTCAGGTTCTCTGGGTGCCACCTCCCGTGACGGCTGGAAGGGAGTTTCGAAATGGTGTTTCCTCGGTCCGCGCTCACTTTGGTGTCGCCCTTGGAAGGCAGTACGTCTGCCGCCACTGCAATTTTCCGTGGAATGCAGCCTAACAGGTCGTATATGGACTCCCCCGCAACGGCAAGAAGTTGTCCGGCGGTTTTAGCTTTCGGGAAGCGCATGCAGTCGTAATCCGGCATCTGAAATGGGCTCGCGCACGGCCATGCCGTCCCCGGCGCGGCCACGCCGTTTCAGCCTTCGCTGGCCTGTTGATCGGCCCTTGGCGCGCGTTGCGGCACACTGGCAACATGCCAAGCAAGCAAGACATCGCAGAATTCATCGCCACCGAGTTTCCGCAGACGCCGGTGCAGGTGCTCGAAGCCGGCAACATGGGCGCCACCGTGCTTCATGAGGTGGGCATTGGCGAACTGCGGCCCGGTGGCACGGTGTCGGGCCCGGTGATGATGGCCACCGCCGATGTAGCCCTGTACGTGGCCATCCTGGCCGAGATCGGCATCGTGCCGCTGACGGTCACCACCAGCCTCAGCTTCAACTTCATGCGCAAACCCGCCGGTGACCGGCCCATCGTCGGCGTGTGCCGGCTAATGAAACTGGGGCGTACCCTGGCGGTGGGTGAGGTGTCCCTGTATTCGCAAGGCATCGACGATCCGGTCGCGCACGCGGTCGGCACCTACGCGATCCCGCCGCAGCGAGCCCGCTGAGGATGCGACGATGCTCAGGCCGCCGGGGAAATGGTTCCTCACGGCTTTCTGAAACCTCTATTCTCGCGCTGCACATCTGGCGCGACGGGGTGGGCATCGGCCGTCGAACGGGATCGGTCGTGCTCTGTCCATGTCGCGGGCCCAGACCCATTGGCGCCACGACCGCTTCGTCAACGCCACTGCAAAACGCGTGCTCCGTGGCAACCGCGAATCGTCCGGCGCCCGACCCACCCCAACCACCAGCCTTAGCGCTGCGTCGGTTCGGGCGCCGGTTGAGTTCCTGCGGGGTTTGCCGCCAGAATATCCACCATGGAAAAGCGCCCGATGTTCACACTCCTCAAGCAGGACAACAACTTATGAGCAGCGGCCGAGCCCTGATAATTCCGTACTGTTGCGTGCGCGTGCGGTCTATATCACGTTAGACAACATCAACCCGTATAGGAGGCGCTTGGACTATTTTCAAGGCGTGGTCACAGAGTACTTGCGTGCGAACCGTGCGACGTTCGTCAACACAGAGTGCTGCATTCAGCTCAATGCGGGGCCTAACCCGGACACGAGCGGTCCTCACTGGTACTGCGATGCAGTGGCCGTCAACCTTCAGGAGCGGAAGGCATATCTTTGCGAGGTCACGTACTCCAAGACGTTGGGTGCGCTCGCAAAGCGCCTCACCGGCTGGTCCGAGAATTGGCATCTTCTGCGGGTCGCATTGGAGCGAGACTGTGGCATCGCGCTCGACTGGCCAGTTCGGCCTTGGATATTCGTACCTCAGCAACACGAAGGTTTGCTCGGTCAACAGCTTGCCAAGCTGCCTAGCGCCAGCAATACGGGCGAACAGATGCCAATACCAAAGGTCACGTGGCTGGAGGAAGTCACACCTTGGAAGTACAACTCCTGGCATCGTGAGCACCGCGACCAAGATGTCGTCTAACCCCTCCATCGAGGGGGCGGGCCAAAGGCCGCTTCGCGCCCTTTGGCCCGCCGCTCATGTCGAACGTTCGGCGTCAAGAAAGGTCTCGTGAGCGACAACGTCATTTCCTACATTGAGATGTGCCGGCGCGAGCGCACTAGCCTGCAACAGGGCATGAACTTCGGCTTGGGCGGCAATCATTCAGTCATTCTCATGTCGGTGCGGGCGAACGCGCCCTACCGTGATCGACTGGAAGACTCGGGAACAACTCTCGTGTACGAGGGCCACGACATGCCAAAGGGTCCGTTGAGCCCCAACCCGAAGGGTGTTGACCAACCACTGAAGTTCCCGAGCGGACGTCCCACACAGAACGGCAAGTTCCATGCGGCGGCTCAAGCCGCCAAAGTTGGAAGTCGATTACCCGAGCGAGTACGTGTTTACGAAAAGATTCGCCCTGGAATCTGGTCATACAACGGTGTCTTTCACCTTATCGATTCGTGGACGGAGCGTGACGAGTTCCGCACCGTATGCAAGTTCAGGCTAGTTGCCGTCGAAGGCGATGAAGACTTTGAGCAACCCGTCCACGTGAACGCAGAACGACGCCGCCTGATCCCGACGCACGTCAAACTTGAGGTCTGGAAACGCGATGGCGCGAAGTGCTCGATGTGCGGTGCCGTCGACGAACTTCACTTTGACCATATCCTTCCGTTCGCCAAGGGCGGCACATCTATGACAGCGGCCAATGTGCAATTGCTCTGTGCAAGGCATAACCTGGCAAAGAGCGACCACATCGAATGAAATTGACGCCGAACTATTCATTGGTGCGGACGCCAATCGGCGCCGCACAATTCAGATGCCGAGATCGGCATCGTGCCGCTGACGGTCACCACCAGCCTCATCTTCAACTTCATGCGCAAGCCCGCTGGTGGCCGGCCCATCGTCTTGGTTGTGGCCAGCGACGGTTCTGTGTACTTGGTGCCCTTTGTCGAGCAAGACGACCACTTCTTACTTAAGAGCGTCATCCCGAGCCGTAAGGCAACGCGCGACTACTTGAACCAAGGTGAACAAGATGCCGAAGACTGATCCATACGAAACGGAGCTGCTTACCGCCTTTGAAAAGGGCACGCTCAAGTCCGTCGCCACAAAGTCCGAGCTCTCCAAGTTCAAGGCGGCTGCGCGCGCTACTGCAATCAAGGATCAGGGCGTGAATATCCGCCTTTCGCCGGGAGATCTGCAGGACATCCAAGTCAAGGCGCTCGAGCAAGGGCTTCCGTACCAAACGCTTATCGCCAGCGTCCTGCACAAGTACGTGACCGGTAGGCTCGCAGAGCGCGAGGGCAACTCCAAGGCGACCATTGCGCATCAGAAACCCCAGAGTCGTCGTGCGAACAAGCCAGGCGCGTAGCATGGCAGTCAACACGGACGACGTGCGCCAGAAGGCAAGCGCAGCGGGTTGCGCGGCATCTGCTTCGTCAACTTCAGGTGTCTCGGGGAAGGCTATGCAGGGTCAAGCGTGGGTTGAATTGGTCGGTGATCTCATCATCGCTCGAGTACGAGGTGAGCCCACTGCAGATTTGCTGCGGGAAACACAAAAAGAGGTCCTGTTCCTGGTCAGTGACGCCGGGCGGGGCAGGGTGCTGTACGACACGCTCGAAATGGATGCTCCGCCTGTAGATGTTCCGTGGGCCCAGCGTGAACTTGACGAAGAGCTCGGTCACGTAAAGCTTCGCCGGGCCATTGTTGTTCCAAACAGTCGCTTGGCCTACCTGGCGCGGCTAGCCTTCGGAGAAGGCGACTACCGGGTTTTCTACAACGACATGGTAGCGGCCATTAAATGGCTAAGTGAAGATGGCACCTGAATGGTACGTGGGCCGACACATCCGGCGCCCTAACCATCGCGTCCCCATGAAGTGGTCAGTGCGCCGGTCGCCGATTCTTTCAACGCTGGTAGCAGCGTCCGTCTGGCTCGTGTGCGCAGGCGCACTCGCCCAAGAGTGGAGGCTTCTCGGGCGCCACGGAGAGCGCGCTTCGATCTCCTCCCTCAAGCGCAAGCTCCAGGATCTACCCGATGTCAAGACGCCCAATGAATTCTCCGCGTACCTGGAGTCAAAGCGGCTGAAGTTCACTCGCCAGGTTCATCGAGCTGGGACCTCGGGGGCCATTGAGTTCCAGGTTCCCGACGCAGGCTTGGCCATCCTCTTCGTGAACCGCCAGCAATGCGGCCAAGATGGCCCGGTGGTTCGTTGAAGCAACCCGATCGAGACGTCAGCCGACTTCCGCAATCATCTCGATCTCCACACACGCCCCCATCGGAATCTGCGCCACGCCAAAGGCGCTGCGTGCGTGCGCACCCTTGTCACCGAACACCTGACCGATCAACTCGCTGGCGCCGTTGGTCACCAAATGCTGTTCGGTGAATGTGGGCGTGGAGTTGACCAGGCTCATCAGCTTGACGATGCGCGTGACCTTTTCCAGGTCGCCCACCGCCGCCTGCAGGGTGCCCAGCAAGTCGATGGCGATGGCGCGGGCGGCTTGCTGGCCTTCGGCGGTGGCCATGTCCTTGCCCAGTTGCCCGACCCAGGGCTTGCCGTCCTTCTTGGCGATGTGGCCGCTGATAAAGACCAGGTTGCCGGTGCGCACGAAGGGCACGTAGGCGGCCGCGGGCACGGCGACCGGGGGCAGGGTGATGTTGAGTTCTTTGAGCTTGGCTTGGATGGTCATGATGGGGTTCTCATTGGGCGAGTCGCGCTGGACACACCGCGCTGCTGGATCCCCGCCTTCGCGGGGATGACGAGTCATTCGCCGGGATGACGCTTTATTTTCTCTCCTCGTCCACCGGCGCCACCGTCACCGCCACCCGCAGGGTGTGGTGCGCGCCGCCGTGGATCACGCCGCGAAGGGGCGAAACGTCGGCATAGTCGCGGCCGGTGGCCAGGGTGACGTAGTCCTCGCCGGCGGGGCGGTCGTTGGTCGGGTCGAGCTCCGCCCATTCGCCGGGCTCGCCGCCGGTGGGGCCGGGCAGATACACCGATACCCACGCGTGCGATGCGTCCGAGCCGACCAGGCGGGGTCTGCCGGGCGGCGGCTCGGTCAGCAGGTAGCCGCTGACGTAGCGCGCCGGCAGACTCAGGCTGCGCAGGCAACCGAGCATGACGTGCGCGAAATCCTGGCAGACCCCCTGGCGCAGTTTGAGCGCCTGCAGCGCGGGTGTGCTGACGTCGGTGGCCTCGGCGTGGTATTCAAAATCGGCGTGGATGCGGGCACACAGCTCGCGCGCCGCCTCCAGCAAGGGCCGCCCCGGCGTGAAGCTGGGGGCGGCATAGGCGATGAAGTCGGCGTGGCGCGGCACGTAGCTGGAGGCGAAGGCGAACTCGCTGGCCGGATCGAAGGCGGCGTGGCGGTGGTAGCGCATGCGCTCGCGCACCTCGTCCCAGGGCATGTCGCGCGCTGGCGGCGGACGCGGCGTGGTCTCGACCACGCTGTCGGCCCGCACGCGCAATTGCGCATGCGCCTGCTGCAGGCTGAAGAACACGCGGCCGTTGCCCCACACGTCCGAGGCTTCGCCCTGGCGCGTGGGCACGGGCGTGATGGCCAGCTGGTGCCGCAGCAGGCGCTGCCAGGCGGTCTCCGCCGGGCGCAGGTGCGCCATGTGCTGTGCGGTCTTGACCGGCGGCACATAGTCGTAGCGGGTTTCGTGCGTGATCCGCAGCAGCATGACTTTTATGCCCCGACGGATTGACGGTCGTCGCTGGTGAGGGTGAAGTAGCGGGTGCCCAGATCGTCCGACAGCTGGTAGGCCGCGTCCACGCATTGCTGCAACAGCGCCCGCAGGGCTTTGTAGTCGTCGCCGCGTTCGCTCAGTTGTTCCAGGGTCCAGCCCTCGGGGTCGGGCAGGTAGGTCTCCAGCGGCACGTCGTCGCCGTGGGCCTTGCCCTCCAGGCGCGCGAGCCGCCCGCGCAGGGTTTGCAGCACCCAACCCAGCGAGCGCGGGTTGTCCCGGTCGAGCACCAGCAGGTCGACCAGCGCGGGGATGTGATGGCGCTTCTGATAAAGGCCGCGGAAGGTAATGCCGCTGTCGAACAGCGCCACGATGGCGTCGAAGCCGCCTTCGTCGCGCACCGCGCCGGTCTCGAAGCCCAGCGCCAGCGCCGAGGCCAGAAAGGTCAGGCGCTCCAGGTGACGCCCGATGGACAGCAGGCGCCAGCCGTTGTCGCGGGTCATGCGGTCGGTCTGCGCGCCGGTCATGGCGGCGGTGTGCGCCGACAAGTGCTCCAGCACGCGCAAGGCCTCCATCGGCGAGCAGCCGGTATGGCCCTCGCCGTGCTTGCAGGCGCCCAGGAACTCGTGCTCGGCACGCACGATCAGGTTCCATTGCTCCACCGACAGGCGCTCGCGCACCGCCGACGCCGCGCTGCGCAGGGCGCTGAGGTTGAAGCCCACGCTGGCCGCGTCGCTGGTGTCGCCCAGCGCGGTGAGCAGCGCGCGCTCGAACACCCGGCGCGAGCGGGTGGCCGGCGGGGCCTCTGCCGGCACCAGGGCGTTGTCCACGGCCAGTTGGCTGAGCCACTCCAGCAGGGGGCGCGAAGACTGGTCCTCGCCACTGAGGCTTTCGAGCGCAAGCCGGGCCAGACGTGCGGAGTTCTCGGTGCGTTCGGTGTAGCGGCCCAGCCAGAACAGGTTCTCGCCGGCGCGGCTGGTCACGGTGCGCTGGCGCAGCACCGCGCCGGTCGGGCCATCTTGCGGCAACAAGGTGGTGCGATCGATCTCGCCGCGCGTGAGCACCCAGGTGTCGGCGCTGCTGCCGCCACGCTGCATCGAGGCGATGTCCGCCGAGGCGCCGGCCAGCCGCGTGAGGCCGCCGGGCAGCACCCGCCAGCCACGCGGGCCGTCGGGCAGGGCGAACACGCGCAGCATCAGCGAGCGGGTGGCGATGCGCTGGCCTTTCCAGGTGGGCATCTGCGACAGCGGCATCCAGGCCTGCACGGTGTGTTCGTCGGGCTGGCGCTCGATCTTGCGCGCCCACGCTTCGAGTTCGCGGCGGGTCAGCGATCGGCCCAGCACGGCGCCTGAGCCCGGGGTTGTGTAGGTGGACTTGATGACACTTCGATGGAGCAGCGGGTGCGCTGCCAGCATCGCGGCGCGTTCGCCGCACCACCAGGTGGGCAGCGAGGGCAGTTGCAACTCCTGCCCGAGCAACTGGCGCGACAGTGCAGGAAGAAACCCCAGCAGGGCGGGCGATTCGAGGAAGGCCGAGCCCGGCATGTTGGCCATCAGCACGTTGCCCGCGCGGATCGCCTGCAGCAGGCCCGGCACCCCCAGGCGCGAGTCGGGGCGCAGCTCCAGCGGGTCGAGGAACTCGTCGTCCAGGCGTTTGAGGACGCCGTGCACTGGCTCCAGGCCGTCCAGGGTCTTGAGGAACAGGCGCTCGTCGCGCACGGTCAGGTCGCTGCCCTCGACGAGCGTGAGGCCGAGGTAGCGGGCCAGGAAGGCATGCTCGAAGTAGGTCTCGTTGTAGGGGCCGGGCGTGAGCAGCACGATGCGCGGCGCGTCGCCGCCGGCCGGGCTGAGGACGCGCAGGCTCTCGACCAGGGCGCTGTAGGTGGCGGCCAGGCGCTGCACCCGCATGGCGCCAAAGGCCTGGGGGAACAGGCGCGAGGTGATCAGCCGGTTCTCCATGAGGTAGCCCAGGCCCGAGGGCGCCTGCGTGCGCTGCGACACCACCCACCACTGGCCTTGCGGATCGCGGGCGAGGTCGAACGCCGCGATCATCAGCCGCCGCCCGCCAGGGGGCGCCACGCCGTGCAACGCGCGCAGATAGCCAGGGTGGCCGTGCACCAGGGCCGGCGGCAGCATGTTGGCGGCCAGCAGCCGCTGCGGGCCGTAGACGTCTTCCAGCACGCGCTCGAGCAGGCGCGCGCGCTGCAGCACGCCGGCCTCGACGCGCTGCCACTCGTCGGGCGGGATGATCAGCGGGAACAGGTCCAGCGACCAGGGGCGTTGCGTTCCAGTGGTGTCGGCGTAGACGTTGTAGGTGACGCCGTTGTCGCGCACCTGCCGGTGCAGGTTGGCAGTGCGGCGGTCGAGGTCTGAAAAACCGCCTTCGCCGAGATTGCGGAAGAAGCTGGTCCAGGCGGGCGTGGGCCCCGGTGTCGGGCCGGCCGCGACAGCGCCGCCCGCCGCGTCCAGCGGCGACATCGCGCCGCGCAACTCGTCGAAGTGGCCGGGCATGGCGCGCGGCGCGAGCGAGGCCGCGAGCGCCTCGGGGGACTCGCTGGCTTCGGCGGCGAAAAGGGAGAGAAGGGGGGATTCCACTGCGGACGATTGTTGCATTGAAACCGGCCCCGCCGCGCTTGGGGCCGCCGCCCAATGTGGCGCGGATGTCGCGCCGGGTCTGCGCTGGCCATGGATCAGTCGTAGCTGAAGGTGTAGATCAGGTCGACCCCGCTGCGCACCCCGGCTTCGGCGCGCACGGTCAGGCGCTGCGACAGTTCGTAGAAGATGAACAAGGTGCCCAGCGCGCCCGACAGGGTGCGCTCATAGGAGGCATAGAAGTTGTCGGAAAAGCGCCGCCCCAGCGTGATGGCGGCGCCGTCGGCGCCGTCGCGCCGCACTGACAGTTCGTCCAGCCCGACCAGGCCGGCGATGCCGCGTCCGCCGGTCCGGCTGGCCAAGCCACCGCCGGCGCGCTGGCCCAGGAGGGCGAAGGCGGCGCGCTGCAACAGCGCCGCCTCGGCGCCGCCGCCGGCGGCCGAGCGTCCCAGCACCAGCCACGACAGGGTCTCCGCCTCGGACAAGGCCGGGTTCGAGTACAGGCGCACCACCGGCGCCTGGGCGCGCCCGGTGACCTGCACACCCGCCTTTTGCACCAGGTTCGGCCGCACGGCCAGGATGTCCAGTGCCGGGTTGTCGGCCGGGCCGGTAAAGCGCAGCTCGCCGCGCTCGATGGTCAGGCGCTCGCCGTAAGCCTGGTAGCTGCCGCTGGCCAGCACGGTGCCGGCCAGACGCGGCGCGGTCAGGGACTGCCCGCTGATCGCCAGCCGGCCGCGCAGCCGCGCGTTCGCCCCGCGCCCGCTGACGCGGAAATCGTCGCCCAGGTCGACGCTTACCGCGATGTCCAGCGGCCGTGACGCCGCGGCCGGCAGGGTGCCGCGCAGGCTCACGCCAGGCGGCAGGTTGTGCACCGCCACATCCTCCCCGAGGCGCGGCGCGCTGACTTCGGGCAGCACGATCAGCGCCCGGTCGACCCGCAGCTCGCCGGCCACCTGGGTGGCCGTGCCGTCCGTGCGGGCCTGGGCCTGGCCCGAGATGGTCAGCTGCCGGTCGCTGCGCGTGAGTGTGCGCAGCCGCTCCAGTCGGGCGTCAGCGCGGGCCTGCAGACCGTTTGGCGTCCAGCTGGCCTCGCCGGTGGCCCGCAGCGTACCGCCGCTGGCGGGGCCGCCGTTGCCGTGCAGCAGCAGTTCCTCCACCACCAGCCGGCGGCCTTCGAGGCGGGCGCGCAGACGGCCGTCCTGCAGCGCGATGCCGTCCACCACCGAGCGCAGCGCCAGGTCGTCGGCGGCAAAGCGCCCCCGCAGCACCGGGTCGGCGCGTGTGCCCTCCAGTTGCAGGTCGGCGGCCAGCGAGCCGCGCAGCCGCCAGCCCGGCGGCGCCAACAGCGACCACACGCCCAGGCGCGGCAGGCGGGCGCTGAGTTGCCCCTTTACCGTGGCGTCGGCCGGCCACTGCCAGCCGGCATTGCCGCCGGGCACCAGGCGCGTGGTGACGCTGCCCTGCGCCTGGCCGGCGCGCTCGGTGTCCCACACCAGGCCGAGGGTGACGGTGTCGCCCTCGCCCAGCAGTGTGATCCGGGCCTGGCGAATGCCGGCCGCGATGCGGGTGGCCGCGCCGTCGACCGATTCGGCCAGCAGGCTCAGATCGCCGGCGGTGCGCGCCAGCGAGGCGCGCAGCCGCAGCTGGCTGCCCAGGTCCAGCGCCCAATCGGCATCGAACATCAGGTCGCCGCCGCCCAGGGGCGTGCCGGCCAGCGTGCGGCCGGTGAACAGCTCGATCCACGCCAGTGGCAGGCCCGCCAGCCGCCCGGCGCTGACCGCCTGCCCACCACCCCAGCGCATGGGCTCCCAGGACAGCCGCGCCTGCGCCGGGCCGCTGCGCACCGGCGCCACCAGCAGCGCGCGGCCGGCGCCCGCCTCTACCCGCAAGGTGTCGGTGTGCAGGCGCAGATCGAGCGGTGCGCCCTGCAGGCGCAACTGCCATTCGCCGGGGGTGCGCAGGGTGTCGGTGGCGCCCACCTCCAGCGTGTCCAGCCGCGCCTGCCACAGCGCCGCGCCGGCCTGGCCGGCGTTGCCACGCAAGTCCCAGCGCAGGCGGCGCGTGCCTTGATGCGCCTCGCCCTGCGACTGCACGTCGGCGGCCGACAGCCGGCCATCGACGGCCAGCGAGGCGCGGCGCACCGTCCAGGGCGTCGCACCCGCGGCGGCCGGGGCAACCAGCCGGGGCGCTTGCAGTTGCGCGCGCAGCCGCGGATCGCGCCAGCCGCCTTGCCAGTCGAGCGCCAGATGCGCCTCGCCGGACAGGGCGGGGATCTGACTGCCGGCCAGGCCGGGCAGGGTGCGAACCCAGGCCAGCGCCTGGGCCAGCTGTGGGGTGTCCAGCCGCAGTGTGCCGCCGCCGCGCACCTCGGACAGGCTGCCGACGGCATCGGCGCGCAGGCCCGGCGCCTCCAGCGTGAGGCTGCCCTGGCCGAAGCGCGTCGCGGGCACCAGCGTGAGCTGGCCTTGCAGGCGGGCGTCGTTGCTGCGCACCAGCAGCCGCTGCAGGGCCACCTCCTTGCCGGCCCAGCGCCCGCTGGCCTGAAGTTGCCGCAGCGCCAGGCCAGTGCTGCGGTCGGCGCCGGCGGCCGCGTTCAGGTCGACCTCGAAGGCGATCGCGCCCCGGTCGCCGCTGGCTTGCAGCGGCCCCGACAAGGGCAAGGGCGCCATCTGGCTGTGCAGGCGCGCCGGATCGACGTTGGTCACGCGGCCCTTGGCCTGCCATTGGTTCGGCCCCAGCCATTGCGCGCTGCCGGAGGCCTCGCCGCCGCCGAGCTGGGCGCGAAAGCGCTCCACCAATGCGCTGCCGTCGCCGCGCCACTGCCCCTGGGCATTCAGGCGTGACAGCGGCAACAGCTTACGGTCCCAGGGGCCGGGGATGGCATTGGCGAGGTCGGCCTGCGCCTGCCAGGTGGCGGGTGCGGTGCCGGCTGCGGTGGGTGCGACCACCACCATGCCGCTCAGCGCGGTGCGCGGCGCGGCGGACCACAGCGCGGCCAGATCGATCTGCCGCAGCTCGGCGCGGGCCTGCGGCACCGGCTGGGGTGCCCAGGGCGTCAGATGCGCCGTCACGGTGGCGGCGGGTGTGCTGGCGGCGGGCTCGCGGCCCTGCAAGCGCAGCTCGGCATCGAAGGCGTCGAGCCGCCCGGTGGCAGTGGCCTGCAGCGCGATTGGCAGG
>JAZKDA010000212.1:18841-19405 GCA_040387815.1 Pseudomonadota bacterium | reverse complement strand
AACTCGCCCTGCAAGCGTAGTTGCAGCGGCAGGGGTGCTTGCGCCCCCAGCCGCGCCTGGCCCGAGACGCGGCCCTGCGGCAGCACCAGGCTTCGCAGGTCCAGCGCATGCTCGGCGCCCTCATAGGCATAGCGGGCCGCGATCTCGCTGGCCTCGATCGCCAGGGCGCCTCGGTACGCGAGGCGGCCGATCCGCACCTCTTGCACCTCGACCGGCAGCGGCAGGCGCAGCTGCTGCGGCGGTGCGGGTGGTGTGGCGGGCTCGGCGGGGGGCAGGCGCTCGTCCGTTACCAGGACGCTGGCCGCATGCAGCCGCGACAGCAGCACCCGCCGCTGCAGCAGGCTGCGCCAGTCCCAGGCCAGGGCGACCTCGGTCGCCTCGACCGTCAGGCCGTCCGGAACCTCGTCGGCGACCACGATCAGCGTGACCGTGCCGGGGGCACCGCCGCCAGGATCGGCGATGGTCGTGATGCTGATGGTCTCAATCGGCCCGCCGCCAAGCACGCCCTCCGCCGTAACCGCTGTGGCGTAGCTGGCCGATGCCGTGCGCCTGCGGTCGTAGGTG
>JAZKDA010000212.1:13653-18831 GCA_040387815.1 Pseudomonadota bacterium | reverse complement strand
GCCGTCCTGCGACCAGCGCAGGCGCTGCGCCGTGACCCCATCGCGCAGTGAACCCTTTGCGGCATCGACGCTCACGCCCAGGGGCTGTGCGTAGCGGCCCAGCGCCCAGTCCAGCGATGCCTGCGTGCCGCTCCACCACCACAGGCCGACGGTGGCCAGCACCAGCAACAGCACCAGCACGCCCAGGCCGCCGCCGAGCCAGCGCAGGGCGCTCTTCAAAACGTCACCCCGATGTTCAGGTGCAGCCGAAAGCGCCGGCTGTGCAGGCCGTAGGCAATGTCGGCCTGCAATGCGCCGATGGGGCTGAGAAACCGCACCCCGGTGCCCACGCCGGTGCGTGCCCGCAGGTCGGCGGGCGAGTCGGCGACCGCGCCGCTGTCGATGAACACGGTGTGCTCCAGTGCGCCGGCGAGGTCGAGGTTGCGAAAGATCGGCCGCTGCCACTCGATGCCGCCGGCCACCATCAGCCGGCCCGGGCGCACGCTGCCGTCGGACTGGATTACGCCGATGTCTTGATACCCGTAGCCGCGCACGCTGGTGTCGCCGCCGGTTCGAAACTGCTGCGTCGCCGGCACGCGCGCCGCCTCACGCGCGATCACCGCGCCTGCCTCGCCCCGCAGCTGGATGCGCCCCTGGTCCAGCGGCCAGAAATACAGGCCACGGGCCACGGTGCGCTGGAAGGGGCTGCGGCTGCCGCTCAAGGTGAGGCCGCCGCCCAGCTCGAAGCCGAAGCCCCAACCGCGCGTGGGCGAGAGCGGGTCGTCGAAATAGCGGCCGTTCCAGATGTAGTTGACAGACACCGCGGTGCCGTCGCCGGTGTCCTGTGGCGGCAGGGTGCCGGCGTCGCGCACGTCGGCGCGGTCGTACTGCAGGTAGTAGTGGCGTTCGATGCGCTCTTCACTGCTCAGGCGGCCGGCCCGCGTCTGCAGCACGCGCACGTCCTGCCCGTTGTCGCGCAGGCGCTGATAGCGGCCCAGCACCGCCCAACGCCAGCCCTCTTCGTCGGGCAGCGAGGTGAGCTCGGACTGCACCAGGGGCGAAATTCGGTCCAGCTGCAACTTGGAATCGGCCCGCCAGCCGATGCCGGGTACGCGGTTGTGGCGGTGCTCCACCGACAGGCGCGGCCCGCGGTCGGTGGTCACCCCCACGCCCAGGGTCAGGCGCTGCAGCCTGGCCTCGCGCACGTTCACCTGCACCGGCGCGGCGTCGGCGTCGCCCTCGGGGTCGACGAAGATAAAGGCCGAGTCGTAGTAGCCACTGCCCGCCAGGCGCAACTGGGCGCGCACGATGCGGTCGCGGTCGTACTCGCTGCCTTCGGGCAGCCGGGCCAGCCGCCGCACCAGTGTCGGGTCATAGCGCTGCGCGCCGGTGACCACCATCGGGCCCAGGCGAAAGGGCGGGCCGGAGTCCAGCCGCAGCCCGAGGCGGGCCACGCCGGTGGCGGCGTCGACGTCGGCTACGCTCAGCGCGATGCTCCCGCGCGGGTAGCGCCGGGCGGTCAGGGTGCGCAGCGCGCCGGCCTTGGCGTCGTCCCAGGCCGATTGGGTGAAACCGCGGCCGGCCGGCAGGCTCCAGCCCTCGCGGATGGCCCGGCGGATGTCCTCGCGCGGGGTCTCGCCCGCGCGGTCGGTGACGGCGCCGCCGGTGGCACCGGCCAGGTCGCCCGCGAAGTCGATGTCGGCGCCGCGCACGGTGGCCTGCGCGCCGGGGTCGACCTCGATCAACACGTGCGGCGGGCGTTGCGCGGCGTCGATGCGCAGTTGCAGCTGGGGGTTGAAGAACCCTTCGGCGGCCAGCAGCTGCCGCGCGTCGCGCTCGGCCAGCACCAGCAGCCGCTCCAACTCGGCAGCGTCGAGGTCGGGCACTTCGCGGTAGCGGCCCAGCTCCAGGTGCTGCTCGAGCAGCGCGCGCTGGCCAGCGGGGGCGCGGATCTCCAGCGTGAAAGAGCGGGCGCTGGCGGTGGGCTGCTCGGCGCTGGCGGCCTGTGCTTGCGCCCGGACGGTGGTGGGCATGGCCAGCGCGATCACAAGCGCCAGCCCCAACCCTGGTACGTTCAATTTTCTGCTCATTCGCCTACGGTTTTACCCGTTTGGCGACGGACCGGGTGGCTCAGCCGCGTGACGGCGTGCGCAGATCGAGGGTAAATGGGAACTCGCGGCTGGCCGGCACGTCGACCGTGGCCGGCGGCACATGCAGCCGGCCGGGCGTATGGCCCATCCGGAAAAAGCGCGCGAGGCGGCGGCTCTCGGCCTCGTACGCGTTGATCGGGAAGGTGATGTAGTTGCGCCCGCCCGGATGGGCCACGTGGTACTGGCAGCCGCCCAGGGAGCGGTTCATCCAGGTGTCGACGATGTCGACGACGACAGGCGCATGGACCCCGATGGTCGGGTGCAGGGCGGTGGGCGGGTTCCAGGCGCGGTAGCGAACGCCCGCCACGAACTCGCCGGCCACGCCGGTGGGCTGCAGCGGCAAGGCCTTGCCGTTGACGGTGATGGTGTGGCGGCTGTCATTGAGGCCGCTGACCCGCACCTCCATGCGCTCCAGCGAGGAATCCACATAGCGCACCGTGCCGCCGACCGAGCCTTCCTCGCCCAGCACGTGCCAGGGTTCGAGCGCGTTGCGAAGGGTGAGCTCGATCCCGCGCGACTGCACCTGCCCGACCAGCGGGAAGCGGAACTCGAAGTGCGGCGCGAACCAGGCCGGGTCGAAATCCCAGCCGGCGGTGCGGGTCTCGGCCAGCACATCGTGCAGGTCTTGCTGGATGAAGGTGGGCAGCATCCAGCGGTCATGCAGCTGCGTGCCCCAGCGCGTGGCCGGGGCGCGGTAGGGCTCGTGCCAGAAGCGCGCCACCAGCGCGCGGATCAGCAGCTGCTGCACGATGCTCATGCGCGCATGCGGCGGCATCTCGAAGGCGCGCAGCTCCAGCAGGCCCAGGCGGCCGGTGGCCGAGTCGGGCGAGTACAGCTTGTCGATGCAGAACTCGCTGCGGTGCGTGTTGCCGGTGACGTCGATCAGGATGTTGCGCAGCGTGCGGTCGACCACCCAGGGCGGCATCTCCTGGCCGTGGATCTTGCGGTTGCGTTCGATCTCGCGCACCGCGATCTCCAGCTCATAGAGCTGGTCGTTGCGGGCCTCGTCCACGCGCGGCGCCTGGCTGGTCGGGCCGATGAACATGCCCGAAAACAGGTAGCTGAGCGACGGGTGGTTGTGCCAGTACAGCAGCAGGCTCGACAACAGCTCGGGCCGCCGCAGGAAGGGCGAATCGGCCGGCGTGGCGGCGCCCAGCACGAAGTGGTTGCCGCCGCCGGTGCCGGTATGGCGGCCGTCGGTCATGAATTTTTCGGCCGACAAGCGCGTCTCGAAGGCCGCCTGGTAGAGAAACTCGGTGTGCTCGACCAGTTCGCGCCAGTTGTGTGCCGGGTGGATGTTGACCTCGATCACGCCCGGGTCGGGCGTGACCTGCAGCATTTTCAGGCGCGGATCGCGCGGCGGCGGGTAGCCCTCCAGCACGATCTTGACGCCCAGCCCGGTCGCGGTGGCCTCGACCGCGGCGACCAGGGCGAGGTAGTCCTCCAGGCGTGCCACCGGCGGCATGAAGACGTAGATGACGCCGGATTTTTCGCCCTTCTTCTCGGCCTTGGGGCCGCTGGCGCGGCGCGGGTCGCGCACCTCGACGCACAGCGCGGTGCGGGTGAGACCGGCGGCCGACTTGAAGCGCCCAGGCGGCGGCGCGAAGTCTTCCGGCTCGGCCTGCTTGGGGCTGCGAGCCGCCGCCGGGGCGTCGTAGCGGCCCAGGCCGTCCTGTGCGACGAAGGGCGCCTGCGAACGCACCCGCCCGGCGCCGGGCGGGGCGAGCACGGGTGGGGCGGCAACCGGCGGTGTGACGGCCGGCAGCGGCTCGCGTGGCACCGACGGATCCTGCTCGATCAGGTAGGGAAAATCGGACTTGCTGACCCAGGGCAGGGCGTCCAGCGGCAGCCGCAAGCCCATGGGTGAATCACCGGGCGACAGGTACATGCGCGAATCGCGGAAGTACCAGGGGCCGGTGCTCCACACCGTGCCGGCCACGGCCGGCGTGCCCTCGCCAGCCGACAGGGGCAGCACATAGCCGACGGGGGTGTCGAGCTTTTGCTCGAACACGCGTCGCATGCGCGTGCGCTCCAACTCGTCGTCCAGGCGGGCGTCGAAGGGGTCGACGTTGACCGGCAGCCGGCGCTCACGCCAGAGGTAGTAGAAGACGTCTTCGTAGCCGGCCTGCACGAAGCTGTCGGTGACGCCCAGTTGCCTGGCCAGTTGGCGGGTGAAGCGCTCGGCGTCGGCGGCGGTGTAGCGCGAGGGTTCTTGCTCAGAGGCGAACAGGTCGGGGTTGCGCCAGACGGGTTGGCCGTCGGTGCGCCAGAAGATCGACAGCGCCCAGCGCGGCAACTGCTCGCCCGGGTACCACTTGCCCTGGCCGAAGTGCAGGAACCCGCCTTGGCCATATTCCTTGCGAAGCTTGTGCACCAATTCGGTGGCGTAGCCGCGCTTGGTCGGCCCCAGTGCGTCGGTGTTCCATTCTGGTGCGTCGCGGTCTTGCGTGGCCACGAAGGTGGGCTCGCCGCCCATGGTCAGGCGCACGTCGCCGGCCACCAGGGCTTCGTCGACCGCCTCACCCAGCTGCAGCACCCGCGCCCATTGTTCGTCGGTGTAGGGCTTGGTCACGCGCGGCGACTCGTGAATGCGCGTGACCTGCATGTGGTGGGCGAACTCGACCTCGGCCTCGTCCATCAGGCCCTCGATCGGCGCCGCGCCCGAGGGCTGGGGTGTGCATGCCAGCGGGATGTGGCCTTCGCCGGCGAGCAGGCCCGAGGTGGGGTCGAGGCCGACCCAGCCGGCGCCCGGCAGGAACACCTCGCACCAGGCGTGCAGGTCGGTGAAATCGACCTCGGTGCCGCTGGGGCCGTCAAGCGACTTGACATCGGGCACCAGCTGGATGAGGTAGCCCGAGACGAAGCGCGCGGCCAGGCCCAGGTGGCGCAGCAGCTGCACCAGCAGCCAGCCTGAATCGCGGCAGGAGCCGCTGGCCTTCTTGAGCGTTTCCTCGGGCGTCTGCACGCCCGGCTCCATGCGGATGAGGTAACCGACGTCGCCCTGCACGCGCTGGTTCAGTGCGACCAGGAAATCGATGGTGGGGGTGGG
>JAZKDA010000212.1:11153-13643 GCA_040387815.1 Pseudomonadota bacterium | reverse complement strand
CATGGACCACAGCTGGGGCGAGCGCTGCGAGGTGGGCTTGCGCTCGATGGCCGCCAGGTAGGCCTTGACCAGCGGGCCGGCCGGTTCGGCGGCCAGGTACGGTGCGAGCTCCTGCGCCACCATGGGCTCGTAGGCGAAGGGGAACTTTTCGGCACTGGGTTCGAGAAAGAAGTCGAAGGGGTTGAACACCGCCATCTCGACGACCACGTCCACCGTGACCTTGAACTCGCGTGTCTTGTTCGGAAACACCAGGCGCGCCTGGTAGTTGGAAAAAGGGTCTTGCTGCCAGTTGATGAAGTGGTCTGCCGGCTCGACCTTCAGCGAGTACGAGATGACGTTGCTGCGGCAGTGCGGCGCCGGACGAAGCCGCACCACCTGGGGACCCAGCTGCACCGGCCGGTCGTATTTGTAGTGCGTGACATGGTTCAGTGCGGCGTGGATCGACATGGCATGGATGCTAGCAAGTAAGAGGCCCGCACCGCCGCGTCGCGGGCGCAAAAAGTAAACGTAAAGTATATGGATGCGCCGGGCTACCTCAATACAGACGTATCAGCACGATGGCCGTGTGCCGGTCGCGTTGCTGGCCGGTCTGCTGTTGGGCACCGCGTGGCAGCTGCAGCAGCCGCGGTTGTGGCCCGGCGCCGCGCTGCTGGTGTGTGCGGCGTCGGCGGCACTGCTGCTGGCGCTGGGCCTGCGCACCCGCGGCCTCTGGCGCGCGGCGGGCCTGGGCGCCGGCATGCCGCCTTGGCTCTGCTGATGGCGGGCTTGTCCGCGCTGGCCGGCTGGCGGGCGGGAGATCACGCGGGGCAGGCCCTGCCCCCGTCTCTGGAGGGCCGCGACCTGGTGCTCACCGGCTGGATCGCCGCCATGCCCCAACGCCTCGATGGCGGCCAGCGCTTTGCCTTTGAGGTGGACCAGGCGTCACTGGCCGGGCGGCCGGCGCCGGTGCACGGCACGGTGCTTCTGGGCTGGTGGCACGGCGACGGCGTGGCAGGACCGCCCGAGCCATCGCCAGCGCTGCGCGCGGGGGATCGCTGGCGGCTCACGGTGCGCTTGCGGGCGCCGCACGGCAACCTGAACCCCCACGGCTTCGACCAGGAGTTGTCGCTGTGGGAACAAGGCATCCACGCCAGCGGCTCGGTGCGAACGGGCGCTGGCCAGGCGCCGCCCGAGCACCTGGGCGCCAGCCGACGCCACTTCATCGAGCGTTGGCGTCAGGGCGTGCGCGACGCCATCCTGGAACGGGTGGCCGATCCGGCGCGCGCCGGCGTCCTGGCGGCCCTGGTGGTGGGCGACCAGCGCGCCATCGAGCGCGCCGACTGGGATGTGTTCCGGGCCACTGGCGTCGCTCACCTCATGAGCATCTCCGGCCTGCATGTGACCATGTTCGCCTGGCTGGCCGCCGGCTTGCTGCGCCGCGCCTGGCAAAGCAGCGCTCGCCTGTGCCTGGCAGTGCCCGCGCAGCACGCGGCCCTGGTTGGCGGGGTGCTGTTGGCGGCGGCCTATGCCCTGTTCAGCGGAGGGGGTGTGCCGGCGCAGCGCACGGTGTGGATGCTGGCCGCTGTGGGGGCGCTGCGCCTGTCGGGGCTGCGCTGGCCGTGGCCGCTGGTGTGGCTGCTGGCGGCCTGCGTGGTGGTGGTGTTCGATCCGTGGGCACTGCTGCAGGCCGGCTTCTGGCTCAGTTTCGTGGCGGTCGGCGTGCTGTTCGCGAGCGCGCCGGTCGGCAGCGCCCCGGCAGCGCCGCCCGGCGCCGCGCCGTCCGCCTTCACAGGGCTGTGGCATCGCGCTCGCGCCATGCTGCGCGAGCAGGCGGTGGTGACCATCGCTCTGGCGCCGCTCACGCTGCTGCTGTTCGGCCAGCTGTCGCTGGTCGGCCTGCCGGCCAATCTGGTGGCGATTCCCGCCGTGACCTTGCTGGTGACCCCGCTGGCGCTGGCGGGCATCGCGTTGCCGCCGCTGTGGGATGTGGCGGGCGCGGTGGTGGCGCTGCTCAACGCCGGCCTGTCGGCCCTGGCGCAGGTGCCCGGCGCCGTCTGGAGCGCGGCCGCCCCGCCGCTGACGCTGGCGTTGGCGGCTTTGGCCGGCGGTGTGCTGCTGGTGTTGCCGGCGCCGAGCGTCCTGCGGGCGATGGGCCTGCCGCTGCTGTTGCCGGTATTGCTGTGGCAGCCGCCCCGCCCGGCGCCGGGCCAGTTCGAGCTGCTGGCCGCCGATGTGGGGCAGGGCAGTGCGGTGCTGGTGCGCACCGCCGGGCACAGCCTGCTGTATGACGCCGGGCCGCGCTATGGCGGCCAGAGCAACGCCGGCCACCGCGTCCTGGTGCCGCTGCTGCGGGCCCTGGGCGAGCGCCCCGCGCGGGTCATGATCAGCCACCGCGACACCGACCACAGCGGCGGCGCGCCGCCCGTGCTGGCGGCGCATCCGCAGGCGCAGCTGTGGGCCTCGTTCGCCATGGCCGCGGATGCGCCCGAAGCCATACCCGAACCCCGCACC
>JAZKDA010000212.1:310-11084 GCA_040387815.1 Pseudomonadota bacterium | reverse complement strand
GGCGGGCGATTACGACGCGGCGCGGCTGCGCCCCAATGCCCTCAGCTGTGTGCTGCGCGTGTCGGCGGGCGGTCGCGCGGCGCTGCTCACCGGCGACATCGAGCGGCCGCAGGAGCAGCGCCTGCTGGTGCGCGCCGCCGCCGGCGAGCTGGCGCTGCGGGCCGATCTGCTGATGGTCCCGCATCACGGCAGCCGCACCTCGTCCACCGAAGCCTTCATCGAGGCCGTCGCGCCGCAGGTGGCGCTGGTGCAGGCGGGCTGGCGCAACCGGTTCGGCCATCCGGTGCCGCAGGTGATGGCCCGCTACGAGCAGCGCGGCATCGGGACCGCGGCGCTGTGGTCGTCGGCTCAGCCGCGCCATGTGCGTTGTGAACGCGATCGCGTGCGGCGCTACTGGCACCACGATGTCGAGGCCGCCATGGCCGCCGAAGCGGCGGAGGCGAGCCCATGACGCGCCCTCGGGATGTGCCTCAGTCGCGCGCGGCCCGGATATTGCTATCCTGCTACGAGGAGAACATCGAATGAAGAAATTCGACGAAATGCTGACCCAGGTTCCGGACGCGGGGCCGGTGCAGTTTCAGGCGCAGTCCCTGGGCGGCATGGTGCAGACGCAGGCCCAAGGCGTGCGCGCGCACTACCAGACCTACGCCCGCTGGCTCGCCCGGCAGCCGCAGGAGCAGATGGGTGCCCGCCGGGAAGAGGCGGAGATGATCTTCCGCCGCGTGGGCATCACCTTCGCGGTCTACGGCGCCAAGGACGAGGACGGCGACGGCACCGAGCGGCTGATTCCCTTCGACCTCATCCCGCGCATCATCCCGGCCGACGAGTGGCGCAGCATGGAGGCCGGCCTGGTGCAGCGCGTCACCGCGCTCAACCGCTTCCTGCACGACGTCTACCACGAGCAGGAGATCCTGCGTGCCGGCATCATCCCGGCCGAGCAGGTGCTGGGCAATGCCCAGTTCCGCAAGGAGATGATGGGCATCTATACGCCGCACCATGTGTACTCGCACATCGCAGGCGTCGACATCGTCCGCGCGCCCGACGCCGACGGCAAGGGCGAGTACTACGTGCTCGAGGACAACCTGCGGGTGCCCAGCGGTGTGAGCTACATGCTGGAAGACCGCCGCATGATGATGCGGCTGTTCCCCGACCTGTTCAGCCAGTACCGCGTCGCGCCGGTGATGCACTACCCCGACCTGCTGCTGGAGACGCTGCGCGCCTCGGCCCAGCCCGGCGCGCCCGACCCGACGGTGGTGGTGCTCACCCCCGGCATGTACAACAGCGCCTACTTCGAACACGCCTTCCTGGCGCAGCAGATGGGGGTGGAGCTGGTCGAGGGGCAAGACCTGTTCGTCAAGGACCGCTACGTCTACATGCGCACCACGCGCGGCCCGCGCCGCGTCGACGTGATCTACCGCCGGGTCGACGACGACTTCCTGGACCCCGAGGTGTTCCGCCCCAACTCCACCCTGGGTTGTCCCGGCCTGCTCGATGCGTTCGCGGCCGGCAACGTCACCATCTGCAATGCGGTGGGCACCGGCGTGGCCGACGACAAGTCGATCTACCCCTACGTGCCGAAGATGATCGAGTTCTACCTCGGGGAAAAGCCCATCCTCAAGAACGTGCCCACTTTCGTGGGCCGCAACGGCGACGACCTCAAGTACATGCTGGCCAACCTCAAGGACCTGGTCGTCAAGGAGGTGCACGGCGCCGGCGGCTACGGCATGCTGGTCGGCCCCGCGTCCACGCGCCAGGAGATCGAGGATTTCCGCAAGGCGGTAGAGGCCAACCCCAGCGGCTACATCGCCCAGCCCACGCTGAGCCTGTCGAGCTGTCCCACCTATGTGGAAAGCGGCATCGCGCCGCGCCACATCGACCTGCGCCCCTTCGTGCTGTCGGGCCGCACGGTGCAGATGGTGCCGGGTGGGCTGACCCGTGTGGCGCTCAAGGAGGGGTCCCTGGTGGTCAATTCGTCCCAGGGCGGCGGCACCAAGGACACCTGGGTGCTCGAAGAATGAAAGCACAGGAGAACACCGCCATGCTGTCACGCACCGCCGATCACCTGTTCTGGATGTCGCGCTACACCGAGCGCGCGGAAAACACCGCCCGCATGCTCGACGTCAATTACCAGACCTCGCTGCTGCCGCAGTCCACCGCCGTGGCCCAGGCCGGCTGGCAGGGCCTGTTGTCCATCAGCGAGCTGGGCCCCGCCTACACCGCCAGGCATGGCGATGTCACCCAGAGGGCGGTGATGGAGTTCATGGTCAAGGACGAGCACAACCCCTCGTCCATCATCTCGTGCCTGCGCGCCGCCCGCGAGAATGCGCGGGCGGTGCGCGGCACGCTCACCACCGAGGTCTGGGAGACGCAGAACCAGACCTGGCTGGAAGTGCGCCGCATGCTCGCCAGCGGCGAGTTGGAGCGCGACCCCGGCCAGTTTTTCGAGTGGGTGAAGTTCCGCTCGCACCTGTCGCGTGGTGTCACGGTGGGCACCATGCTGATGGACGAGGCCTTGCACTTCATGCGCCTGGGCACTTTTCTCGAACGCGCCGACAACACGGCGCGGCTGGTGGATGTGAAGTTCCATGCCGTGCAAAGCGATTTCTTCGGCGCCGCCACGCCGCAGGACCAGGAGTACGACTTCTATCACTGGAGCGCCATCCTGCGCAGCGTGTCCGGCTTCGAGATCTACCGCAAGGTCTACCGCAACGTGATCTCGCCCGAGCGGGTGGCCGATCTGCTGATCCTGCGCCCCGACATGCCGCGCTCCCTGCACGCCAGCCTCAATGAGGTGGTGGCCAACCTGGCGGCGGTGGGCAACGACCAGTCGGAGGAGACACAGCGCCGCGCCGGGCGCCTGCGCGCCGAGCTTCAGTACGGCAGCATCGAGGAGATATTGGCCACCGGCCTGCATGCCTTCCTCACGCAGTTCCTGGACCGCATCAACGAGCTGGGCGGCCGCATCAGCCGAGACTTCCTGGTGCCGGCGACGGCTTAGGGCCTACCGCGGCCGCAGCACGTAGCGCACGTAGTCGTCGGGCTCGGCGAAGCGGTCGTACACGCGGCGTGCCGTTTCATTGCCTTGCTGGGTCATCCAGTACACGCGGGCCCAGCCTTCGGCGCGCATCGCATTGCCCAGCCACTCCAGCAGCGCGGTGGCAATCCCCCGGCCGCGTGCCGAGGGCAGCACGTACAGGTCTTCGAGGTAGCACACCGGCAGCGACTCCCAGGTGTTCTCATGCACCACGCAATTGGCAAAGCCATACACCTGCCCGTCGACCTCGGCCACCATGCACAGCACGGACGAGTCTGGGTTGAGGATTCGGGCCCAGGTGCGGGCGGTCACGTCGTCGGGGATATTGGCGCTGTAGAAGCTGCAATAGCCTTTCCAGAGCTTGCGCCAGGCAGCTTCGTCGCCGGGCAGGGCGGGGCGGATCACGACGGGATTCATTGACGGCATTGTGCCGTGACAGGCTGATCATTGCGGCAGCGCCCCGTCCTACGACGCTTGGCGCCAGGCCCGGCCTAGCATGTGGCATGAAAGCCGCACCACCCCCACCCGCGCCCGTACCCGCACCGCCTGCGTATCTTCCAGACGAGTCGGTCGCTGGCGAGGAAGACCCCGGCGCGGGGATTGACCTGCCCAAACCGCAGGGTCCAGCGCCAGTTCCGCCTGCGACGCCAACGAAATCCGCCTGACGCGCCTGGCCTGCGGCCGGCGCGGCCAGGGCATGCTTAAGCCGACAGTCCTTTCCAGGCCATGTAAGCCGCCAGCAGGTACAAGATGGTGGCGAACACCTTCTTGAGCACCGGCACCGGCAAGGCGTGCGCCGCGCGCGCGCCCAGCGGCGCGGTCAGCACGCTGCCCGCCGCGACGACCGCCAGGGCCGGCAGCCAGATGTAGCCGAAGGACGCGGGCGGCAGCCCCGGCACCTGCTGGCCGGCGATCACGTAGCCCACCACATTGCTCATCGCGATCGGAAAGCCCAACGCCGCCGACGTGGCCACGGCGTTGTGGATGGCGACATTGCACCAGGTCATGAAGGGCACGCTCACGAAGCCGCCGCCGGCGCCGACCAGGCCCGACAGGAAACCGATGAAACCGCCCGCCGCCAGCTGGCCGGCGGTGCCCGGCATCTGGCGCGTGGGCTTGGGCTTCTTGTCCAGGAACATCTGCGTGGCCGAGAAGGTGACGAAGGCCGCGAAGAACAGCGCCAGCCACGCGCCCTTGAGCAGCGCGAACACGCCCAGGCTGGCGATGATGCTGCCGATCACGATGCCCGGCGCCAGGCGCCGCGCGATGTCCCAGCGCACCGCGCCGCGCCGGTGGTGCGCGCGCACGCTCGACAGTGAGGTGAAGATGATGGTGGCCATGGAGGTGGCGATCGCCATCTTGACCGCCAGATCCGCGCCCACGCCGCGTGAACCGAGGAGGTAGGTGATGAAGGGCACCATCAGCATCCCGCCGCCGATCCCCAGCAAGCCCGCCAGAAAGCCCGTGCCGACGCCGAGCAGGGCGAGTTCAAGAAACAAAAGGGGCGTGAAAAGGTCCATGGGGCGCGGCAGGCAAAGCCGCCATTGTCGCCCGAGCACCCACCCGCGCCGCAAGCCAGGGCGGCCGCAGGCTCGCCCTGCGGATCGCGCGAAGCGAAGCGCAGCGCGATCCCTCAATGACAAAGGCCGGATTCACTCCGGCCTTTGTCATCCAGCTTCAAAACCACAAAGAAAACGCGCAGCGTTTTCTTTGTGAATGTATTAGTGCATCTGCAAGTGCCACCGGACCTGCATCCTGAACCGGGGTTCAGGTGGGCTAGGTCACCCTTGTGTTGGGATCATCTGACGCGAGACGTTCACGCCCACAAGGTTTGTTCCAGGCCCGAGCTCATGGAGCATTGGTTCAAGGAAATATAAAGCCCGGCGCGCACTGCAGACACGGGTTCATTGTAGGTCCGCATCACGCCGCCCCGCGAGAAAAACCCGTGCGCGATCGCGACAAAAAGCAATCCGGCTTGACACCGGAGCGCCACGGGCGCAGGAGGGCCTGAGGCGGGATCAGAGCAGGCGGCCGTCGTCGCCGAGCACTTGGTCGATGCGCTGGCGTAACTGCGCGATGCGCGCATCGGCGCCTTCTTGCAAGGGGGCCTGGGCGGAAGCGCCCTGGGCCGGGGCCGCGTGCAAATCGAAGGCGAGATTCAAGGCGGCCAGCACGGCAATGCGGTCGCGCGCCTTGACCTTGCCGGCGTCGCGGATGCGGCACATGGCTTCGTCGACGCGGCTGACCGCCTCGCGCAGGCGTGGCTCGCCGCCTTCGGGGCAACCGAGCCGGTAGCTCTGTCCCATGATCTGTACTTCGATCTGATTCATCGGCACGGTGGTGGGGGAATGGCTCAGGCCGCGTTCTTGGCCTGCGGCAGCCGCTCGAGCAGCGCGTCGACGCGGGCCCGTGCGGCGGCCAGGCGCGAGCGCAGCGAATCGCGGTCCTGGGTGAGGGCTTCGACCTGCTGCAGCAGCAGTGCGTTGGTGCGCTGGAGTTCCTCGTGGCGCACCAGCAGGCGCTCGACACGGTCGGCCAGCAGGTCGATCTCAGGAGGGGCGGACATACCTGCAAATTGTAGGGGCGGCCCGGCGGCTTGCTTCTACAATCGCCGGGTTGGTGCTCGCGGTGTGGTTCACATGCCGCAGTTCAACGGGAAGCAGGAAGGCCGGCGGTATGCGCCGCCAGCCCAACCTGCGCTGCCCCCGCAACGGTAAGCGGAATGCATGGTCCTTGCGGCCCATGCCCGTCTCCCACACACGCCACTGGGCCTCGCGCCTGGGAAGGCCGCAGGAGACGATCCGCCAGCCCGGATACCGGCCAACGAGGTGGTGGTGCCTTGCCTTCGGGTGCGGCGCCGCCGTGACGCCCAACGCACCGGCGGGGAACCCGGCGCGGGCATTTGTTCATGGTTGTTTCCTTATGAAGTACCCCGCGTTCCACGCTCCCGTCCACGGCGCCGTGCTGGCCCTTGGCTTGGCCGCTGCGCCCCTTGCGTTTGCCCAGTCCACCGCCACGCTGCGCGAGACCGTGGTCACCGCCTCGCGCCTTCCCGACACCTCCCGGGCCCTGCCCATGGGGGTGGCCGTGGTCACCGCCGACGACATCCGCGCCAGCGGTGCCACCACCGTGAATGAGGCACTTATCCGGCTGCTGGGTATTCCTGGCCGGCTCGACCTGTACGGCGGCGGCGAGTACACGCTCGACCTGCGTGGCTTCGGCGTCACCGCCGACAGCAACCAGGTGGTGGTGCTCGACGGCCAGCGCCTGACCGAGGCCGACACCAGCGGCACCCGCTTGTCGGGCATTGCCATCGACACGGTCGAACGCATCGAAGTGCTGCGCGGCAGCGGTGCGGTGCTGTATGGCGAAGGCGCCTCCGGCGGCGTGATCGTGATCACCACCCGCGCCGGCGCTGGCACGCAGCGGCGCAACACCGCATCGGTGTATGGCGGCGCGGGCAGCAACGGCCTGCGCGACGGCCGGGCCACCGCCACGCTGGCCTCCGGTGGTTTTTCGCTGGACGCGAGCGTGCAGCGGCGTTTGAGCGATGGCCACCGCCGCAACGGCAGCTCGGCCACCGACGCGCAATCGCTGGGCCTGCAATGGTCCAACGACTGGTTGCGCGTGGGCGCCAGCACCGGCCGTGATGACCTCGACGCGCGCTTGGCCGGGGGCCTGAGCGCGGCGCAATACGCGGCCGACCCGACCCAGGCCAGCACACCCAACGACTGGGCCCGCCTGCGCAGCCAGCGTGACACGATTTCCGCCAGCGCCGAGCTGGGCAGCTGGCAGCTGTCGGCCGACCTCGGCAAGCGCACGCGCACCTTGCGCAGCGCATCGGGGTACGAGTTCGATGTGGATGCCGACACCCAGGCGCTGCGCGCCCGCCACGACGGCAGCGTCGCCGGCATGAAGAACGTGCTGGTGCTCGGTTATGACCGCGGCGGCTGGCAGCGTGAGGTGCTGGGCGCCTTCGGCTCGACCGCCGAACAGCGCAACGCCGCCTGGTATGTGCGCGACGACCTCACCCTGGCCTCGGGCACCCGCTTGGCCGCCGGCCTGCGCTCTGAGCGGATCGAAAAGACCGACACCAATGCCACCGCCAACCTGGACAGCCGCCAGCAGGCCTGGGAGCTGGGCGCCAGCCATCCGTTGACCGCCGATCTCACGGCCTATGCCCGATTGGGCCGCAGCTACCGGCTGGCCAAGGTGGACGAGTTCAACTTCACCACACCGGGCCTGGCCTTGCAGCCGCAGACCTCGCGCGACATCGAGGCCGGTGCGCGCTGGGCCAAAGGCGGCAGTGCGCTCGAAGCGCGCCTGTGGCGCAGCAACCTCGCCAACGAGATCGGCTACGACCCGAGCGCCGCCGGCCCCTTCTCGCCCTTCGGCTTCAACGGCGCCAACATCAACTTCGACCCGACCCGCCGCCAGGGGCTGGAAGTAGACGCCTCGCAGCGGATCTCTCCCACGCTCACGGTGCGCGGCAACCTGGCCTTGCGCCGCGCGAGCTTTCGCAGCGGCCCCCACAGCGGCAAGGATGTCCCGCTGGTGCCGCGCGGCACGCTGGCCCTGCGCGCCGACTGGGTGCCGCTGGCTGGCCACCGCCTGACGGGCGGGGTCAACTGGGTATCCTCGCAATACGTCGACTTCGCCAACAGCTGCTCCGTGCCCCGCTACGCCACCGCCGATCTGCGCTATGCCTACCAATGGCGGCAGGCCGAGTTCTCCGTGGGCGCGGCCAACCTGTTCGACCGCAAGTACTTCACCCAGGCCTACGCCTGCGCGGGCGGACAGACCACGTCGATCTACCCGGAGCCTGGGCGTGTGTTCACGGCGGCGGTTCGCGTCGTGTTTTGAGCCGCTGAGGGTCCATCGCCCATGTCCGACCGCAAAGGCCCGCAACGCATCGTCTGCCTGACTGAGGAGACGACCGAGTGGCTGTACCTGCTCGGTCAGCAAGACCGCATCGTGGGCATCTCCGGCTACACCGTGCGGCCGCGCCGCGCCCGTGAGGAAAAGCCCAAGGTCAGCGCCTTTCTCAGCGCCAAGATCGACAAGATCCTCGCGCTGGAGCCCGATTGCGTGTTCGGTTTTTCCGACCTGCAAGCCGACATCGCCAGTGCGTTGATCCGCCACGGCATCCAGGTCACCGTCTTCAACCAGCGCAGCGTGGACGAGATCTTCTCCATGCTGTGGCAGGTGGCGGCGATGGTGGATGCACGCGAGCCAGCCGAGGCGCTGCTGGCGGGCATGCAAGATCGCCTCGCCGAGATCCGTGCCGCGGCGGCCGCGCTGCCGCGCCGGCCACGGGTGTACTTCGAAGAGTGGGACGAGCCGCCCATCAGCTGCATCCGCTGGGTCAGCGAGCTGGTGGGCATTGCCGGGGGCGACGACTGCTTTCCTGAACTCGCCAGCCAGTCGCTCGGCAAGGACCGCATCGTTCAGGACGCGCAGGAGATCGTGCGGCGCAACCCCGACATCGTGGTGGGCTCGTGGTGCGGCAAGAAATTCCGCCCCGAGCGCGTCGCCGCGCGGCCGGGTTGGCAGGGGGTCAACGCGGTGCGCGACGCGCAGCTGTTCGAGATCAAGTCCGCCGATATTTTGCAGCCCGGACCGGCGGCGCTCACCGATGGTGTCGCGCAATTGCACCGCATCGTGATGGACTGGGCCGCGCGCCATGCTTGATCGGCGGCCGGCCGCACACGCGCAAGGCCGCCGCTTGACGCGCTGGTGTGGCGGCCTGCTGCTGGCCCTGGCCAGCGCGCTGCCCATCGCTGCGCACGCCGTGCAAGTGGTCGACGACCGCGGCACCCGCATCGAGCTGGCGGCGCCGCCGCAGCGCATCGTGTCGCTGCTGCCCTCGCTCACTGAAACGGTGTGCGCCCTGGGCGCCTGCGATCGGCTGGTGGCCGTCGACGATTTTTCCAATTGGCCCCAGGCCGTACAGGCGCTGCCGCGTGTGGGCGGCCTGGAGGACGCGCGCATCGAGGCCATCGTGGCCCAGCGGCCCGACGTGGTGCTGCTGGCCGGTTCGGCCCGCGCCATTGGCCGGCTCGAGCGCCTGGGCCTGAAGGTCGTGGCCTTGGAGCCGCGTACCCTGGCCGACATGCACCGTGTGGTCGGCCAGCTCGACGCGCTGCTGGGCGCTGGCCGCGGCCCGGCGCTGTGGCGCGAGATTGACGCGGCGCTGGCCGAGGCATCGCGTGCGCTGCCGGCGGCGCAGCGCGGGCAGCGTGTGTACGTTGAAGTGGGCAGCGGCCCTTATGCGGCCAGCGAGTCCTCGTTTGTCGGCGAACTGCTGGCGCGCATCGGCGCGGTGAACGTGGTGCCGGGCGCGCTCGGGCCGTTTCCGAGGCTCAACCCGGAGTTCGTGGTCCGTGCCGATCCGCAAGTCATCATGCTCGCGCATCGGGTGCCCGAGCTGGCCAGCCGGCCCGGTTGGCCTGGCATCACCGCGCTGCGCACCGGCCGCGTGTGCCGCTTTTCGCCGCAGCAGTCGGACGTGATCGTGCGCCCCGGCCCACGCCTGGCCGAAGGCGCGGCGCTGATGGCCGACTGTCTGCGCGGGCGCTGGCGGGACATACCGTGACACCGCGTTCGCTAGGCGTGGTCTTGCTGGGTGCCAGCGCGGCCGGCGTGCTGCTGGGCCTGGCCGTGGGCAGCGGGGGCTGGGAGCCGCTGTACGGCGACACGGCGTCCGCAGTCGCCATCCTGCGCGACATCCGCTTGCCGCGCACTTTGGGCGCCTGGCTGGCCGGCGCTTTGCTGGGTCTGGCCGGCGCTGTGGCGCAAGGGTTGTTTCGCAATCCGCTGGCCGACCCTTACCTGCTGGGCAGCGCCACCGGCGCGGGACTGGGGGTGGCCTTGCTGTTGGCCTTGCTGGGCCTGTCGCCGGTGAGTGCGATGGACGGGGCCCTGCGCCTGGGCCTGACCGGCGCGGCCTTCATCGGCGCCGTGACGGCGGTGCTGCTCACCCTGGCGTTGGCGCGCGGTGTGCAGCACACCTTGCGGCTGCTGCTGGCTGGCGTGATCGTGGGGATGGTGCTGGGGGCCGTTGCCACGCTGATCATGTTCCGCCTGCCTGAGGTGATGCGGGGCATGCAGGGGTTTCTGCTGGGAACCACGGGCTTCATCGGCTGGGATGGCGTGGAAGTGATGCTGCCCTTGCTGCTGGTGTCGCTGGTGGTGGCGGGCGCACTGGCGCGGGTGCTGGATGCGCTCACCCTGGGCGACGCCACGGCCGCCAGCCTGGGCGTGGCCCTGGGCCCGGCGCGTGCCGTGCTGGTGGCGGTGATGGCCCTGGCCACCGGCGCGGCGGTGGCGCAGGTGGGCATGATCGCCTTCGTCGGCCTGGTCGCGCCGCATCTGGTGCGCGTGGCCTTGCGTCCCACGCACCGGGTGCTGCTGCCACTGTCGGCATTGGCTGGCGGGGTGCTGCTGCTGGCCGCCGACGTGCTGGGCCGCTGGCTGCTGGCCCCGCAGGAGCTGCCCGTGGGTGCGCTCACCGCGGTGCTGGGCGGCGGCTATCTGCTGTGGCTGATGAACCGGTGGCTGGCATGAGCACTGAAGCGGCCATCGAGGCGCGCGGCCTGCGGGTGGCATTGGGCGGCCGCGAGGTGCTGCGCGGCGTCGACCTGGCGCTGCCGGCCGGCTGCTGGACCGCCGTGGCCGGCCCCAATGGCGCGGGCAAGACCACGCTGCTCAAGGCCCTGGCGCGCCTGCTGCCGGCGCAGG
>JAZKDA010000212.1:0-300 GCA_040387815.1 Pseudomonadota bacterium | reverse complement strand
GGTGCGCTGGCAGGGCCGAGAGGCCGACGCCATGGCGCCGCGTGAACGGGGCCGCATGCTGGCCTGGCTGGGCCAGGCCGAGGCCGGCGCCGACGATCTGCGTGCCCAGGACGTGGTGATGCTGGGCCGCATGCCGCACCAATCGTGGTTGGGCGCGCCGAATGCGGCCGATCAGGCCGCTGTGCGCGCGGCCATGGAGCGCACCGGCAGCTGGGATGCGCGCGAGCGTCCGCTCGGCCAGCTCTCAGGGGGCGAGCGCCAACGCGTGCTGCTGGCGCGGGCCCTGGCGGTGGGCGCACC
>JAZKDA010000211.1:0-11580 GCA_040387815.1 Pseudomonadota bacterium | reverse complement strand
AGGCAATGCGGAACATGCCCAGCATGCCGGCACCTCCGAGGAGGCCCAGCAGCCCTAGCACCACAGCAATGGCTCCGAGCATGCGGAATCGGATGGTGAATTGCCGCATCAGCGCGAAAAGATTCATGTCTGTCGTCCTTCAATATGTGTGCCTGTGCCGGACTGCAAGGGATCTCTGCCATGCAAAGCATCCCCGCCCCCGTGTCCGCCGGTCTGCAACAAAACGTTGCAGTTTGCCAGACAACGGTGACCACACGCCATACGTGTTTATCACATGCGCCAACGCTTGAGCAGTAGGGCATTCGCCATCACGCTCACTGAACTGAGCGCCATGGCCGCCCCCGCCACCACCGGGCTCAGGTAACCGAGCGCCGCCAGCGGGATGCCCGCCACGTTGTATGCAAAGGCCCAGAACAGGTTCTGGCGGATCTTCATCACCGTGCGGTGCGAGATATCGAGCGCCGCCGCCACCAGCAGCGGATCCCCGCGCATCAGCGTGATGCCGGCCGCATGCATGGCCACATCGGTGCCATTGCCCATGGCCATGCCCACGTCGGCCGCAGCCAGCGCGGGTGCATCGTTCACCCCATCGCCCACCATGGCAACGACATGGCCACCCTGCTGCAATGCCGCCACCTGCGCGGCCTTGTCGCCCGGCAGCACTTCGGCCATCACCTCGCCCGCATCCGGGTCCAGGCCCAGGCGGCGCGCCATGGCCTCGGCCGCGCCCCGGTTGTCGCCCGACACCATCACCGTGCGGATGCCCCGGGCCTTCAGGGCCGCAAGGGCTTCGCGCGCGCCCGGCTTGGGTTCATCGCCAAAGGCCATCAGCGCCCGCAGCGCCAGACCCTGTGCCGTGCGCTCGGCCACGGCCGAGACGGTGGCGCCTTCGCCCTGCAGGCCTTCGGCACGCACGGCCAGCGCCCCCATGTCCACGCCCAGCTCCTGCATCCAGCGCAGGCTGCCCACCAGGTAGCTGGCGCCCTGCACTTCGCCCTCCGTGCCCCGGCCGGGCACGGCACGCACGGCCTCGGGGGTCTGCAGGGCCAGTTGCCGCTCCTGGGCAGCACGCACCACGGCGCGCGCCAGGGGGTGCTCGCTGCCGCTCTGCACCGCCGCCACCGCCGCCAGCACCTGCGCTTCGTCCAGCCCCGGCACCACCTCGAAGGCCGCCAGCCGGGGTTGCCCCACGGTCAGCGTGCCGGTCTTGTCAAAGGCCACCGTGTCCACCTGGTGCGCGCGCTCCAGCGCCTGCGCGTCCTTGATCAAAATGCCGTTCTTGGCCGCCACGCCCGTGCCCGCCATGATGGCGGCCGGTGTGGCCAAACCCAGCGCGCAGGGGCAGGCGATCACCAGCACCGCCACGGCATGGATCAGCGCCGCCTCCATGCCCGCACCGGCCCACAGCCAGCCCAGCAGCGTGGCCAGCGCGATCGCCAGCACCACGGGCACGAACACGGCCGAGACCTTGTCCACCAGCCGCTGCAGCGGGGCCTTGGCGGCCTGCGCATCCTCCACCAGGCGGATGATGTGCGCCAGCACCGTCTCCGCCCCCACGGCCGTCACCGCCATCACGATGCGCCCGTCACCGTTGATCGACCCGCCCGTGAGCGGCGCGCCCACGTCGCGCGCCACGGGCAGGGGCTCGCCAGTGAGCATGGATTCGTCCACCTGGGTGTGGCCCTCATGGACCGTGCCATCCACCGGAATGCGCTCGCCGGGCCGCACCACGATCCGGTCGCCCACCAGCACCTCGGCCACGGGCACGTCCACCTCGCCGGCCTTGCCCAGCAGGTGCACAACATCGGGCCTGAGGGCATGGAGTGCGCGGATGGCGGTGGTGGTCTGGCGCTTGGCGCGCGCCTCCAGCCACTTGCCCAGCAGCACCAGGGTGACCACCACGGCCGAGGCCTCGAAGTACAGGTGCGGCGCATGGCCCGCATGCGCCGTGAGCCACAGCCACACCGACAGGCCCCAGCCCGCGCTGGTACCCAGGGCCACCAGCAGGTCCATGTTGCCCGTCAGCGCTTTCAGCGCATGCCAGCCCGCCTTGTAGAAGCGCGCTCCCAGGATGAACTGCACCGGCGTGGCCAGCACAAACTGCAGCCACGCAGGCAGCATCCAGTCCTGGCCAGCCAGGTCGCCCACCATGGGCAGCACCAGCGGGGCCGACAGCGCCAGGCCCACCCCCACCGGCAGGAAGCCCGCCCAGGGCGACAGGTTCTCGGGGCCATCCTCCTGCCCGGCGGCCAGCGGTTCGTAGCCCGCGTTGCGCACGGCACGGCGCAGCTGCGCCTCCAGGGCGGTGGCATCGCTGCCGGCGGGCGCCGCCATGCCGATGCGGGCGGATTCGGTGGCCAGATTGACGGAGGCCTCCTGCACCCCGGGCACCTTGCGCAGCGCACGCTCCACACGGCCCACGCAACTGGCGCAGGTCATGCCGCCAATGGAGATGTCGAACTGTTGCAGGGCCTCAAGGGCCAGGTCAGGGGTGGTGTCGTTGGTCATGGCAGGTACGTTACAGCTTGCCATGGTGTCAAGGTCAAGCCCTTGCTGCAGATCAAGTCGGCGCCTTGTCCGATAGCGGGGCCTGGCGGACGGTGATCGAATTTGTCCATGACCCGCCCCACACCCCCACGGGCGCGCACCGGCCAGGCGCCCGAGCCTCCGGACCGCGCCGCGTTCCGCGAACGCTTCCTGCTGGACTTCCAGGACCCGCGCTTCCGGGACGAAGCCCCCGAGGCGCTCGACCGCATCGAGGCCATCGCCTGGCGCAACTACGAGGACAACCGCAAGGCACCGCGCACGCGCAAGGCCGGCCCGGGCTATGCCGACCCCGATTACGAGCTTTCGGTGGACTGGATCGAGGCCAGGGAGCGCATCGATGCGGCGCGTGAGCGCTGGGCCGACCCCGCCACACCCTCGCGCGTGCTGCTGGTCTGCGGCTCGGCCCGCAACGACGGCACCTGCCCCGGCGAAATCTCCAAGAGCTGGCGCATGCTGAACATGGCGCGCGACGTGCTGGCCGCAGAGCACATCGAGATCGACCTGCTCGACCTGAGCCTCGTCACCTCCGACTACGGGCGCCATATCCACCCCTGCAAGGGCTGCGTCTCCACCGCCATGCCGCTGTGCCACTTCCCGTGCAGCTGCTACCCCAACCACGCCATGCGCCAGACCGGCGACTGGATGAACGAGATCTACGAGCGCTGGACGGCCGCGCACGGCGTGATGATCATCACCCCCGTGTACTGGTACCAGGCCCCCAGCCCGCTCAAGCTCATGATCGACCGCCTGGTCTGCGCCGATGGCGGCAACCCCGACCCGACCACCACCCATGGCAAGAAGGCAGCCGAGGCCAAGGCGCTGGAGCTGGCCGGCTGGGGCTACCCCAAGCACCTGGAGGGACGCGCCTACGCCCTGGCCGTGCACGGCGACGTGGCCGGTATCGAGAGCACGCGCCGCGGCCTCTCGGACTGGCTGGACTGGATGGGCTTCATCGATGCCGGCCCCGCCGCGCGGCTGGACCGCTACATCGGCTACTACGAGAGCTATGCCCAAAGCCACGAGGCGCTGGACCGCGACACCGCCGTGCAGGCCGAGGTACGCGGTGCCGCCCAGGCCCTTGCCGTGGCCGTGGGCGAGCTGCGCGCGGGCACACTCTCGCGCCCCGATGCCGGTGTGCGCCGCGCCCGGCCCAAGTAAACACTCCCTCCGCCAGGGTCTTGCGAGGCCTTTTGCGACGAGGCTTGACCTTGCCACCATGTGAAGGTTTACGCTCCAGGCTGTTCCATGCAACTAACCAACCAAGGAGTCTTCACATGCAACCATCCACCACCACCTCCTCCTCCACCAGCCATGACTTCCAGGTCCAGGGCATGACCTGCGGCCACTGCGAACGCGGCGTGACCCAGGCCATTCAGGGCGTGGACCCCGCCGCCACCGTGCACATCGACCGCGCCGCCGGCCAGGTGCGCGTGGAGCACAGCAGTGCCGCGCGCGAAGCCCTGGCCGCCGCCATCACCGAAGAAGGCTACCGCGTCGCGCCATGACGAAAAAAGAAGCGGTCAGCCCCAGCCCGTCACGCCCCCTCGCCTGGCCCGTGCCCATCGGTGAGGCCGCGCGCCGCGCCGGTGTCTCGGCGCGCATGGTGCGCCACTACGAATCCCTGGGCTTGGTGGCCGGCGTGGCGCGCACCGACAGCGGCTACCGCCAGTACACCGCATCCGACGTGCATGGCCTGCGCTTCATCCGCCGCGCACGCGACCTGGGCTTTTCGATGGAAGAGATCGCCGGCCTGCTGGCCCTGTGGCAGGACCGCAGCCGCGCCAGCAGCCAGGTCAAGCGCATCGCCCAGACGCACATCGACGACCTGAACGACCGCATTGCCTCAATGCAAGCCATGCAGCGCAGCCTGCAAACGCTGGTGTCGTGCTGCCAGGGCGACGACCGGCCGGACTGCCCGATCCTCGATGACCTGGCAGGGGAGGCCACCGAGCTGCCCACCCAGGCCCCCCACAAGCACTAAGCGCGCTTGCGCGCCGCAGCCGGTGTGGCCTTGCGCGCGCGCTTCGCGGGCGCCGCCACCCGGGCCACGGTCTCTTCGCTACGCCGCAGCACGCCCTGGCACAAGGTCTCGATGCACTGCTCGGCGACCTGCTCGGCCGTGTACTCGCCGCCGGGCTGGTACCAGCGGCCGATCCAGCTCAATGCACCGGCAATCACGAAGGCCGTCATCTTCGGATCGCAGGGCTGCAGCGAGCCTTCCGCCACGCCCTCGGCCACGAGGCGGCGGAACTCCAGGTCGATGGCCGACTTGAGGCGGCGCAGTTCGGCGCGGCTCTCGGGCGGCAATTGCTCGTCGCCCACGCGGATCAAGCACTTGCCGAAGTCCATGGTGACGATGCGCGCATACACCTGCATGCAGGTCATGAGCTGGTCGATGGCCTTGCCGCCGGCCGCGCGCGAGGCGTCTATGCCCTCGAGCATCATTTCCAGGCCCTTGCTCACGCACTGCAGCAGGATCTCGTCCTTGTTCTTCACGTAGTAGTACAGCGTGGGCTTGGTCACGTTCAGGCGCGCGGCGATGTCGTCGAGCGAGGTGGCGTGGAAGCCGCGTTCGTTGAACAGCTGAGCGGCAGCCTGCAGCACGGCGTTGCGCTTGGCTTCGCGCTGCTGTTCGCGCTGGGACGCGGGTGCCCAGGGAGACGCAGGCGGCCGGTCCGCGCTGCGTGGGGGCGTCACTTTGGGGCTGGGCATGGCAGGCAGTTCCTCGGGAAAGTACGGATGCTGAATGGAGCGGCGCCTTCCAGAATCTACTCGTGAGTAAACAGTTTACGCACAAGTAGGAATTTTCAGCAGGTCTGCGGGAAATTTCTGGTCAGCACAAACCCGCATTAGAAAGCCAATGGAGACACTCCCCCCAGGCAATCCTGCTGCCACCACGCCCCTGCTGCAGGTCGATGGCGTCACGCTGGCGTTCGGCGGCGTGAAGGCGCTCACCGGCGTGGGCTTCGGGGTGCAAAGCGGCTCCATCACCGCCGTCATCGGGCCCAACGGTGCGGGCAAGACCTCGCTGTTCAACACCATCTCGGGCTTCTACCGTCCCGCAAGCGGCTCCATCCGCTTCAAAGGGCAGGACATCACCCGCGTGCCTGCCCCCCAGCGCGCCCGCCTCGGCCTGGGGCGCAGCTTCCAGAACATCGCGCTGTTCCGCGGCATGACGGTGCTGGACAACATCAAGCTCGGCCGCCACGCGCACCTCAAGACGAACGTGCTCGATGCGCTGCTGTACGTCGGCCGTGCGCGCCGCGAAGAAGCAGCCCTGCGCGCCGACATCGAGGAGCGCATCATCGACTTCCTGGAGATCGACCATATCCGCCACGCCCCCGTATCGGCCCTGCCCTACGGCCTGCAAAAGCGTGTGGAGATGGCCCGCGCCCTGGCCATGCAGCCGCAGATACTGATGCTCGACGAGCCCGTGGCCGGCATGAACCGCGAGGAGACCGAGGACATGGCGCGCTTCATCCTGGACGTGCGCGCCGAGTGGGGCGTGACGGTGCTCATGGTCGAACACGACATGGGCATGGTGATGGACCTGTCGGACCATGTGGTGGTGCTGAACTTCGGCCAGGTGATCGCGCAGGGCACGCCGACGCATGTGCAGGCCGATCCGGAAGTCATTCGCGCCTATCTCGGTGCAGGCGACGTCGGCGAGCTTCGGCGCAGGCTGCGCGGCGCTGCATCCGGCACGTCCACGACGCCTTCCATCGCACTTGCGGGAGCCGCGTGATGGATTGGGCCTACCTGTTCGAGATCGCGCTGACGGGCATCGCCAGTGGCGGGCTCTATGCGCTGGCGGCGCTGGCCTTCGTGCTGGTCTACAAGGCGACGCGCGTCGTGAACATCGCGATCGGCGAGATGCTGATGGTCGGCGCCTACCTGTTCTTCACCTTCGCGGCGATGTTCGCGCTGCCGATCTGGCTCGCCGTGCTGGGCGCGGTGCTCGGCGCCGGGCTGCTGGGCGCGGTGATCGAGCGCACGATGATCCGGCCGCTGCTCGGCGAGCCGCCGATCTCGGTCTTCATGGTCACGGTCGGGCTGGCGTCGATCCTGGTCGGGCTGGTCGAGATCATCTGGACCGCCGACCAGCGCCGGTTGCCCGAGTTCCTGCCGAACCGGCCGGTGATGATCGGCGAGGCCTTCCTCGCGCCCAAGGTCGCGTACGGCGCTGCCGTCGCGCTGGTGCTGATCGTGCTGGTGCTGCTGCTGTTCCGCTTCTGGCGCGGCGGCGTCGCGCTGCGGGCCACCGCATCGGACCAGGCCGCCGCGTATGCGATGGGCATCAACGTGCCACGCGTGTTTTCGCTGGCCTGGGTGGCGTCCGCGATGATCGCCGCGGTCGCCGGGATCATCGTGGGCTCGATCGGCGGCATCTCTTCCACGATGGGCGTGTTCGGCCTGTCGGTGCTGGTGGTGGTGATCGTCGGCGGGCTCGACAGCGTGCTGGGCGCGCTGATCGGCGGCGTCTTCATCGGGCTGATCGAGGCGCTGGCCGGCAGCTACCTGGGCGGCGAATACAAGCTGCTCGCGACCTTCATCGTGCTGGTGCTCGTGCTGATGGTGCGGCCCTACGGCCTGTTCGGCACGCATGAAATAGAGAGACTCTGATGCGCATCGGCACCCTCAAGCAAAGCTACGTCGCCGATGCGGCGCTGTTCGACTCGCGCACCCAGAAGGTCTGGCTCGCGGTCGGGGCGGCGCTGCTGCTGCTGTTCCCGTTCATGGCCAGCGACTACTGGCTGTACCTCGCCTGCCTGGTGGCGATCAACGTGGCGAGCGCCACCGGCCTCAACATCCTGACCGGCTACACCGGCCTGGTGAGCCTGGGCCAGGCCGCATTCATGGGCCTCGGCGCGTACACGGTGGCGATCATGCAGACGCGGCTGGGCACGCCTTTCCTGCTGAACCTGCTGGCCGGCGGCGTGGTCGCGATGCTGGGCGGGCTGATCGTCGGCATCCCGTCGCTGCGGGTGAAGGGCCTGTACCTGGCGATCGCGACCATCGCGGCCTCGTTCATCACGCACTTCCTGTTCGCCAACCTGAAGTTCACCGGTGGCACGACCGGCCTGTCGCTGCAGCCGGCGCAGTTCTTCGGCATGGCGCTGGACACCTCGTTCCGCCTGTACTGGGTGATCGTGCCGGTCATGCTGCTGATGGTGCTGGGCGCGGCCAACCTGTTTCGCACGCGCATCGGGCGCGCCTTCATCGCGATCCGCGACCGCGACATCTCGGCCGAGGTGCTGGGCATTCCACTGCTGCGCTACAAGCTGCTGTCGTTCGGCCTGTCGTCGTTCTACGCAGGCGTCGCGGGCGGGCTCTGGGCGTACTTCTTCCGCGTGGTCACGCCCGAGAGCTTTCCGCTCTTGATGTCGATCTTCTTCCTCGCCGCGATCATCGTCGGCGGCATGGGCACGATCCTCGGCGGCATCTTCGGCGCGATCTTCATGACGATGGTGCCCGAGCTGCTCAAGCTCGCGGTCGACCTGCTGCCGGGCGGCACCGCGAACGCGGTGTTCCTGTCGCCGGTGCGCACCGTGGTGTTCGGCGCACTGATCGTCGGATTCCTGGTGTTCGAGCCGCACGGACTCGCCGAGGTGTGGCGACGCATCCGCCGCTACTTCCACCTCTGGCCCTTCAAGACATGACGCGCCGACGGGCGCCGATTTCACGTACTGCCGACGACAACGACATCCAACGACACCAACGACATCCAACCAGGAGACAAGCATGCAGAAGACCCCGACTCCCTCCCTGCGCCGCCGTGCGCTCGTGCTCGCCGCATCGGCCGCGCTGGCCGCGCCCTTCAGCACCGTCGCCCAGGCGCAGGCCGCCGACGACATCGTCATCGGCGGATCGATCCCGATGACCGGCGTGTTCGCGTTCGCGGGCGTGGGCATCAACGCCGGCATGGCCGACTACGTGAAGATGGTCAACGACGCGGGCGGCATCAAGGGCCGCAAGCTGCGCTACGTGCCGGAAGACACCGGCTACAAGGTCGACGTCTCGGTCGCGGCCTACAAGAAGATCACCAGCCAGAACAAGGTCAACCTCTACTACGGCGACTCGACCGGCTTCGCGAAGACCATCAATCCCGAGCTCGACCGCAGCGGCCAGATCCTGATGGCCGGCGCCTCGTTCGCGACCGAACTGAACGACCCGGCCAAGTACCCGAACCAGTTCCTGGTCGGGCCCGACTACACCGAGCAGATCGGCATCCTGCTGAAGCACATCGCCAAGGAAAAGCCGGGCGCGAAGGTCGCATTCGTCTATTCCGATTCCGAGTTCGGCCGCGACCCGATCGAGGCCAGCGAAGCCGCCGCCAAGAAGCTCGGCCTGTCGGTGCCGGTCAAGCTCATGACGCCGGCCGGCAGCGTCGACGTGTCGACCGAGGTCATCAAGCTGCGCCGCGCCGCGCCCGACTACACCATCTTCCACGGCTACATCCTCGCGCCGATTCCCGAGTTCGTGCAGCAGGGCAAGCAGATGGGCATGACCAGCAAGTGGATGGGCACCTTCTGGACCATGGACAGCTCGACCGTGATGAAGATGGGCGAGGCGGCCGATGGCTTCATGGGCGTGATGCCCTACCGCTACCACTACGACACCTCGGGCAAGGCGCCGATGTTCGACAAGATCCGCGCGCTGCATCCGGACTACCAGAGCACGGCCTATACCCAGGGCTTCCTGACCGCGATGCTGTTCACCGAAGCGGCCAAGCGCACGCTCGATGCCGGCAAGCCGCTGGACGGCAAGAACCTGAAGGCCGCGCTGAATACGCTGAAGGACTTCGACACCGGCGGCCTGATCGGCGTGCCGATCACTATCAAGGGCAACTCGATTCCGGTCGGCCGCGTCTACAAGGCGGACATGAAGGCGCAGAAGATGGTCGCGGCATCGGACTGGATATCGCTGGAATGAGGGCTCTCCCCCAGGCTCCGCGCACTTCGTGTCGCTTCGCCAACCCCCTTCCGGGGGCAGCACCAGCGGCCCGGCAAAGCCGGTTCCGCGGTGCTCCTGGAGAAGACCGATGACCGATATCGCGCCCATGCTGGAGGTCAACAACATCGAGGTCGTCTACAACAAGGTCGTGCAGGTGCTGCGCGGCCTGTCGCTGACCGTGCCGCGCGGGCAGATCGTGGCGCTGCTCGGCAGCAACGGCGCGGGCAAGTCGACCACGCTGAAAGCGATCTCCGGGCTGCTCGCGCTGGAAGACGGTGAGGTCGAGGCCGGGCGCATCGTGTTCGACGGCGCCACCACCGGCGACCTGCCGCCGCAGCAGCTGGTGCGGCGCGGGCTGAGCCACGTGATGGAAGGCCGGCGCGTGTTCGAGGACCTGACGGTCGAAGAAAACCTGGTGGCCGCGACCTATGCGCTGACGGGGCGCGAGGCTTCGGCAGGCAGCGGCAGAGCGCGCAACTTCGACGGCGTCTACGACTACTTCCCGCGCCTGCACGAGCGCCGCAAAGGGCTGGCCGGCTATCTGTCCGGCGGCGAGCAGCAGATGCTCGCCATCGGCCGCGCGCTGGTCGCCGAGCCCAAGCTCATCCTGCTCGACGAACCATCGCTCGGCCTGTCGCCGAAGCTGGTCGAGGACATCTTCACGATCATCGCGCGCATCAACGCGGAGCGCGGCGTGTCGATGCTGCTGGTCGAGCAGAACGCGAGCGTGGCGCTCGCCATCGCGCACACCGGCTACATCATGGAAAGCGGCAAGGTCGTGATCGACGGCAGCGCCGAGCGGCTGGCGGCCGACCCCGACGTGCGCGAGTTCTATCTCGGTGTCGGCGGCAGCGGTGAGGCGCGCAGCTTCCGTGATTTGAAGCACTACAAGCGCCGCAAGCGTTGGCTCTCATGAACGCAACACTGTCCGCATCACCAACCGCAATACCGGCCGCATCTTTGCCCGCCCTCACGCTGCCGCAGATGCTGCGCGAACAGGCGCGCACGCAGCCCGACCGCATCGCGATCCGGCAGAAGGACTTCGGCATCTGGCATCCGCTCGACTGGGCCGGCTACCTGCGGCGCGCCAGCCACTTCGGGCTCGGCCTGAACGCGCTCGGCCTCGCGCCGGGCGGCCACTTGGGCATCGTGTCGGAGAACCGGGTCGAATGGCTGCTGTCGCAGATGGGCGCAGGGCTGATCGGCGCGGTCACGGTCGGCGTGTACCCGACCAGCCCGAGCAACGAAGTGGCCTACGTCGTCGAACACGCCGACATCGAGGTGATCGTCTGCGAAGACCAGGAGCAGACCGACAAGGTGCTGGACGCGATCGACCAGTTGCCGCGGCTGCGCAAGATCGTGGTGATCGAGACCAAGGGCCTCGCCAGCTATCCGCCCGCCGTGCGCGAGCGCATCGCGACCTTCGCCGAAGTCGAGGAAGCCGGTGCGGCCCGCGCCGCACGCGAAGGCAGCGCGCTGATCGACGCCGCACTCGCCCAGCAGACGCTGGCCGACATCGGCTTGATGATCTACACATCGGGTTCCACCGGCAAACCCAAGGGCGCGATGATTTCCTACCGGAACATCCGCGGCGTGGTGCCGGGCATCGTCGACCGGCTCGGCCTGGACGACCGCACCACGCACCTGTCGTACCTGCCGCTGTGCCACGTGGCCGAGCAGATGCTGACCGCGTTCGTGCCGGTGTACATCGGCTCGCAGGTCAACTTCGGCGAATCGATCCGCACCGTGCAGGAAGACCTGCGCGAAGTCGCGCCGACGATGTTCCTCGGCGTGCCGCGCATCTGGGAGAAGCTGCATGCGGGCATCAGCATCAAGATGCAGGAAGCCGGCCGGCTGCAGCGCGCGCTGTTCCGGCGCGCGATGGCAGCCTGCGCGCCGCTCGCCGAAAAGCCGCGCCACACCTGGACGCTGGCCGAGCGTGGCCGCTTCGCGCTGGCCTACTGGACCGTGCTGCGTGCGCTGCAGAACTTCATCGGCCTGCGCGACGCGCGCGTGGCGCTGACCGGCGCCGCGCCGATTCCGCAGGACGTGGTGCGCTTCTTCCGCACGCTGGGCGTG
>JAZKDA010000210.1:0-4611 GCA_040387815.1 Pseudomonadota bacterium | reverse complement strand
CGCCGCCGCGGCGGCCGCCGCGGACCCCGCTGATAGAATCGTCGTCTTCGGTTCGTTCTACACCGTGGGCGGCATCCTCGAAGGCGGCTTGCCCCGGCTGCAGGCGCCCCACCTGCGCACCTGACCCCGCCCGATCACGACCCTTGGCAACCTTGGTGTAATGGCCTTCTTCAAGTTCCGCAAGGGTGGCGACGACGCCACCATCGCCAAGCCCAGTCAGTCCGAGAGCGTGGACGCCATGCGGCGCCGCGCCCGCCAGCGCCTCATCGGCGCGGCCGTGCTGGTGCTTGCCGGCATCGTGGGCTTCCCGCTGCTGTTCGACACCCAGCCCCGGCCGATCGCCGTGGACATCCCCATCGACATCCCCGACCGCAACAAGGCCAAGCCGCTGAGCCAGCCGGGGGCGCCCACCGCGCCCGTCACAATGGCCGCGCCGCCAATCGCCTCACCGCCGGCCGTGACCCCGGCGCCCGCTGTCGTGGCCAAGGTCGAGCCCGCTGCGCCCACGCCTGCCCCCGCCAAGCCGGAGGCGCCCAAACCGGAGCTGGCCAAGGCCGCCACCCCCAAGCCGGAAGCGGCCAAGCCCGCCGCGCCTGACGACGGCGCCCGGGCCAAGGCCTTGCTCGATGGCAAGCTGGCCGCTGCGGCCGCCACGACCGCCGCCAACGCCACCAACGCCACCAACGCCAGCAGTGCCTCCAGCGCCGCGTCCGCGGACGACCGGTTCGTGGTCCAGGTCGGCGCTTTCGCCGACGCGGCCAAGGCCCGCGAGGCGCGCCTGAAGCTCGAGCGTGCCGGCCTCAAGACCTATACCCATGTGGCCGAGACGAAAGACGGCAAGCGCATCCGTGTGCGGGTCGGGCCGTTCCCCACCCGCGCCGAGGCGGACAAGGCGGCCCAGAAGGTCAAGGGGCTCGACCTGCCCGCGGCCATTCTCACGCTCTGACCGGAGCCCGCTTGCGATGACGGCGCTCGACTGGCTGTTCGTTGCCGTGTTGCTGCTTTCGGTGGTGATCGGGTTGTGGCGCGGCTTGGTGTACGAGGTGTTGTCGTTGGCGGGCTGGGTGCTGGCCTTCGTGCTGGCGCAGTGGTCGGCGCCGGGGCTGGCCGGCTGGTTGCCGGTGGGCGATACCGTGCAGTCGGTGCGCTATGCGATCGCCTTCGGCCTGGTGTTCATCGTCAGCGTGTTCGCAGCCGGTCTGCTGGCGTCGCTGATGCGGCGCATGATCCAGACTGTAGGCCTGCGGCCGGTGGACCGTATGCTGGGCACGGGTTTTGGCGCGATGCGCGGCATCGTGCTGGTGCTGGCGATCGCGGTGGTGTTTTTGCTCACCCCACTGCGCGACAGTGCATGGTGGACGCAGTCGCAGGGCGCGCCGGTGGCGGTCGCGGCCTTGAAGGGATTGAAACCGATGCTGCCCGAACGGTTCGGGCGGTATTTACCGGGGTAATCGAATGTGCGGAATCGTCGGCGTTGTCAGCAGCGCCCCAGTCAACCAGCTCATTTATGACGCGCTGCTGCTGCTGCAGCACCGCGGCCAGGATGCGGCTGGCATCGTCACCCAGCTGGGCCACAAGTTCTTCATGCACAAGGCCAAGGGCATGGTGCGTGACGTCTTTCGCACGCGCAACATGCGGGCGCTGCCGGGCAGCGTGGGCCTGGGCCAGGTGCGTTACCCCACCGCGGGCAACGCCTACAGCGAAGAAGAGGCGCAGCCCTTCTACGTGAACGCGCCCTACGGCATCGTGCTGGTGCACAACGGCAACCTCACCAACGCGCAGGCGCTCAAGTCCGAGCTGTTTTCCACCGACCACCGGCACATCAACACCGAGAGCGACACCGAGGTGCTGCTCAACGTGTTCGCCCACGAGCTCGACCGCGCCACCCGCGGCAACCAGTTGCAGCCGGCTGACGTGTTTGCCGCCGTTGCCAACGTGCACCGCCGCGTGCGCGGTTCGTATGCCGTCATCGCGCTCATCGCCGGCTACGGCGTGCTCGCCTTCCGCGACCCGTACGGCATTCGCCCCCTGTCGCTGGGCCGCGCCAAGGATGGCACGGTCATGGTGGCCAGCGAGACCGTGACCCTGGAAGGCACGGGCCATGTGTTCGAGCGCCATGTCGCGCCCGGCGAGGCCGTGTTCATCGACCTGCAGGGCCAGGTGCATTCCAAACAGTGCGCCGACAACCCCAAGCTGTACCCCTGCATCTTCGAATACATCTACCTGGCGCGGCCGGACTCGGTGCTCGACGAGATCTCGGTCTACCAGGCACGCCTGAACCTGGGCGAGGCGCTGGCCAAGCGGGTGGTGTCCACCGTGCCGCCCAGCGACATCGACGTCATCATCCCCATCCCCGAGTCCAGCCGCCCCAGCGCCACGCAGCTGGCGCACCTGCTGGGCATTCCCTACCGCGAGGGCTTCGTCAAGAACCGCTACGTGGGCCGCACCTTCATCATGCCGGGCCAGGGTGTGCGCAAGAAGTCGGTGCGCCAGAAGCTCAACGTGATCGGCAGCGAGTTCAAGGGCCGCAACGTGCTGCTGGTGGACGACTCCATCGTGCGCGGCACCACCAGCCGCGAGATCGTGCAGATGGCGCGCGACGCCGGTGCCCGCAAGGTGTACCTGGCCAGCGCCGCGCCGCCGGTGCGCTTTCCCAACGTCTACGGCATCGACATGCCCACCGCGCAAGAGCTGGTGGCGGCCGGCCGCACCGTCGAGGAAGTGCGCCAGATCATCGGCTGCGACGCGCTGATCTACCAGGACGTCGAGGGCATGAAGCGCGCGATCGGGTCGCTCAACCCCAAGCTCGACGGCTTCGACGCCTCCTGTTTCGACGGCATCTACGTCACCGGCGACATCGGCGCCGACGACATCGCCCGCATGAACGAGGCGCGCATCGCCGAGGAAGAGCCGCAAGGCGAGCAGGACACCTCGCGCCTGGCCTTGCCCAACGCCATGGAGGGTTGAGGATGGCCACTCAGAAGTTGCCGCCGGGCCTGCACCGCGACACCCTGGCCGTGCGCACCGGCATCGAGCGCAGCCAATACGGCGAACACTCCGAGGCGCTGTACCTCACCAGCGGATTCGTGCAGCCCGACGCGCAGACCTCGGCCGATCGCTTTGCCTCGGGCCAGGGCTACACCTACGCGCGTACCTCCAACCCCACAGTCACCGCCTTCGAGCAGCGCCTGGCGGCGCTCGAGGGCACCGAGGGCGCGATTGGCGCCTCCAGCGGCATGGCCGCCATCCTCATGATGTGCATGGGCCTGCTGCGCGCCGGCGACCATGTGGTGTGCTCGCGCTCGGTGTTCGGCTCCACGCTCAACCTGTTCGCCAAGGAATTCGGCAAGTTCGGCGTCGAGACCAGCTTTGTCTCGCAGACCGATTTGGCCGAGTGGCGCGCCGCGGTCAAGCCCACCACCAGGCTGCTGTTCGCCGAGACCCCCACCAACCCGCTGACCGAGGTGTGCGACATCCGCGCGCTGGCTGACATCGCCCATGGCGTGGGTGCGCTGCTGGCGGTGGACAACTGCTTTTGCTCGCCGGCGCTGCAACGCCCGGCCGAGATGGGCGCAGACCTCATCATCCATTCGGGCACCAAGTACCTCGACGGCCAGGGCCGCGTGATGGCCGGCGCGATCTGCGGGCCGAACAAGTACATCGTGGACGTGTTCGGCCCCATCGTTCGCACCGCCGGCATGGTGCTGGCGCCCTTCAACGCCTGGGTGGTGCTCAAGGGCATGGAGACCCTGGCCATCCGCATGGAGGCGCAGTCGGCCCGCGCGCTGACGGTGGCCAAGTGGCTGGAGGCCCAGCCGCAGGTGGCCCGTGTCTACTACCCGGGCCTGCCTTCGCATCCGCAGCACGAGCTGGCCATGCGACAGCAGTCGGGCGTGGGCGGCGCGGTCATCTCCTTCGATGTGAAAGGCGGTTCGCCCGAGCAGCTGCGCGCCAACGCCTTTCGTGTGATCGACAGCCTGCAGTTGCTGTCCATCGCCACCAACCTGGGCGACACCAAGACCATTGTGGCCCACCCCGCCACCACCTCGCATGGCCGCCTGACCGAGGCGCAGCGCCAGGCCGCCGGCATCGGCCAGGGCCTGATCCGCGTGGCCGTGGGGCTGGAACACCCCGACGATATCCAGGCCGACATCCTGCGTGGCCTGTCGCAAGTTTCTTCATGACCGAACGCGTCCGCACCCGATTCGCACCGTCGCCCACCGGCTTCATCCACCTGGGCAACATCCGCTCGGCCCTGTACCCCTGGGCCTTTGCCCGATCGCAGGGCGGTGATTTCATCCTGCGCATCGAAGACACCGACCTCGAGCGCAGCTCGCAGGCCGCGGTCGACGTCATCATCGACAGCATGAAGTGGCTGGGCCTGGACCACGACGAGGGCCCGTTCTACCAGATGCAGCGCATGGACCGCTACCGCGAAGTCCTGGCCCAGATGAAGGCGCAAGACCTCGTCTACCCCTGCTACATGAGCGTGGCCGAGCTCGACGCCCTGCGCGAGCGGCAGATGGCCGACAAGCAAAAGCCCCGCTACGACGGCACCTGGCGCCCCGAGGCCGGCAAGCATCTGCCGCCGGTGCCCGAAGGCGTGCAGCC
>JAZKDA010000209.1:0-14761 GCA_040387815.1 Pseudomonadota bacterium | reverse complement strand
TCTCGCCCGGCTCGGCGGCCGCAGCCGGATCGAAACCCTGGCCGGTGTCGCGCACCTCGAAGCGCCAGTGGGGGCTGGAACGCACATCGAGCGAGACCTCCTTGGCGCGGGCATGCTTGCGCACATTGGACAGGGCTTCCTGGATGATGTGCAGCACCTGCACCTGCACGTCGGCCGGCAGGGGGATGCCCCGCGCGTCGAAGCGCAGGTGCGTGGGCAGGCCGGTCTGGTGCTCGAACTTCGACAAGGTGGTGCGCAGGGCAGGCTCGATGCTTTCCTCGCTGGTGCGGGTGCGAAAGTGCAGCAGCAGCTCGCGCACGTCGGCGTAGCTCTCGCGCACCCCGGTGTCCAGCTCGGCCACGATCGGCGCGGCCGCTTGCAGGTCGCCGCGGCCCATGGCCTCGCGCAGCAGCTGCACCTGGATCTTCAGGAAGATCAGCGATTGCGCGATCGAGTCGTGCAGCTCGCGCGCGATCAGACCGCGCTCCTGGCCGACCGCCTGTTCGCGCTCCAGGGCGGCCAGCCGCAGCCCTTCCATGGCGCCGGCCAGGTGGCTCACCAGAATGTCCAGCAGCTCTCGGTCCTGCGGCGGCAGGGTGATGTCGCGGCGGAAGAACAGGTTGACCTCACCCAGCAGCCGCTCTCGCTGCAGCACCGGCACGGTGACCAGCGTGCGAAAGCCGCTGCGTTCGCAGTGGCCGAGGGCCGAGGGCGTGTCCGATCGGATCGGAATGACCCGCGTGCGGGCGTTCTCGCGGGGCTGTCCGCAGTGGCAGTCGCCCGAATCGACGCAGTCTTCACCCTGGGCGATCTGCGGCGGCAGGTTCTCGCCGGCCAGCATGACGTAGCGGCGATTGGCCTCGTCGGACCAGCGCACGGCCACCGCGTCGGCGCCGGTGATCAGGCGCACCTCGCGCGCGAACCCCTGCGCGAGCTCGTCGAGCTGCGTGGCGCGGGCGGTGAGGGTGCTCACCTGGTACAGGTGGGCCAGGCGCTGGCGCTCGATCTCCAGCTGCGCGGTCTTGTGGCGTACCCGTTCCTCCAGACCGGCGTAGAGCGACTGCAGGCTCGCGGCCATTTCGTTGAAACCCTGCGACAACTCGCCGAATTCGTCCAGGCGGTCCACCTCGACGCGGGCCGACAGGTCCTTGGCACGCAGTGCGGTCACCCCGCGCTGCAGCCGTGCCACCGGGTTGAGCACCAGGAGGTAGCCCGCATAGAGCACGGCCACCGCGCAAAACAGGGCCAGCGCCATCAGCGTCAACTGCACCGCGTGCAGCATGGAAGTCCAGCGGGCCAATTCGGTCTCGATGGCGCCGACGAAGGCATCGACCCGCGCCACGAAGGCGTCGGCCACTGGAACCTGGGAGGCCGAGGGCGGCGGACCGGCCAGCCAGCCCGCCTTGAGCGCGCCCCATTCGCTGCGGACCTCGGCAAAGCGCGCCCGGGTGGCCCTGGACCAAGGCACGAACAGCGGCCGCGAGGGATCCCCCTGGCTCAGCAGGGCCAGGCTGACATCGAAGCTGTCGGCCATCTCGCGCACCGGCGACGGCACAGGCGGCTGGTCGATCGCCAGGGCCATGCGGTAGGTCAGCATGCGCAGGCGCCCCGCCTCATTGACGGCGGCGGCGCCTCCCTCGAGCTGCCAGCTGACCCACAGGGTCAGGCCGATCGACAGCAGCGCGAGCGCCAGGAAGGTCGCGCCGGTGGCGACCATCTTGGCGGTGAGGGACCAGGGTGTGCGCATCTTGCGATGCAGCTTAGCCGGCCGCCGCGCCGGTCAAATGACAAACATCAAGTCGAACCGACGAATGTACTGTCCGACCCGCCAGCGGCCAGGGCCATTTCGTCCAGGGCGGCGCCGGGGTGCCGGTGGATCGCGTCATGGACGAAGCGCAGCTTGTCCAGCGCGCCGGTGCTCAGCGCGAACGGGTAGGCATCCTCGTGGCCCAGGCTGCGGTTGAGGCTGTTGACCAGCAGGGTCAGCGGCCGCCACTGGCTCACCAGCTCACCGAAATCGTCCATGCCGCCGGCAAAGGGGTCGTCCACCGCCTCGGCCGCCTGGGCGCCGGGGCCCGGGCCGGGCACCACCATCCGGGTGCGAAACGAGGCCGCCGTCTCCAGCAGGTCGACCATGTGCAGGTAATGCGCCCAGGTCTCGGCCCAGTCCTCCCAGGGATGCGAGGCGGCATAGGCGCTGACCCAGTGGTCCTGCCAGCCGGCGGGCGCGCCGTTGTTGTAGTGCTGCTGCAAGGCCAAGCCGTAGTCGGCCCGCTCGTCCCCGAAGAATCGGCGAAAGTCCTCATGGCGGCCAGTGCGGTCGATCAGCCGGTCCCAGTAGTAATGGCCCGACTCATGGCGCAGGTGGCCCAGCAGGGTGCGGTAGGTTTCGTGCAGCGCGACGCGGTGGCGCAGGCGCTCCTCGTCGTCGGCCTCGGACACGTTCAAGGTGATGACGCCGTTGAAGTGGCCGGTGACCACCTTGTCGCCGGGCTGGTCGGCCTTGAACTCGAAGATGGGTCCCTGGGCGGCGCCAGCCGGCGGATCCGTGTGGACCAGGCCTAGGCGTGCCAGGTTGAAAAACAGTCTGCGTTTGGCCGCTTCGATGGTGCACCAGCGCTGGACGTTGCCGGGCACGGACAGGTCCGGCAGTATCCGCGTCAGGCGGCACGAAACGCATAGCGGGTTGGGGTCGTGCGCCGGCACGGCGAAATTGCACGACTGGACCGGGGCGTGATTGCTGCACAGGCGCCACAGCGGCACCTGACGGCCGCGCGGTGACGGCCCCGACTTTCGCCGGTACAGGCCCAGATCTACGTCGCCATCGGGTTCGATGGCGCATAGATCCATTCGGTCGGCAAGAAATGCGAGAAGGCTGCCGCACCGCAGGCAAGTGACGTTCTCGAAGTAGAGCGCGTTGCCGCAGTGATCACATCGGAAGATTCTCATCGGTCCTTTTGACCCCCTGGGGTCATCTTACGGGCGTACGACGATGCTGTTGCGCACCTGCGTCACACCCGCGGTGTCACGCGCCAATGCCTCGGCATGAGCGCGCTCCTGCGACGACTTGGCAAAGCCCGAAAGCTGTACTGTGCCATTGAGCGTCTCGACACCGATGGACAGGCCGCCGGTGGTCTTGTCTTCCAGCAGCTTGGCCTTGACCTTGGTGGTGATGGCGGCGTCGTCGACATAGGCGCCGGCGGTGCTCTGGCCGCGCATGACTGCGCAGCCAGTGGTGACGAGGGCCAGGCCGGTCATGGCGGCGACGAGGAGTGTGCGGATATTGTTCATGGTAGTTCCCTTTTCGTTGGATGGATGCGTGGAAGACTCGAAAAAGACGCGCCGGCGGCCGCATCGCTCACCGCCGACGGCGTACTCATCAGTGGGGTGGCCGGCCTCGGGGCTGGCCATAGACGGCGGACATCAGCGCGCCAGACAGGCGCCGCGAGCGCAGCGCTGCCACGGCCAGTCCGGTGATCGAGATCATGCGCCAGGGGCGGGCCACGAAGATCAGCGCGCCCGCCGCAGCCGACAACGCCAGGAAGGTCACGGGCCGACGTTGCGCAAACCGCTTCAAACCGGGTGTGGCCATTTCCAGCGCGAAGTGCGCCGGATGCTCCTGCCAATAGTCGCGAGCGGTTTCAGTCATCCGGGCGAGCCGTACGCGCCACTGCCGGCTTGGGTCGGCGGCGCCGGGCGTGGCGTCGCGGCCTGATCGGTCCATGCTGAAGGCCTTGCGCAGCCTGTCGCGCACTGTCGTGCGGCGATCCTTCTTTTCCTGGATGTGCGCGACGATCGCCTGACGGGTCCGCTCCAGCCGTTGCTTGCTGTCGTTGGGGGTTTCGCTGTGCGTCATGGCCTGCGCTTTCAGGGCTGCGCGCCCAGGGTGCGCAGTGTCTGCGCGTCGGTGTCCAGCTGCGAACGCAATTCGCTGAAGGCGCGCTGCGGCACTTTTCGCAGCGCCATCAGGCCGGCGGCAACGGCCACCACCAGCGGCACTGCCGGCACGGCGATCAGCGCCCAATGAAACTGCTGCTGCATCGCGCCGAGCATCAACGCCACGCCCGCGAGCACCAGAAACACCAGGGCGCCGACGACGGCCACAGCCGCCGCTACCGCGCACCCGATCACCTGTGACCCGACCGTGGATGCTTCGTCGCGTATCAGGCCGGCGTAGGCGGCCAGATGGGCCATCACCAGTTCGGGCTTGCGTACCAGGACGGAGAAGATCGGGTGGAACATGGACGCTTGGCCTGCGGGCTCAGAACCGGTTGCCGCGCTGGCGGCGGGCGAGCAGGATGGCGGCGGCCACCAAGGCGCCGACACCGGCGGCGATCACGGCCGACCGCACGGGCTGCTCGGCCACGTAATGGCGGGTGGCGCTCGCATAGCGGCCCACCTGGCGCTGCGCCGCGCTGGCTGTGTCCGCGACCCCATAGCGCAGATCGCGCATTTTTTCGGCTGCGCGCTCCAGCGCCTGGGCGGCGAACTCGCGGGTGCTGTCCAGGGCATGGACTCCGGTGGCGATGGCTTCGTCCGCAAGGGGGCGGACAGAGGTGGCGCCGGCATCAGGGCGGTTGCTGCGGTGGAACATGGCGAAGTCCTCTCGTCGGGTGTTGATGCGGCTCTTGGACGCAGGGTGTGGGGGTGAGGTGTCCGGAACTCCCAAGCAGGGTACGGTGCAAGGTCAGCGGGCGCCGATCAGTGCCCGGCGTGTGTCCTTGTCGTCAACGTGGTCGCGCCCCTGTAGGAGGCCACCGACCGCCGCGGTGGGGCTTGCCGCGTCAGGCGCTTGGCCGGGCCTGCGGCGCGCTGGAGCGCGTGCGTTGCGGCAGCATGGCCCACACGCGGGTGCCCAGCCCCGGTTGGGAAGTGACCGTGAACTTGCCGCCGGCTGCTTCGACGCGGTGGCGCATGCCCGCCAGGCCATGGGTCGAAGGGCGCATCTTTGCCGTGTCGAATCCCTTGCCGTCGTCGCGCACGGACACTTCAACCACCGTGGGATAGGCATTGACGCTGATCTCCACCTGCCGCGCCTGCGCATACTTGGTGACATTGGTCAGCGATTCCTGCACCAGCCGGTAGACGGTGAGCTGGCCGGCCTCGTCCAGGTGCACCGGATCCAGGGTGGTGGCGGTTTCCACCCCGCTCTGGTCGGAGAACTCGCGCGCCAGAATCTCCAGCGAGGCCGACAGGCCCAGGTTGGCCAGCGAGGAGGGGCGCAGGTCTTCGATGATGCGGCGCTTGAGCGCGATGCCGCTGTTGAGCGTGTCGTTCAGGTGCTGCAGGCGCTCGGCCACCTCGGGCGCGGCCGTGGCCACGCGCGACTTGAGCCGCGCGACATCGAGCTTGGCGGCGGTGAGCAGCGCGCCGAGCTCGTCGTGCAGTTCGCGCGCGAGGTGGCCGCGCTCATGCTCGCGCACTTGCTGCAGATGGGTGGCCAGTTCGGCGAGCGACGCGGTGCGCTCGCGCACCTGGGTTTCAAGCATGTCGCGCTCCTTCTGGAGCGCAGCCTGTTGGCGCACGTCGGCGGCCTTGAGCGCACGGGTCTGGCGCAGGTACATGCAAAAAGCCAGAAGCGCCACGACGGCGACGGCGGCGATGCCGACGCGTGCCAGAAGCAGCGAGCGGCGCACCTGGTCGCTGGCGTCGTCGATGCGGCGGCTGGTGATGGTGATGAGGGCATCCACGCTGCGCTGGATTGCCTCCATATGCTCCACGCCGATGTCGCTCATCACCACGAATTTCCAGGCGTCGTCGTTGCCCTGCTGACGCAGGCGCACCGACAAGGCCATTTCCGCCAGCTTGCGCTGAACTTCATGGCTCACCTGCGCCAGCGCCTCCTGCGAAACCGGATCATCCTGATAGAAGGCGCGCAACTGTTCCAAGGTCTGGTCGATCTGGCCAAGAACCTGGTCGTAGGGTTTCAGATAGCGTGGCTCACCGGTCAGCAAAAAGCCGCGCGAGCCGGTTTCGGCGCTCAGGACCTGCTGGCGCAGCTGATGGAGAGCGGCGCGTGCCTGGACAGACTGCGTGATGCCCGACAGTGCCGTGCTCGACCGCTGGAACCCGAGTTCGTTGATGCCGATGAGCGAGAAAACCGCTACCAGCGCCAAAACAAGGCTCAACACGGCCCCGAATGGTGATCGGTTCATCGCAACGGCTCCACGCGGCACATGATGTGCATAGAATGAAGACTCGTCATGTTCAAGAAGCAGTCTGCCCCTGATGACGTTGTGATACCCCGGGCAGCAGACGAGGAAAGAGAAAAGACATGATCAAAGTTGGCATTGTGGATGACCACGCCATCGTCAGGTCCGGCCTGAAGCAGTTCTTTTCAGAACAGGTGGATCTGAGAGTGGTCGGCGAAGCCGCGAGCGGCCGAGAGGCCATCGATCTCGTGCGCACCACCGACCTGGACGTGCTGGTCATGGACCTGTCCATGCCCGGCCAGAGCGGCATCGATGCCCTGGGCATGATCCGCGCCAAGGCGCCGGACGTCGGCATCCTGATCCTGTCGGGTTACCCGGAGGAGCACTACGCGATGAACCTGATCCGTCAGGGCGCGAGCGGCTACCTCAACAAGGAATGCGAGCCGATGGAGATCGTCAACGCGATCCGCACCATCTCGCTGGGCCGCCGCTACATCTCGCCGTCCGTCGCCGAATTGCTGGCGCAGCAGCTCAACCGTAAAGAGGGCGGAGCGCCGCACGAGCAGCTGTCCGAGCGCGAGTTCCAGGTGTTTCTCAAGCTGGCCAAGGGCGAGACGGCAGGCGACATCGCCAAGGCGCTGTCGTTGTCGGTCAAGACCGTGAGCACCTACCGCACGCGGCTGATGGAAAAGATGTCGCTGGCCTCGAACAGCGACCTCACCTACTACGCGCTGAAGAACAAGTTGATCGATTGAACCCAGGGCCGTCACTGGCCCTTGCCATCGGCTTGCTGGAGCGCCCGCGTCAGCAGGGTGTGTGCCACCCGGCAGGACACGCCCAATGCCTCAGGCCCTTGGTCCAGTTTTTTCAACACGCTGGCCGGCGCCATCTTGAGCGCGGCCAGGATCTGCTTCCTCTCGTCCGCCCTGGCCGAGCTTTTCAGGATCCCGGCCATGAGCGCCGCGACAGCGCGGGCGTCCTTGCGGCCCATGGCGGCGTCGACGGCCGTCTTGCGGCCGAAGAATCCCGAGCCCGCGACCGATGTGAGCAGACCGGCTTTTTGCCGCGGCAGCAGCTTGTCGCTGCCGGCGACCGCCATGGCAAGCCGGTAGAGCGCTTCGTGCTCGGGCGGCAAGCCGCCGCCCGACTCGGTGGGTGGGCGGGCGCACAGCGCGTGGATCAAGGGCGGTCCGTCGGCGCCCACGCGTGCTTCCAGCAATTGCATGCGGTGTTCCACCGTCAGGCATTCGCGCGGCAGCGCCAGCACGGCCTCGATGTAGGCGATGGCGGCGTCCGGCTGACGCGAGACAATATCCGCGCCCATCGCCGGCACCGCCCCATCGGGCTGCCGGAAGGCCGCGCGCAGCAGCGTGAAGCGCTCGAACTGGCTGATGGGCGAGGGCATCTCCCCCAACGCGCGCACCATCGCCGTGACCTGATCCGCCTGCCCGGCCCGCAGCGCGGAGTGGATCGCGGTATAGCCCTTTTCGTCGCGCTCGCGCAGGCGCTGGATCTTGTCGTCCACCTTGGGCGCCGGCGCGCCGTGGGGCGTGGTCGAAGGCTCGAGGCGGTCCCAGCGGTAGAGCCGGGCGGTTTCGGGTTGCTCCTTGAAATAGCTGGCGCACTGCGGCCCGATCCAGTCCTGCAGTGACGCATAGCGCGGCTGCAAAATGCGGTCGGGGTGCGACAGCGCCAACCGCAAGTGGGTGGCGGTGCGGTTGGGGTCATAGAGGCGAACCACAAAGGCTGTGCCCTGGCCCGCACCCTCACGCTTTTTCGCCCGCAGGGTGACGGACATGGCGTGCAGGTCGGTGCCCAGCACGAAGCGCCGCTCTTCGCCCGGCTTCATGGTGCGCAGCTCGGCATGCAGGGCCCGGGAAAAGCCGCTGCTTTGAAAGACGTGCGCAGCTGGCCCGCTGAGCATCTTCCAGGCGAGGGCTTCCGTTTCGGCCGACACGGCGGCCTGGATCGCGTCAATGCTCTTGAAGTCGTCGAAGCTGGTATGGCCTCCCGAGCGCCGGCTCTCGTTGGTGAGGTGGTGAGCCACCAAGTGGCGGCAGACGATGGCGTTGTGGGTCAGCGCGGCCCGCTCGGCTGCCTTGGAATCGAAATGGGCCACCCCGTTGAGCTGGATGTCCATGCTGCGGCCTTGGCCTTGCGCGCCCACCTGGAACTGCGCCGAAGACGATGCGGCCTTGTCGTTGCGGTAGTAGAGAAACTCGTCCAGCTTGTGCCGTGTCTGCGTCTCGATGCCGGCGGCGTTCACGTAGCGGACGGTCGCCGGCCCCGGGTTTTGCAGGCCCTGCGTCCCCTGCTCCAGCGTGCAGGCCATGCCCGGGGGCAACTGCAACTGCCATGCGCCGGGCCGGGTGCAGGCCAGGCGCACGGTCAATTGCGCGGGCGCGTGGGCCAGCAGGTGCAGGTCGAGTTCGTCGCTGCTGCGGCTGGGCGAGATCCGCAGTTCACCGAGTTCGGTCAGGGCGTTCAGGCCCCTGACCACCGCGGCCAGGTCTTGCACCGCGGCCGGCGCTCGCAGCGAGACGCCAGTGAGCGGCCGGCCGGTGCCCGCCGCGTGATCGGCCAGGGCTTGCCAGGCCGGCAACGGCATGTCCCCCAGACGGTCGGCCAGCCGCGCCAGGGGCGAACCGGTCCGAAGGTCGTGGGCTGTCGGCGTCAGGTCAAGATGACCGTCTGTGACGCAGTCCAACAGGGTGTCGGCCAGAACGGCCGCGTCCTGGCCGGCCAAACCGTCGCCGAGCGCCTGCAGCAGGGCCTGGCGCGGCTCGGTTGCTTTTTGCGGTGGCGCTTGCGCGGGCGAGCCGGTGGGCGTCTGGTCGGCGAAGGCGCCGGCTGCCATCCGGTCGGAGGCAGCGCCGCCGTGGCCACGGGCCGCTGAGGTGATGAACATTCGAGAACCTCCCGGCAGGCACTCTGGCCAACCATCGAGACTCCCTGAATTTCTACATTTTTTGCCAGTATGAGCGTTTAAGTACGCGTACTCAAGAGGTCTGCCTCGGCTCGCACTACCGGCGTTGCACCGTGCCTGGCGTGGCCGGCTGGGGCGCCGCGCCGGCGCCGCCGATCGCGTTTTCGATGCGGTCCTTCCACTGGCCGCGCACCTTTTGCACCTCGGACAAATGGTTCAGGGCCCGCAGCACCTCGCCCGGCGGCGTGCCCATGCTGGCGACCAGTGCTTTCTTGGCGGCGAGGTCGCCACTGGCTTCGATCACCGCGCAGACCATGGCCGCGGCCGCGTGCACATGCCCGTTGTCCAGTGCCGCGCGGGTGGCGGTCTGGCTGGACAACCAGCCCTTGGACACCTTCGCGGCCAGCAGCGCCTGCTTGTGGCGCGGTGTGAGCGCGGCCGATTCGGCGATCGCCCGCGCGATGCCGTACAAGACTTCATGCTCGGGCGCGATGCCCTCGCTGGTCGACGGGGCCCGCGCGCACAGCGTGTGCAGCAGGGGAACCCCTTCGGTCGGTTGCGCGGCCGCCAAGTCGGCGCGGTGGTCGTCGCTGATCGCGGTGCGCGGCAGGGCCAGGACCGCGCGCACATAGGCAATGGCACCCGCGGGGCTGAGGCGGGCGGTGCCGGCGTCCAGGGCCGGGGTACGACCTTGCAGCCGGCCGTAGGCGCCCCGCAGCAGGAGGTGGCGCGATGCCTCACGCAGCTGCTCGTCGCGGGCCCCACCGACGGCGGCGACAAAGGCGGTCACGGTGTCGGTGCGGCCCTGGGCCATGGCCAGGCCCAGGGCGGATCCGTCGCCATTGCGCCCCTGCAGAAAATCGAGCAGCGCCGGCGATTCGCCGGGAAGTTGCGCCAGGCCCTGCGCGATCGCGGCGCGAACCTGTGAGGCGTCGCCGGCGAGCATCACCGCCCGCAAGAAGGCCGGCCGCAGCGCCGCGGCCTTGTCGAAACCGTGCAGGTGCGGCGCGACGGGTGCGGCCGGTGCGTCCCAGCTGCGCAGGGTGGCGATCTCGGGGGAGGCGTCGAAATAGGGCGCGCACCCGGTCTTGAACCAGGCATGCAGCGAGCGCCAGCGCGCCCCGCGCAGGCGCTGCGGCTCGCACACGATGCGCTGGCGATGGGCCGGTTTGCGGTCGGGATCGTGCAGGTGGATACGCCAGGCGCTGGGATGCCGCTGGCCGGCCCTGCGCCGCGTGTGCTGGAGCGACAGGGCGATGGTGTGGTTGTCAGTGGCCAGGACATAGCCGCGAAGCTCGCCCGGGGCCAGCGTCTCCAGCTCGGCAGCCAGGGCGTCGCCGAAGGCTTCGGCGGTGAACAGGCGTTGCGCGGGCCGAGCCTTCAAGAGCCGCTCGACCTGCTGGGCATCTGGCGCGATGCCGGCGGCGCCAGGTTGCGCGCCCTGGACATGCGCCATCAGGGCCAGCACCGCGGCGCGCTGCTGGGGGGAAGGCTGGTCTGAGGGTGGGGCGGGCGCATGAACCGGCGCAAGGCTCAGGTTGAGCGCTGCCGGGGCGTCGGGCCGCGCTGCAACGGGATCGGGCACTGAGGCGGTCATGCGAAGAGTCTCCATGGGCGCTGCCGCACCGGCAACCGACCCATCGGCTCCCTGGTGTGTGTCGGGCCAGTATGCCAGCGGCTGAGGTTGAGCTCAACGCTCGTGCGGACCCTCGGCGCCGCCGCAGACCGGACACTGTGGCGCCCGGCGGATCCCGATCGACGTCCACTCCATCGAAAGCGCCCCGATCATCATGAGCCGGCCCGTGAGCGGCCGTCCGGCACCCGACAGCAGCTTGATCGCCTCGACCGCCTGCAGGCTGCCGATGACGCCCACCAGCGGCGCGAGCACGCCCATGGTTGCGCAGCGCGTCTCCTCGGGCGGCGGATCGGGCGGAAACAGGCAGGCGTAACAGGGCGATGTGGGATCGCGCGGATCGAACACCGCCACCTGCCCGTCAAAGCGGATGGCCGAGCCCGACACCAGCGGCACCCGATGCCGCACGCAGGAGGCGTTGACCGCCTGGCGCGTGGCGAAGTTGTCGCAGCAGTCCAGCACCAGGTCCATGCCGGGCACCAGATCGTCCAGCAGGGCGGCATCGGCGCGCTGGGGCACCGTGCGCACCCGGACCCCCGGGTTGATGGCGTGGATGGCGGCGCGGGCCGATTCCACCTTGGGCTGGCCCACCCGGTCCATCGAATGGGCGATCTGGCGCTGCAGGTTGGTGACATCGACCGTGTCGGCGTCCACCAGGGTGATCTCGCCCAGGCCGGCGCTGCCCAGGTACAGTGCCACCGGCGAGCCCAGGCCGCCGGCGCCGATGACCAGCGCCTTTGAGCGCGCCAGCCGCTCCTGCCCCTCGACGCCGATTTCCTCGAGCAGGATGTGACGGGAATAGCGCAGCAGGTCGTCGTCGGTCATGCCGCGATTAGAAATGAAAAAGCCGGCGAGGCCGGCTTTGTGGGTGGGCGGGGCGAAGGATCAGTTTTCCTTCTTCTCCTGCTTGTTCTCGATCACCTGAGTCTTGGAGACCAGCACCGGCCGCCCGCGCAGCTGATTGAGTGCCTGGTTGAGCTGGAAGTCCTTTTGCAGGTTGCCGAACTCGGGAGTGCGGTTGGCGCGTTCCGCGGCGGGCTTGCGGGACTCTTCCTCGGCGCGGCGGACGGCTTCCTCGCGGGCGCGCTGGCGCACCGGATCAACCGCTTCGGCGGCCTGACCGCTGTTGAGGTGCTTGTTCAGGTCGGCCTCGCGGGTGCGCAGCAGGGAAAACAGGTTGCCTTCCTCGCTCTCGTCGATCAGCACGTCGGGCACGATGCCGCGCGCCTGGATGGACTTGCCGCTGGGCGTGTAGTAGCGCGCGGTGGTCAGTTTCAGGCCGGTGTCGGGGCCGAGCGCGCGCACGGTCTGCACCGAGCCCTTGCCGAAGGTCTGGCTGCCCATGACCGTGGCCCGCTTGTGGTCTTGCAGCGCGCCGGCCACGATTTCGCTGGCCGACGCCGAGCCTTCATTGACCAGCACCACCAGCGGCACCGTCTTGAGCGCGGCTGGCAGCCGGCGCAGCGGGTCGGGGTTGGAGCGGCGCTGGTAGAACTCGGGCGACGCCTTGTAGACAAACTTGCTTTCGGCCAGCTGGCCGTTGGTGGACACCACCGGCACGCCCTCGGGCAGGAAGGCCGCCGAAATCGCCACGGCGGCATCGAGCAGGCCGCCTGGGTCGTTGCGCAGGTCGAGCACCAGGCCCTTGAGGTTGGGGTCGGCCTTGTAAAGCTCATCGACCTTGCGCACGAAGTCGTCCACCGTGCGCTCCTGGAACTGCGACAGGCGGATCCAGCCGTAACCCGGCTCGATCACCCGGCCGGAGACCGACACGGTCTTGATTTCCTCGCGGGTGATGGTGACCGGGAAGCTGCGGTTCTCGTCCTTGCGGAAGATCGTGAACATGACCTTGGTCTGCGGCGCGCCGCGGATGCGCGCGACCGCCTCGGACAGAGCCAGGCCGCGCACGGCGGTCTCGTCGATCTTGGTGATGAGGTCGCCGGGCTTGAGGCCGGCGCGAAAAGCAGGTGAGCCTTCGATGGGGGAAACCACCTTGACCAGCCCGTCTTCCTGGGTGATCTCGATGCCCACACCGACGAAGCGGCCGGAGGTGCCCTCGCGGAATTCCTTGTAGGACTTCTTGTCGAAGTACTGCGAGTGAGGGTCGAGGCTGGCCACCATGCCGGAGATGGCGTCGCTGATCAGCTTTTTCTCGTCGACCGGCTCGACATAGTCGCTCTTGACCATGCCGAACACGGCGGCGAGCTGCTGCAACTCCTCCAGGGGCAGGGGAGCCAGGGAGGCGCGTGCGACCGTCTGCAATGAGACGGTGGTCAGCGCTCCGGCGAGCGCGCCGACGGAGATCCAGCCGGCAATCTTCAGTTTCTGGCTCATGGCAATGCTCTTAGTCTCGCGATTTTTCAATATACACCCGTGCCGCCGATAAGACACATCCATGACGCGCAGGTTCCGGCCGGCGTCGCCCGGCCGCGAAAAAAGACCGGCCCGCGCTGGCACAGGGGCGGTTTCAGCCCTTGCCCTGGTTGGCCACGGCGGCGGCCGCCTTGGCGGCGGCTTCGGCGTCGCCCAGGTAGTAGTTTCGGATCGGGTTGAGATTGGCGTCCAGTTCGTACACCAGGGGGATGCCGTTGGGAATGTTCAGGTTCACGATGTCGGCGTCGGAGACACCGTCGAGGTACTTGACCAGGGCGCGCATGGAATTGCCGTGGGCCGACACCAGCACCCGCTGGCCCGAGCGGATGGCGGGGGCCATGACCTCGTTCCAAAATGGCAGCACACGGGCCACGGTGTCCTTGAGGCACTCGGTCAGCGGCACGTCGATGCCGGCGTAGCGGCGGTCGCCGCCTTCCCAGCGCGGGTCGGTGCGCTCCAGCGGGGGCGGCGGCACGTCGTAGCTGCGGCGCCACACCAGGACCTGCTCGTCGCCGTACTGCCGGGCGGTTTCCGCCTTGTTCAGGCCTTGCAGGCCGCCGTAATGGCGCTCGTTCAGCCGCCACGAATGCACCACCGGCAACCAGGTGCGGTCGAGTTCGTCCAGGGTGTGCCACAGGGTGCGGGTGGCGCGCTTGAGGACGCTGGTCAGGCACAGATCGAAGTCATAGCCCTCGCTGCGCAACAGGCGGCCGGCGCTCTTGGCCTGCTCGATGCCGGTGGACGTGAGGTCGACATCGACCCATCCGGTGAAGCGGTTGGCGAGGTTCCAGGTGGATTCGCCGTGGCGAACGAGCACGAGTTTGTACATGGCGAAAATAGGTCGAGGCGGTGAAAAACTGGGCCAAAAGATGCGGGAAAGCCGTCAATTCTAGAATCGCGGGTTGTCTGGTGTGCGCAGGCCCTAGGGCCATTTGAAGGAAAAGATGAAATTTCTGATTGATAACTGGACGCTGGTGATGGTGGCCCTGGTCAGCGGCGGGATGCTGATGTGGCCCGTGCTTCGCCGCGGAACGGGCGGCGGGGTCGAGCCCAGTGCCGCGGTGGTCTTGATCAATCGCCACAAGGGCGTGGTGGTCGATGTGTGCGAACCCGAGGAATACGCCGCCGGCCACGTCGGCGGCGCCCGCAACGTGCCCCTGGGCCAGCTGGAGGAGCGTCTGCCCCAGACGGTCAAGAACAAGGCCGTTCCCGTCATCCTGGTTTGCGCAAGCGGCGCCCGCGCGAACCGCGCGCTGGCGACGGCTCAAAAGCTGGGCTATGAGCAGGCCCAAGTGCTGCGTGGCGGGCTGCGCAGCTGGAAAGAGGCTAACCTTCCGATCGAGAAGGCCTGATTTTTATTGTTTTCGCTGTTGCCCCTGAATGCCGAACGTCACCATGTACACCACCGCCGTATGCCCTTACTGCATACGCGCCAAGCAGATCCTCCAGTCCAAGGGCGTCGAACGTATCGATGAGATCCGCGTTGACACCCGACCCGACGAGCGGACCAAGATGATGAAGATCACCGGTCGCCGCACGGTGCCGCAGATCTTCATCGGCGACACCCACGTCGGCGGCTGCGACGACCTGATCGCGCTCGACGGGCGCGGCGGCCTGGTGCCGCTGCTGCAGGCCGCCTGAGTCGTCATACGATCGGGCGATAATCGTCCGCTCATT
>JAZKDA010000208.1:0-6465 GCA_040387815.1 Pseudomonadota bacterium | reverse complement strand
CGAGCACCTGCTGCAGCTCTTCGTTCTTGCGGGCGTTGAGGTCTTCCTGGAACTCACGGCGCTTGCGCTGGAAATCGCGATCCTGGTCGACCAGCTGACGCTGACGCTGCTGGCGCACGCTCTCGGACAGCGTGGGCGCCTCGCGCTCGAAGCGGTCGGCGGCGGTCTTGATGGTTGCGCCCAGGTCGTTGAGCTCCTTTTCGCGGCGCGCGAACTCCTGCTCGAGCTTGGTCTGAGCGGCCTTGGCGGTGTTGGCCTCCCGGAAGATGCGATCGGTGTTCACGAAGCCGATGCGAAACTCCTGCGCAAAGGCGGGGGCGCACGTGACGGCCAGCCCGAGCAAGGCCGCATACCATTGGCGACTCAGATAAGACATTAGAAGGAAGTCCCGATCTGGAATTGAAGTTTCTGGATTCTATCGCCAGCCATCTTGCGAATCGGGTTCGCATAGACCAGGCGCAGGGGCCCGACAGGCGAGATCCAGGAGAGCCCCGCGCCCACGGACGCGCGGATTTCACCAAACTCATAGCCCTGCTTTTCGGTGAACACGTTTCCGGCGTCGACAAAGGCAAACAGGCGCAAGGTGCGGTCGTTGCCCGCGCCAGGGAAGGGCGTGATGAACTCGCCGTTCAGGATGACCTTCTTGGGGCCGCCGATCGAGGCACCCGTGACGTCGCGCGGGCCCAGCGTGCCCTGCTCGAAGCCCCGCACCGAGCCCAGGCCGCCGGCATAGTAATTCTTGAACACCGGGAACGGGCGGTCGCCCATGCCCTTGCCCCAGCCGAGTTCGCCGTTGAAGGCCAGGGTGTACTGCTTGCTCAGCGGGATGTACTGCTGGAACTGGTAGCTGCCGCGCAGGTAGCGGGCGTCGCCGAACACACCCGCCTCGCCCGCCAGGCGCTGCAGGCGCCCGGAGGTGGGCACCAGCGAGCTGTCCCGGTCGTCGCGCGTCCAGCCCAGCGTGAAGGGCAAGGCTGTACTCGCATAGCCGAACCGGTCGGCATAGGCCAGATAGGCGGCCGGAATGTTGGTGCCCGGCTCGATCCGGGTGCGCTCGGCGCTCAGGCCGAAGAACACGCGGTCGACCTCGCTGAAAGGAACGCCGAACCGCACGCCGGCGCCCATGGTGGCCAGGCTGTAGTCGCCGCCCTGCTCGTTGTAGGGACGAGACCTGCGGTAGGACAGGTCGAAGCTGCGCGAGACACCGTCCTGGGTGAAGTACGGGTCGACCGTGGTGACCGAGATCACCTTGTTGTACTTGCTGGTGTTGAGGTCCAGGCTCAGGTAGTTGCCGCTGCCGAACGCGTTTTCCTGGCGGATTGTGAAACCGAAACTCAGCTTGTCGGCACTGGAAAAGCCGGCGGACAGCTGCAGGCTGCCCGTGGGCTTTTCAGTGATGTTGACGTTCAGGTCGACCTGATCGGGTGCGCCGGGCACTTCGCTGGTCTCGACGTTGACTTCCCGGAAGTAGCCGAGCCGGTCGACCCGGTCGCGTGAGCGGCGGATGCGCTCGCCGTCGTACCAGCTGGCCTCGAGCTGGCGGAACTCACGGCGGATCACCTCGTCGCGGGTGCGGTCGTTGCCGGAGATGTTGACGCGGCGCACGTAGGCGCGACGCGAGGGCTCGGACGAGATCACCAGCGCCACACGGCTGTTCTCGCGGTCGATCTCGGGCTTGACCTCGACCTGTGCGAAGGCATAGCCGAAGTTGCCGAAGTTGTCGGTGATGGCCTTGGTGGTCTCGGCCACGCGATCGGCGTTGTACGGCTCGCCGGGACGGATGGTGATCAGCGACTTGAACTCGTCGTCCTTGCCGAGGTAGTTGCCTTCCAGGCGCACCGATGTGACCACGAAACGCTGGCCTTCGGTGATGTTGATGGTGATGCCGATGTCGCGCTTGTCTGGCGATATCGCAACCTGTGTGCTGTCGATGCGGAACTCGAGAAAGCCGCGCTGCAGATAGTAAGAGCGCAGGGCTTCCAGGTCGGCGTTGAGCTTGACGCGCGAGTAGCGGTCGGACTTGGTGTACCAGCTCATGAAGCCGCCGGTATCGAGATCGAACAAGCCGCGCAGCGTGCCTTCGGTGAACGCCTGGTTGCCGACGATGCGGATGTCGCGAATGTGCGCCGGCTCGCCCTCGCTGATGGTGAAGGTGACGTTGACCCGGTTGCGCTCCAGCGGTGCGATGGTGGTGACGATCTCGGCGCCATAGAGGCTGCGCCCGAGGTACTGACGCCGCAGTTCCTGCTCGGCGCGGTCAGCCAGCGCGCGGTCGAAAGGCCGGCCCTCGGCCAGCCCGATGTCGCGCAGGGCACGGGTGAGAACGTCGCGCTCGAACTCGCGCGCGCCCACGAAGCTCACCTGGGAGATGGTCGGGCGTTCTTCGACGATCACCACCAGCACGTCGCCCTGCACTTCGAGGCGCACGTCGGTGAACAGACCGAGGGCGAACAATGCGCGGATGGCGGCGCTACCCCGCTCGTCGTTGTACTGGTCGCCGACACGAAAGGGCAGCGACGCGAACACCGTGCCGGGTTCGACGCGCTGCAGGCCCTCGATGCGGATGTCGCGTACGTTGAAGGGATCGATCGCCCAGGCCTGCACGGCGAAGGTCATCGCGATCACGCTCGCCAGGGTGCGCACGCGCGCGCGCTTCATTAGTTTCTTCATGAATTGTGATCTGGGTCCGTGACAGGCTGTCTGGCTGCCGCGGCCGGCTCCGCCGGGTTTAACCGAAAAGGCGCGTCACGTCGTTGAACAGCGCGATCGACATCATGACCAGCAGGATCGCCACACCCCCCCGCTGCAAGCGTTCCATCCAGGCGTCGGAGACGCCCTTGCCGGTCACTGCCTCCCAAAGATAATACATCAGGTGCCCCCCATCCAGGACAGGCAGCGGCAGCAGGTTCAACACGCCCAGGCTCACACTGATCAGGGCCAGGAAGGTCAGGTACTGCGTCAGGCCCAGGCTGGCCGACTTGCCGGCGTAGTCGGCGATGGTCAGGGGACCGCTCAGGTTCTTGAGCGAAGCCTCGCCGATCATCATGCGCCCCATCATCTTGAGGGTGAGGACCGACACCTCCCAGGTGCGCACCGCGCCGCTCCACAGGCCGTCGAGCGGCCCGCGCCGTACCGTCACCATCTCGGGCGGCGAGCCGACATAGGCGCCGATACGGCCGATCGGGCCGTTGCCGTCGGACGCGATGTCGGGGGTGACCGCCAATGCCAGTTCACGCCCGTCGCGCAGCACACGCCAGGTGGACTGCATCGGCTGGTCGCCGCGCACCTGGCCACGAATGGCCTCGCGCAGCTGCTGGCCGTCGACGATGCGCTGAGCGCCGATCGCCAGCACCACGTCGCCTGGACGCAAGCCCTCGCGGTCGGCGGCGGCGCCCTTGACCAGTTCGCCGATCACCGGCTGCGTCCACGGGCCGGTCACGCCGATGCGTCGGAACAGACCGGCGTCGGCCTCCCGGGCGTCGATGCCGGACAGGGGCAACAAGATCTCACGCGGCGCACCACCGGCAGCCGGCGCCGCCAACCTCAGGCGCAGGTCACGCTGATCGAGTGCGCCGCGGGTGAGCAGCCAGCGCAGCTCCTCGAAGGACCGCAGGGGCTGCAATGTGTCGTCGCTGAAGCCGGCCGCCAGCACCTGGTCGCCACCGGCCAGGCCCGCGCGGTCGGCCACTGAGCCGGCCACCGGGGTCGCGATCACGGGGGTGGGCTCGAGCACGCCCCACCAGTTGACGAAGGTGTACAGCAGCACGGCCAGCACCAGGTTGGCGATGGGGCCGGCGGCGACGATGGCGGCCCGCGAGCGCAGCGGCTGGGTGTTGAAGGCCAGGTGGCGCTCGGCGGGATCGACCGGCGCCTCACGCTCGTCGAGCATCCGCACAAAGCCGCCCAGCGGCACCGCGCCGATCACGAACTCGGTGTCCTGCCCGGGGCGCTGCCGGCGCGGCTTCCAGCGCAGGATAGGGCGGCCGAAGCCGACCGAGAACCGCAGCACACGCACCCCGCAGGCCACCGCCACCCGGTAGTGCCCCCATTCGTGCACGGCGATGAGCAGACCGAGGGCGACGATGAAGGCGACGATGGTAAGCATGAGGTTCTAGCGCAGGCGATCGATGCCCTGGCGCGCGTGCCGCCGGACAAGGGTGTCCAGCTCCAGCAGGTCGGCCAGGCTGCGCGGGTTGGATGCCGCAACGCCCGACAAAGTTGCCAAGTTCAGCGCATGAATCTGGTCGAAGCGGATCCGCCGCTCAAGAAAGGCTTCGACCGCCACCTCGTTGGACGCGTTGAGCACCGCTGTGGTGCCTGGGGCGGCGCGCAGGCTGTCCCAGGCCAGCTGCATGCCGGGAAAGCGCTCGCGATGGCCTCGGCTGTCGAGCGCCTCGAAACTCATGTCGGCCAGCCGGGTGAAGTCGAGCGCTTGCGCGCCGGAGGCGATGCGCTCGGGCCAGGCCAGGCCATAGGCGATGGGCACCCGCATGTCGGGCGTGCCCAGCTGAGCCACCACCGAGGTGTCGCGGTACTGCACCATCGAGTGGATGATGCTTTGCGGGTGGATGACCACATCCAGCCGCTCGGGCGGCAGGCCGAACAGAAAGCGTGCCTCGATCACCTCCAGCGCCTTGTTCATCATGGTGGCCGAGTCGACCGAGATCTTGCGTCCCATCACCCAGTTGGGATGCGCGCAGGCCTGCTCGGGGGTGACATCGCGCAGGCGGGCCGCATCCCAGGTGCGAAACGGGCCGCCCGAGGCGGTGAGGATGATCTTCTCGACCCGGGCATCCCAGGTGGCCGGGTCTTCGGGCAGCGACTGAAAAATCGCCGAATGCTCGCTGTCGATCGGCAGCAAGGTGGCGCCGCCCGCGCGCACGGCGTCGAGAAACACCTCGCCGCCCACCACCAGCGCCTCTTTGTTGGCCAGCAGCAGGCGCTTGCCGGCCCGTGCGGCCGCCAGGCAGGGCGCCAGGCCAGCCGCGCCGACGATGGCGGCCATGACCGTGTCCACCTCATCATGGGCCGCGATGCGCTCCAGGGCGTCGGGCCCGCTCAGCACGCGGGTGGGCAGGCCCTCGGCCTGCAAGCGCGCGGCCAACTCGCGCGAGGCGTCTTCGGCGGCCATCACGGCAAAGCGGGGCCGCAGGCTGGCGCACTGGGCCAGCAGGGCATCGACCTGGCGCGCGGCGCTGAGCGCGAACACTTCAAAACGTTCGGGATGGCGCGCGATCACGTCCAGGGTGCTGGTGCCGATCGAGCCGGTGGAGCCGAGCACGGTGATGCGCTGCGCGGTCATACGAGTGACACCAGCATCATCGCCAGCGGCAGGGCCGGCAGCAGCGCATCGACCCGGTCAAGCACGCCGCCGTGCCCTGGCAGCAGACCGCTCGAATCCTTGGCGCCCGCACTGCGCTTGACCAGCGATTCGACCAGGTCGCCCACCACGCTCATCGCGGTGAGGAAAACGCAGGCCAGCAGCATCAGGCCCCAGTTCTGGGCGGCCAGACGGCTGTAGAGGCTGGGCACCTGCGCCTGCAGCGCCTGGTCGGCCAGCGCCCAGGCCACGCCCAGCACCAGCACGCCGGTCATGCCGCCCCACACACCTTCCCAGCTCTTGCCTGGGCTGATGGCCGGCGCGAGCTTGCCACGGGTGAATTTGAGGCCGAAGGCCTTGCCAGCGAAGTAAGCCGCGATGTCGGCCACCCACACCAGCACCAGCACCGACAAAAGGAAATTGATGCCGGCGATGCGCGCCTGCGCCACCGCCAACCAGGCCATCCACAGCGCCAGGACGCCGCCGACCCATCGCAGCGGGCGCGGCACCGCGGCCCAACCGGCGACGCCTCGCGCAAGCAACAGGCCGCCCACCAGCACCCACAGGGCGCCGACGGCGATCCAGAGGCCTGAAAGGCGCCGCTCGAACAGGCCGAAACGCCAGCTGGCCAGGCACAGCACCAGGCAGACCGCCGCCAATGCCAGGGCCGCGCCCTGACGCAGCCCGTTGAGCCGGCCCCACTCCCAGGCCCCAGCGGTGACCAGCACCAGCACGACGGCGACAAAGGGCACGGGTGATGGCCAGAACAGGGCCGGCAGCAGGATGGCCAGCAGGACAATGGCGGTGATGATGCGCTGCTTGAGCATGGCGCGATCCAATGGCTAGGCAGCCTTGCGGGCGGCGCCGTCTTGCAGCACCTGCTCGGAGGTCTTGCCGAAGCGGCGCTCGCGACGGGTGAATGCGTCGATGGCCTCGTCGAGCGCGGCGGCGTCGAACTCGGGCCAGAGCTTGTCGCTGAAGTAGAACTCGGCGTATGCGCACTGCCACAGCAGGAAGTTGCTCACCCGCTGCTCGCCGCCGGTGCGGATCACGAGGTCGGGGTCGGGCACATGGGCCAGCGCCATGGCGCCCGAGAGCGATTGCTCGGTGATGGCGCACCCATCGGCCGCCAGCCGCGCGGCGGC
>JAZKDA010000207.1:0-2933 GCA_040387815.1 Pseudomonadota bacterium | reverse complement strand
TGGGCATGGGCGCGCGGCCCAACCACGTCGAGTTCGTCAGCAATGCGCGCGGCAGCGTGGTCTACGCCAGCCTGGCGCGCATCGACGACGGCGGCCCCGGCGGCGTGGCGTCCAGCCCCATCGCCATCATCGACCGCAGTGCGCCCGCCGGGCAGCGCAAGGTAGTGGGCAGCTTCTTCAGCCACGGGCGCGAGTCGCACGGGCTGTGGACCAACCCCGAGAACACCCTGCTGTACGTGGCGCACGAGCAGGACGAGCTGCCCGGCACGCCCAACGCGGGCCAGACGGTGTGCAGCGCCTTCGACGTCAGCGACCCGCTGCGTCCGGCCTTCATTGCGCAGATTCCGCTGGGCAATCTGACGCTGCCTTCGGGCGCGTTGCGCAACAAGAAGAGCATCAACCTCGTCTACGTGCGCGTGGGTGCGAAAGGGCAGACCGCATGAACGCAGCCGGCGCCAGCGCCTTCCAGCGCGAGATGGACGAATCGATGACGCGGATGATGCAAGACATGCACGGCACAGGCCACGTGGGCCATGCCGACATCGACTTCCTGGCGATGATGATTCCGCACCACGCCGGCGCCGTCGATATGGCGCGGCTGGTGCTGCAGCATGGCCGCGACCCGGCCACGCGGCAACTGGCGGAGGAAATCATTGCCGGGCAAACCATCGAGATTGAGAGCATGACGCGGCGGCTGGCGGCCTTGCGGCAAGGGCGCAGCGCGGGTGCCGCGGCCGAATTCCCGTCGCTTGGCGGCACGCGCGGCCCCTGACGGCCCGCGCCACGGGTAACTACCGATGATCGTCATGGAATGAGCCGGCACCCCCGGCGCTCTTGATCATCATGCTCCTCCAGTCGGCCGAGTCCCGCTACAACCAATGGGTGCGTGAGCACTACCGCTTCCTGCTGCGCAGTGCGTGGGCGCTGACGGGCTCGCGCACGATGGCCGAAGACGTGGTGCAGGACTGCTTTGCCAACGCTTGGAAACACCGCGAGCAGTTGCGCGATGCAACGCTGGCGCGGGCCTGGCTGTTCCAGATCATGCGCCGCGCCGCCTTCCGTCAGGTTACGCCGGGCATGCAGTCGCTTGACGAAGAAGGGCTGCCCGAGCAAGCCGCGCCCGACGCCGGACTGGACGACAAGCTTGACGTCGTCAAGGCGCTGGCGCGTCTGGCGCCGATGCACCGCGAGGTGCTGGTGCTGTTCTATTTCGACGACATGCCCACCGCGCAGATGGCCGATGCGCTGGAGATCGCGCCGGGCACTGTGCTGTCGCGCCTGGCCCGCGCGCGCGACGCGCTCAAGCTCGCCATGGGCGCGCACGTGCAGGCGCCGGCAGGCGCCCGCGTGACGGCGCTGCGAAAGACCCACACATGAAGCCCCGAACCCCCACCACCGAACCCGAGGACAGCGCCTTCGACCTGCGCGCCCGCGCCGAGCTGGCGCTGGCCTTCGAAGCCACCGACGCCCCGCCGCATCTGTACCGCAAGGCGCAGCCGCTGCTGGCGCGGCGCAGCTTCCAGCGCGCCATGCTGGGCCTGCTGCTGGTCGGCAGCGGCAGCGGCGCCGTGCTGGCGATGCGCCCGCCCGAGCTGGTGCGGGGTGCGATCGAGCACGAATACTTCGAACGCACGCTGCGCGGCACTTTGATGGACCCTGCGCCGCTGCTGCAGCACCTGGGGCTGGGCGACAAACAAGTGGTGCCGGGCTTCCCGCAATTGATGAGGCCCTGCGACATCGACGGCCACCTCGTCTATCACCTCACCACCTTCTTCGAGAAGGGCGGGATGGTCACCGTGTTCGCCTTCGACAAGGCCGTGGCGCTGAAAGAGGGCGGTGGCTGGTGGGGCGATGTGCACTGGAGAGTCATTACCTCGCGCGATGGCAAGCCGCTGGTGCTGGTGGCGCAAAAAAAACGAGCCCTGACCGTGGCGCAGAACCAGTTCGGCATCACCAGCGGCACACCCACACCGACCCCCAAGGAGACACGATGAAAGAGACCCTGAACTCCCTGCCGCGGCGCCAGATGCTGGCCGGCAGCGCCAGCGCCCTGGCCGCTGCCGGGCTGGCGACTTTCGCGCGCGGCGCCGCCGCTGCGGGCGAAACCCCGGTCGTGACAGTCTCTACGGCCGCACCGAAGCCGCTGCCCGCCTACGTGAACTGGAAAGACCCGGCCAGCGTCATCGTGCACAGCAGCACCACCATCGAGACCAAGCGCGCAGCCTTCGGCAGCGGGGTCATCACGCCGGCCGAGCAGCTCTACATCCGCAACAACCTGCCGGCGCCCGACGCCTCCATCGTGGCCGACCGCGACGCGTGGGAAGTGGCCATCGAAGGCGTGAAGGCCCCGCGCAAGCTGACGCTGCGCGAGCTGAAGACGATGGGCGTGGAGACCACTGCGATGGTGCTGCAGTGCTCGGGCAATGGCCGCGGCTACTTTCCCAGCAAGCCCAGCGGCACGCCCTGGCAGGTGGGCGCGGCCGGCTGCGTGATGTGGACCGGCGTGCCGGTGCGGGTGGTGGCCGAGGCGCTGGGCGGCGTGGTGCCGGGCGCGGGCTTCCTCACCGGCACTGGCGGCGAGAAGCTGCCCGAAGGCCTGGACCCCTTGAGCATCATCGTCGAGCGCTCGGTGCCGGCCGCGGCCATGGCCGATGCGCTGCTGGCCTGGGAAATGAACGGGGTGCCAGTCTCGCTGGCCCACGGCGGCCCGCTGCGCCTGATCGTGCCCGGCTACACCGGCGTGAACAACATCAAGTACATCAAACGCCTGGCCTTCACCGCCAAGGAGACGGACGCGAAGATCATGTCGCACGGGTACCGCATCTCGCCGCCGGGTGGCAAGGGCGACCCGAGCCAGCCGTCGGTGCAAGAGATGACAGTCAAGTCGTGGATCAACTCGCCCGCACCCGACGCAGCTGGCGTGAGGGCCGGCT
>JAZKDA010000206.1:0-4430 GCA_040387815.1 Pseudomonadota bacterium | reverse complement strand
CGCTGCCATTGACGGCGCGCCAACGAGCGGCCCGGCCGCAGCCGCCCTGCCCGCCAGCGAGGCGCACTGGGTGTCTGCGCCGGGCATGAGCTCGTTGCCGCAGCACTGGGCCGCCCCGCTGGTGGCGCAGCAGGCCGTGGAATGCGAGACCCAGGTCACCAGCCTCGCGCGCGACGCGCTCAATCCCCGGCAGTGGCAGCTGGCCACGCTGGGCGCGCCGGGCGCAGCCGATGCTCAGCGTGTGTTCGGTGGCTTCGACGACGTGGTCCTGGCCGTGCCGCATGCACAGGCCCAACAGCTGTTGCGCGCCTCGTCGCTGGCCAGCCCCTTGCACAAGAAGCTGGACACCGTGAGCGTCGGCCCCTGCTGGACGCTCATGCTCGCCTTCCCGCAGGCGCAGCAGGCCAGCCTGTCGCACCTGGGCCCGCAGTGGAATGCGGCCCGCAGCACGCACCACCGCATCGCCTGGCTGGCCCGCGAATCTTCCAAGCCCGGCCGCGGCAGCGTCGAACGTTGGACGGTGCAGGCCAGCACCGCGTGGTCCGCCGAACACCTGCAAGACGATCAGGCCCGGGTGCTGGCCAAGCTGAGCAAGGCCTTCTCCGAGGTCACCGGCATCCGCGCCGAGCCGGCCTTTGCCACCGTGCACAGCTGGCACCAGGCCCAGACGCTCGAGCCGCTGGGCCAGAGCCATCTGTTCGATGCTGCTTTGGGGCTGGGCGTGTGCGGCGACTGGTGCCTGGGCCATCGGGTGGAAGACGCCTTTCTCTCCGGCCTGGAGCTCGCCCTGGCTGTGGCCTGAACCTGGACCTTGCAACAGCCGGCATCGTCCGGCAACGGCCATGACCGCGCCCTACATCGGCCGTTTCGCGCCCTCGCCCACCGGTCCGCTGCATGCGGGCTCTCTGGTCGCCGCCCTGGCCAGCTGGCTTGATGCGCGGGCCCATGGCGGGCGCTGGCTGGTGCGCATCGAAGACGTGGACACGCCGCGCTGCGTGCCCGGCGCCGACCAGACCATCCTCTCCCAACTGACCGCCTGCGGCCTGGTGCCCGACGCGCCGCCGCTGTGGCAGTCGACTCGCGGCGCGCACTACCAGGCGGCCCTCGACCGGCTGGTCGCCGTCGGTCTGGCCTACCCCTGCGGCTGCTCGCGCAAGGACATCGCGCAGGCGCTCGCCGCAGCCGGCCAGGGCCGCGAACGCCACGGCGAGCTGGTCTACCCCGGCACCTGCCGCGGCGGTCTGCAGGGCAAGGCCGCGCGGGCCTGGCGCTTTCGGGTGCCCGACGACGCCTTTGTCGATTGGAGCGACCGCCGCCTGGGGCCGCAGCGGCAAGACGTGGCACACGAGGTCGGCGACTTCGTGCTGCGCCGCGCCGACGGCCTGTGGGCCTACCAGCTGGCCGTGGTGGTGGACGATGCGGCCGAGGGCATCACCCATGTCGTGCGCGGCGAGGACCTGGCCGACAACACCGCCCGGCAGATCCTGCTGCAAGGCGCGCTCGGCCTGCCCATGCCCGCCTACCTGCACACGCCACTGGTGCTGGGCGCCGACGGCGACAAGCTGTCCAAGCAGAACGGCGCGGTGGCACTGGACACCCGCGATCCGCTGCGCCGCCTTCGCGAGGCCGGGGCGGTGCTGGGCCTGCCGGTCTCGTCCCTCGATGCGGCAACCGACATTCCCGCATGGCTGTCCGCCGCCACGCACGCCTGGGCCGCGACAATAGCGGCATGACTCAATCCCACGACGTGCCCGAAGGCGTCGCGCATCCGCGGGCCATCCGCAGCTTCGTGCGCCGCGCAGGCCGCACCACCACCGGCCAGGCCAAGGCCTTCGACACCCTCGGCCCGCGCTTCGTGCTGCCCTACACCGGCCGGCCGGTGGCCTTGCCCAACGCATTTGGCCGCGATGCGCCCACCATCCTGGAGATCGGCTTCGGCATGGGCGACGCCACGGCGCACATTGCAGGCCTGATGCCCGAGAAGAATTTTCTGTGCTGCGAGGTGCACGAGCCCGGCGTGGGCGCGCTGCTCAAACGCATCGGCGAGCTGGGGCTGGAGAACATCCGCATCCTGGCCCATGACGCAGTAGAGGTGATGGACCACATGCTGCCCGAGGGCAGCCTGGCGGGCATCCACATCTTCTTTCCCGACCCCTGGCACAAGTTGCGCCACAACAAGCGCCGCCTGATCCAGCCGCCCCTGGTGGCCCGCCTGGCGCGGCGCCTGGCGCCGGGTGGCTATATCCATTGCGCCACCGACTGGGAGCCCTATGCGCAGCAGATGCTGGCCGTGCTGTCGGCCGAGCCGCAGCTACGCAACACGGCCGATGGGTATGCGCCCAAGCCGCACTACCGCCCGCTCACCAAGTTCGAAAACCGCGGCCTGAAGCTGGGCCACGGGGTGTGGGATCTGGTGTTCGAGCGGGTGTAGGCGCGCTAGCTGTGCGCGCTGGTCACGCCTCGCTTCTGGATCCCCGCCTGCGCGGGGATGACAAGATCCTCGTCGTTCCCGCGAAGGCGGGAACCCAGGCCCAGGCCGACCCCCGCGAAGGCGGGGGATGGCCCGTCGCGCGCTACAGCCGCTCAGCCACCCAGCCCTGAACCGACTGCAACGCCATAGGCAGCTTGCTTGCATCGGTGCCGCCGGCCATGGCCATGTCGGGTTTGCCGCCGCCCTTGCCGCCCACTTGCTGGGCAACAAAGTTCACCAGCTCACCGGCCTTGAGCTTGCCCATGCTGTCGGCCGTGACCCCGGCCGCGATCTGCACCTTGCCGCCGTCGACCGCCGCCAGCACGATGGCCGCCGTCTTGAGCTTGTCCTTGAGCTTGTCCATGGTTTCGCGCAGGGTCTTGGCGTCGGCGCCGGCCAGCACGGCGGCCAGCACCTTGATGCCCTTGACGTCGACCGCCTGGGCCATCAGGTCGTCGCCCTGGCTCGACGCAAGCTTGCCCTTGAGCGCGGCCACTTCCTTTTCGAGCGATCGCACCTGCTCGAGCACCTGGCCCAGGCGGCCCTGCAGTTCGGTGGCCGGGGCCTTGAGCGTCGCGGCCACCGCCTGCACGGTCGATTCGGCCTGCTGCGCGTAGGCCAGCGCATTCAGGCCGGTGACGGCCTCAATCCGGCGCACGCCCGCGGCCACGCCGCCTTCGCTGACGATCTTGAACAGGCCGATGTCGCCGGTGCGCTGCACGTGCGTGCCGCCACACAGCTCTCGGCTGGTGCCGATGTCCAGCACACGCACGGTCTCGCCATACTTCTCGCCGAACAGCATCATGGCGCCGGTGGCCTTGGCCGATTCGATGTCCATCACGCGGGCCTGCGTGGCGGCATTGGCCAGCACCTGCGCGTTGACGCGCGATTCGATCTCGCGGATTTGCGCCGGGGTGACAGCGGCGTTGTGGGTGAAATCGAAGCGGGTCTTGTCGGCGTCGACCAGCGAGCCCTTTTGCTGCACATGGTCGCCCAGCACCTCGTGCAAGGCTTTGTGCATGAGGTGGGTGACGCTGTGGTTGCGCATGGTGGCGGCGCGGCGCGCCATGTCGACCTGCGCCGTGACGTGGTCGCCCACCGCCAGCGTGCCCTGGGCCAGCTGGCCGTGGTGGCCGTAGACGTCGGCCTTGATCTTTTGCGTGTCTTCCACATCGAAGCGCGCCGAGCCGCTGGTCAGCACACCGGCGTCGCCCACCTGGCCGCCGCTCTCGGCATAGAAGGGGGTGGTGTCGAGCACCACCACGCCGGTCTGGCCGGTCTTGATGTCGGCCACAGCGACGCCGTCGACATACAAGGCCACGACCTTGGCGCTGGCTTCGAATGCTTCGTAGCCAATGAACGCGTTGCCGGCGCCGGTGTACTCCAGCGCGCGATCCATCTTGAACTTGCCGGCGGCACGGCCGGCGGCCTTCTGCTTTTCCATGGCGGCATTGAAGCCGTCTTCGTCGACGCCCACACCGCGCTCGCGGCAGACGTCGGCGGACAGGTCGAGCGGAAAGCCGTAGGTGTCGTGCAGCTTGAAGGCCACCTCGCCGGGCAGCACGTTGGCGCCGTCCTTGAGGGCGGCGTCGAGAATGTCCATGCCGTTTTCCAGCGTCTCGAAAAAGCGCTCTTCCTCGGCCTTGAGCACGTCCGTGATGCGCTGCGCATTGGCGGCCAGACGCGGGTAGGCGGCGCCCATCAGGGCCACCAGATCGGGCACCAGCTTGTGGAAGAAGGGCGTCTTCTTGCCCAGCTTGTAGCCGTGGCGGATGCCGCGGCGCACGATGCGCCGTTGCACATAGCCGCGGCCTTCGTTGCTCGGGATGACGCCGTCGCTCACCAGAAACGAGGTGGCGCGCACATGGTCGGCGATCACACGCAGCGAGGGGTTGGACAAATCGCTGGTTCCAGTCTCACGGGCCGCAGCGCGGATCAGCGCGTCGAACAGGTCGATCTC
>JAZKDA010000205.1:3745-28306 GCA_040387815.1 Pseudomonadota bacterium | reverse complement strand
GTCGGCGCTGCTCGCGGGCCTGCCGATCGAAGTGGGCGGCGGCACCATCAACCGCCTGTGCGGTTCGGGCCTCGATGCACTGGGCACTGCCGCGCGCGCCATCCGCGCCGGTGAAGCCGGCCTGATGATTGCCGGCGGCGTCGAAAGCATGAGCCGCGCGCCCTTCGTCATGCCCAAGGCCGAGAGCGCCTTCAGCCGCAACAACGCCGTGTACGACACCACCATCGGCTGGCGCTTCGTCAACAAGCTCATGAAGGCGCAGTACGGCGTCGACTCGATGCCCGAGACGGCCGAGAACGTGGCGACCGACTACAAGATCGAGCGCGAAGCGCAAGACCTGATGGCGCTCAACTCGCAGCTGCGCGCCGTGGCCTCGCAGAAGTCCGGCTTCTTCGACGCCGAGATCGTGCCCGTGAGCGTGCCCCAGAAGAAGGGCGACGCCCTCATCGTCAACAAGGACGAGCACCCGCGTGACACCACGCTGGAGGCGCTGGCCAAGCTCAAGCCCATCGTGCGCCCCGACGGCACCGTCACCGCCGGCAATGCCAGCGGCGTGAACGACGGCGCCTGCGCGCTGCTGCTGGCCGACGAGGCCACGGCCGCCAAGAACGGCCTGACGCCGCGCGCCCGCGTGGTCGGCATGGCCACGGCCGGTGTGGCCCCGCGCGTGATGGGCATCGGCCCGGCGCCGGCCACCGAGAAGGTGCTGGCGCTCACCGGCTTGTCGCTGGCGCAGCTGGATGTGATCGAGTTGAACGAGGCCTTCGCCGCCCAAGGCCTGGCCGTGCTGCGCCTTTTGGGCCTGCCCGACGACGACGAGCGCGTGAACGCCTGGGGCGGCGCCATCGCCCTGGGACACCCGCTGGGCGCCAGCGGTGCGCGGCTGGCGACCACAGCGGTCAACCGGCTGCACGCTACAGGCGGGCGCTATGCGCTGTGCACCATGTGCATCGGGGTGGGACAGGGCATCGCGGTGGTGCTGGAGCGGGTCTGAGGGCGAGGCCGCAGGCTCGGCCTCAGGCGTGCGGCCTCCAGCGATAGCCTCGTCGATACGCTTTCCAAAACAAGCATTAATAATCATAATGCTTGTCATGGAACGCCCCGCTGCAGCCCCCCTTCCTCCAGAAGTCGCCTCGCGCCTGGCGGCCCTGGGCATCCGCATCCGGGATGCGCGAATGCACCGCAAGCTGCGTCAGGTCGACCTGGCTGAACGTTGCGGCCTGTCTCGATCGACCATCGAGGCGATCGAGCGCGGAAGCGCCCACACCGCCATTGGCGCCTATGCCCGGGTCCTGTGGGTTATGGGGCTGGACCGCGAGCTTGACCTGGTGGCCGACACCGCGCTCGACCAGGAAGGCGCCGCTCTGGAGTACAAGCCCGGCGAGCGGCGCGTGCGGGTGCGAAAGGGCCTGAACAATGACTTCTGAAGTCTGGGTCTGGTGCTGGCTTGCGGGCGACGCAGCCCCGACCCTGGCCGGCCGCTTCCAGCACACCCGGCTGCCCGGCGGCAACCCGCCGCGCTATCGCGGAGAGTTCGTCTACGGTCGCTCCTACTTGCGCAACCCGAACGCCCTGGCGCTTGATCCCTTGCAGTTGCGCCTGATCGACCGCAGCTACGAAACCGCCACGCTCCAGGGCTTCTTCGGCCCTTTGCGGGACGCGATGCCGGACGACTGGGGGCGGTATGTTATTGACCGCGAGTTCGGCCCCCAGGACGAGCTAACGGGCTACCTTCTGCACGGAAGCGGCGACCACATCGGCAACCTCGGCTTCACCACCTCGCGCGAAGTCCCGCCGCAGATGAGGCCGCTGCCGGGCCTGGAGATTCTCGAGCCAGCGCGTTCGGTCCTACGCGGCCTCGAGGAGGGCCGGCCTGTCGATCCGGTGCTGCAAGGCATCGTGCGCCCAAACACCAATCTGGGCGGTGCACGTCCGAAGATCACGGTCGAGCACGAAGGCAAGCAGTGGATCGCGAAGTTTCCGGCGCGCGAGGACCGCGGTGCCCCCGTCGCCCGCATCGAACGGGCGATGTTGGTGCTGGCCGAGGCCTGCGGCATCCGGGCGGCGAACGCCCGGGTGTTCGACGGCGACATCTTGCTGGTGGAACGGTTTGACAGGGCCCGCATGGCCGACGGATCCGGCTGGCGGCGCGACGGCTTCCTGAGCGCGCAGACGGTGTTTTACGCGAACGCCGCCGCGCAGGCCTACGCCTTCTCGGGCAGCTACTTCCGGCTCGCGCAGGAAATGGCCAAGTTCAGCGAGGCCTTGGCCGACGACCGAGAGCAGCTGTTTCGGCGCATGGTGTTCAACTGCTGCATCTCGAATACGGACGATCACGAGCGCAACCACGGCTTCCTGGCCGGCGACATGCCCGGCCACTACACCCTCTCGCCCGCTTACGACATGGTGCCGCGCATGCACGCCACCCGGCGGCGCGAGCACGCACTCGCCATCGGCCAGGACGGTTTCGTCGCGACGCGGCGAAACATCCTCAGCGACTGCGCAGTCTTCGGACTCAGTCCCACGCGCGCCTTGGCTCTCGTGGATGAAGTCGAGGCAACCGTTCAAGCCCGATGGACGCAGGTGCTGCGCGATGAGGGCCTGAGCGATGAGCAGCTGTCGGACTGGGCGGGCTGCTTTTCGCCGCTTGCGCAAGCGCTGGACTGATAGCCGTCACCCCAGCTTTTGATCAGATCAAGCGCTCCACCGCTCGCGAATAGGTGACCGTCTTCTGGATGAACGCCTCATGCTGTTCCTCGACCTTCTCCAGTTCGTAAAGGTAATTGACCATTAGCCCCGCTGATTGCGCTATGCCCTTCTTCGAGAGATCAGCGCCCCAGTTGATCTGGTGCAGCGTGGCCCCGTTGGAAAGGTGGAAGTTGGCCACCGGGTCGCCTGCGGGCGTCACCGTGTGGTGCATCAGATAGAGCGCACACAGGCGCATCAGGGCGCTCTTGTCGGCGCTTGTGCATTGGTTTGGGTGCCAGCCGGCCTTCACGCGCTCGCTCCAGGATTTTTCCGCCAGGCCCAGCACCTCCTTGGCATCGGACCACTTGCGGGTCTTGCCCGAGGTCATCGCGTCGTCTGGCAAAGGCGCTCCCTGATCGAGCCAGCGGGTGAAGCCCGGAATGGGTGACAAGGTGGAATAGACCTTGAGCGACGGAATATCTTCCATCAGCTTTTCCGCCACCCGCTTGATCAGGAAGTTGCCCAGCGACACACCGCGCAACCCTGGCTGGCAATTGCTGATCGAGTAGAAGATGGCGGCGTGGAAAGTCTTGGCAAGCCCCACCTCGGTCTTCTTGTCGATCAGGGTTCCCACATCCTTGGCAATGCCAGGCACCAAAGCCACTTCGACAAAGATCAGCGGCTCGCCGGGCAATTGATCGTGGAAGAACGCATAGCATCGCCGGTCGGGCTGCAACCGGCGGCGCAGATCGTCCCAGCCATCGATCGCATGAACGGATTCATGGTGAATGATCTTTTCCAACAGCTGCGCTGGAGACTCCCAAGTGATCTGATGCAACTCCAGAAAGCCCGGGTTGAACCACGAGCCCAGCAGGTGATGCATGTCGGCGTCAATCGCCTTGAAGGACGGATTGGCCCGCAGGTGCGTGAGCAGCGTCTCGCGCATCCTGATGATGGCGGCGGTGCCCTGGGGCGCACGGTTGATGCGGCGAAGCAGCTCCTGGCGCTCCGGCTCGACCGCGTTGCACAGGCGGATCAGGTTGTCCGCACCCGGATCGGCAACGTAGGCATCCGATGCGGCCTTCACCGTCGCCGGATCCGGGTTGAACTCACTGGCCAGAAACTCGAAGAAGGCGGTCTTTTGCGCGGCATCGAGCTTTTCGTAATGTTCGATCAGCTTGACGGCCATGCCCTGCGCATTGCCCTCGCCGCGCGCACTGAGCAATCGCCTGACGGTCTGCCGCGCGAGGTCGAGCGAGCGGTCCTTCTTGAGCTTGTCGAACATGGCATGTGCACCTGGGTCAGTTTCCGAACTCAAACAAAGAGGCTCTTGTACGCGTCACGCAGCAGGTTCTTTTGCACCTTTCCCATTGCGTTGCGTGGCAGCTCGGGCAGCACGAAGCAGCGCTTGGGGATCTTGAAATTGGCCAGCCGCGATTTGAGTTGCGCAATGACCTGCTCGGGCTGCACCAGCGCGCCAGGCTTGGCGACGACCACCGCCACGCCGACCTCGCCAAAATCCGGATGCGAAACCCCCACCACGGCGCTCTCGTGCACACCATCGATCTCGCAGATGTAGCCCTCGATCTCGGCCGGGTAGACGTTGTAGCCCCCGCTGATGATCAGGTCCTTGCTGCGGCCCACGATGGTCACGTAGCCGCGTTCATCGACCTTGCCGACATCGCCGGTCTTGAAAAAACCATCGTCGGTGAACTCTTGCGCGGTCTTTTCGGGCATGCGCCAGTAACCCTTGAAAACGCCCGGCCCCCGCACCTCGATGCCGCCGATCTCGCCCACGGGCATGTCCTGGCCCTCGTCACCGCGCACACGCAGCTGCACACCCGGCAAGGGGAAGCCGACGGTGCCCCCGCGGCGTTCGGCCTGATGGCCGTAGCGCGGGTCGGCCGTGAAGGGGTTGGACGCCAGCATCACCGTCTCGCTCATGCCATAGCGCTCGAGGATGGTGTTCCCGGTCCGCTCGATCCAGGCGTTGAAGGTCTCGATCTGCAGTGGCGCGGATCCAGCGACGAACAAACGCATGTTGCGGCAGGCTTGGCGCGTCAGGCCGGCTTCGGCCAGCATCCGCACATAGAGCGTGGGCACACCCATGAACACCGTGGCGTCGGCAAGCCGCGCAATCACCCGCTTGGGATCGAAGCGCGCCATCCAGATCATCTTGCTGCCGTTGATCAGCGCCCCGTGGATGGCCACGAACAAGCCGTGCACATGGAAGATGGGCAAGGCATGAATCAGCACATCGCCCTTCTTCCAGCCCCAATACGTTTTTAGCACCTGGGCGTTGGACAGAAGGTTGCCGTGCGTGAGCATGGCGCCCTTGCTGCGGCCCGTGGTGCCGCTGGTGTAGAGGATGGCGGCCAGGTCGTCCGCCTGCACTGGCGCGCACGGGTGCTGATCGCCGTATTGCGCGGCCCGCGTCAGCAAGGTGCCCGTGCGATCGTCGTTCAGGGTGAAGACGTGCCGGGTTCCGGCCCGAACGGCGAGCGGTTGGATCCAACCATGATTGGCGTCGGTGCACACCACCACCGCCGGCTGCGCATCGCCGATGAAGTACTCGATCTCCGCGCTCTGGTAGGCCGTATTGAGCGGCAGGAACACATGGCCGGCGCGCAGCGTGGCCAGGTACAGCATCATCGCCTCGACGGACTTTTCCACCTGAACGGCGACCCGGCTGCCGGCCGGCAAGTCGAGCGACGCCAGCAGGTTGGCCATCATGGCCGACGCGCGATCCAGATCGCGCCAGCTGTAGCGCAAACCGTCGTCGGTCTCGACGGCGCAGGCGTCCAGCTTGGCGGGAAAGGCCGCCCGCAGAGCCGTGAACAGGTTCCGCGACTTCATCGTCACTCCAGCTTCGCGCCCGACGCCTTGACCACCTGGCCCCACTTCTTCAATTCGGCCTTGATGAAGCCGTCGAACTCCGCGCCCGCAAGGTTGGGAAACTCCGCCCCCTGCGACGCCCACACGGCTTTGGCCGCGTCGGCCTGCGCCGCCTTGCGGAACTCCTCGACCGCACGCGCCTGGGCATCGGCCGGCGTGCCCTTGGGCGCCCAGATGCCATACCAGGTGGACACGATGTAGTCGGGCAGACCCAGTTCGGCTGAACAGGGCACATCCGGGAATGCGGCATTGCGCTTGGCGCCGGAGATCATCAAGGCCTTCACCCGGCCGGCCTTGATGTGCTGCGCGGACGAACCGAGGCCGTCGAACATCATGTCCACATTGCCCGCGATCAGGTCTTGCAGCGCCGGACCCGCGCCGCGATACGGGATGTGCGTGATGAAGGTCTTGGTCTGCAGCTTGAACAGCTCGCCGGCCAGGTGGTGCGAGGTTCCGCCGCCGGCCGAGCCGTAGTTCAGGCGTGCCGGGTTCTTCTTGACGTGTTCCAGGAAGGCCTTGAAATCGGCAACGGGAACCTTGGTCGGGTTGACCACCAACACCTGTGGCACGCTCGCCAGCAAGATGAGGGGCACCAGGTCACGCTCGAGGTCGTAGTCGAGCTTGGCGTACATGAAGGGCGCTATGGTGTGGTGCACCGCGCCCATGAAATAGGTGTAGCCGTCGGGCGCGGCGCGGGCCGCGATGCCGGCCCCCACCGTACCGCCGGCGCCGCCGCGGTTGTCGACGATCAGCTGCTTGCCGGTGAGCCTGGAAAACTGGGCCGACAGTGGGCGCGCAAAGGCATCGGTACCGCCGCCCGCTGGAAACGGAACGACCATCGTGACGGGCTTGGTGGGCCAAGTCGCTTGCGCCTGGGCTGCTCCCCAGCCACCACCGGCCATGCCTGCCACGAGGCCGACCATGGCCGACCTGCGGCCGATCGATACGGGTTGAGTCATCACTGTCTCCTTTTTGATCTACGAAGCGTGCCGGATCTCGATGCATGTGTCCGGCGCTTTTTTCTCCGGCGCGTTGCAAGATACATTCTAGGGATTCTTGTATAACTTGAATGACTTTTTTTATACGTATAAACCAGGGTGAAATGCGTATTCAAATCATCCTGTGGACAGGATATACACTTTCAGTATGAGCAGAATCTCTGAAAAGCTACGTGAATCCATCGAGGAAGATGTGGCGACGGGCAAGCTTCTTCCCGGAACCCACCTTGATGAGATCGAGCTGGCACAGCGCTACGGCGTGTCGCGCACACCCATCCGGGAGGCGATCAGCCTGCTGGCAGGCGAAGGTCTGGTGGAGATCCGTCCGCGCCGCGGAGCGGTGGTTGCCAGCGTCACCCCGCGCCGCCTGCTGGAGATGTTCGAGGTGATGGCCGAGCTCGAAGGCATGTGCGCCCGCCTGGCGGCGCGGCGCATCACAGACCCAGATCTGGAAAAGCTGCTATCGGCGCATCAAGAGTGCCTGGCCGCGGCCGAGAAGAAAAGCTCCGACGAGTACTTCTATGCCAACGAGCGCTTTCATCAAGCCATCTACGCCGCCGCACAAAACCATTTCCTGATGGAGCAAGCCACCGCGCTGCAGCGGCGGCTGCGCCCCTACCGCCGTCTGCAACTGCGGGTGCGCAACCGCATGCAGAACTCGTTCGACGAGCATCAGGTCATCCTGGATGCGATCCAGGCCGGCGACGCCGCGCGGGTGACTGACGCGATGAAGGCCCACGTGACCGTCCAGGGAGAACGATTCACCGATCTGCTCGCGAGCCTGCCGACGCTTCAGGCCGACACGCAAGGCTCAGGCTCATGAACCGCCGCAGCGCTTGGCCCAGAAAGGACGATGCGACTGCAACTTGCGCAGCGTCGCACGACAGACTTTTGCCTGCTCGCCCCTGCGGGACCGCAGCCAGTCGACGCCGAACTGCGCTCCAGGGTCACTGCCCACCAGCTCCTCGTACAGCGACTGCGCCATGACCTCATCGTTGTAGTCGCCCAGCGCTTCCTGTGCCGGCTTGACGCCCGCAAGGTAATGCCGCACCGACTCGGCGCTGTACAGCGGTGCCACGAATTCGCTCAGGTAACGCAAGCGCTTGAGCCGCTTGCGCACCCGATGCTGGCGCTCCTCGGACAGACGCGTGAAGTGCCGGCCTTCCCGCGTGACCTGGTCGTGAAGCTTCTGAAGGTGCGCGCGCACCGTCCGCCGCACGGGCTGCCTGGGATCGGATCGCACTTCCTGCGCGCGCTCGAGCAGCCCCAGCATCGCATCCTGGAAATCGCCGCGCCTGACCAGATCCACCGGATCGACGCCCTCGTCGAAGTCAGGCGGAACACGAAGCGGCATGCCTCCAGCAGCCTCCACAAGGGGCTGAATCCGGCGAAGCACATGCGTTCTGTCCCGGCGCTCTCCCAGTCCCCGGAACACTGTCACGAGCACAGGCTCGAAGCGCTCTCCTTCGCTTGCCAGCGCTGGCAGCTCGCGCAGCGCGGTGCGCAGTCGGCGCAGACCGACCCGCAATTGGTGAATGTGGTCGTCCGCTGCGCTGCCGGCCGCAACCTCGCTGGCATTGCCCATGACCTGATCCAGGCACGCCCGCAGCACGGCCGCTGTGAACTCGCTCGTGTCCTGCTTGCGCGTGACGCGCGGCACAGCGGCCGCAACAGGTGGGCCGGCGATCCCACCCGAGGCCAGGCTGTCGCCACGCACGGCCTTGCTCGTCATTCGCACCCACAGACCCCAGCGTTCCCGCCAACGCCGCGCCAAGGCAACGAGGTCGCGGGTGTTGCCCTCGACGAGTTCCAGTTCCAACTCTCGAATGGGGCGTCTGCGTCCGCTCGCCAGTAGCAGGCCGTCGTCAAGCGCCAGCTCGATGACAGAGGTGCCGTGCGCGATGCGGCGCACACGCCGTCGGACCTTCACTTCGAACACGGGTGCCACGGCAGGCAAGGGCTCGCCCGATCCGAGCCCGAGGGCCGCTCGCATCACGTGCTGGACAGCCGCCGACTGGTGGCGATTCAGGTCAGGCGCAGGCCAGGGCTGGTCGTCGTGTGCGCGACCGAGCGCAACCTCATCTTCCAGGCGTTCCAACGCATTCGCGCCGGGCGACTTGAGCGTCTGCACCCGCCGGTCTCCCTCGAGGCGCACGCGCAGCGCGACGCCCGCCCTGGCGAGATCGCGGCCCGGGGTATCGGCGTACGTGGCATGAAGAGCCAGGGCATGGGTATCGAAACCTGACATCTCTTGCGCCAGCGCCTCCCATGCACCTTCGGGCACCTCGAACCTGATTTCAAGCTCCGCGGCGCCTGCCGGAATCGATCGCGGTACGACCTGGCGGTGCTTGCCGTGCGCCGGCGAGTGCTGGCGACTCCTGTGCCTGGTTTTCATACGCCGCCCGTTCGCATCCATCAGCCTGCTGAATGTCGCGAGTTTGGCGCGCCAGCGGCACCTACTTGTCGGACAGGTCCGCGCAATGTGTCAGCGCGAGCCTTGCCCTCAGTCTTTCCGGGCGGCCACGCGGTGCCTGTCTCACCGCGCCGGCTGGCTGCGCAATGACGGGCGCGACATCCACACCCGACGGCCGCAATCAGCCGCCCTTGTGTGCCCGCTTGCCCGGGTTCTTCTTGTTGCGCGTGGCGGTGCCGCGCTCAAGGCTGATCTTCTGGCCAGCTGATTTGCGCGGGGGGGTGTACTCGGCCGAGGCTTTGGCCGGGGGGCTGCGTTTGCGGTCGGCTTCGGTGACGATCTTGTTTCCCATGGTGATTTCCCTTGAGCGTGAGTGAGTGTGGGCAGGAGGATACCCTAGCCGGTTTTCAAGGCGAAACTTGGCGACCCGTTGCGCCTTGTCGCCGGCGAGGGCCGGGCTTGCGCATCAGGAAGATTGATCGATCCCCAGCTCGGAGCAGACACGCCCCAGGAGGGCCTTCACGCCCGCGAGCTCGGCTTCGAGTCGCGCCACATGGGCCCTCAAGGCCGCGACCTCGCCCAGGGAGATATCGTCAGGGCCGGCTTCGACAAGGCCCGCCGTTTCGCCACGGGCCGCCTCACCGCCGAGCAGGTGCATCCACCGGCTTTCCCGTGCGCCGGGAAGCCGCGCAAGCTTGCGCACGAGTGCGCCGGCGGCCCGGTCGGCCAACTCCTGCAGGAAGGCTTCGACCGAAGAGATGTCGGCGAAATTGTGCATGCGCTCCGACGCAATCCGGAGCTCGCCCGGCGTTTGTGGGCCTCTCAGCATCAACACGGTGAGCAGCACGATCGACTGCGACGGGATCTTGAGCACACCGTCAAGGTTGTGCCCGTAGCGGTAGACGCGTCCGCCGCTCGATTCGGTCACCAGGCTCAGGGCTTTGAGGCTGTCAAGGGCCGCCTGAGCCTCGGGCTCGGAAATCTCCATGATCGGGTTGCGGCTGGTCTTCTGGTTGCAGCCGGAGACCAGTGCGTTGAGCGTCAGCGGATAGCTGTCGGGCACCGTTCGTTGCTTCTCGGACAGCACACCGAGAACACGAATTTCAGACGGGGAGAGCGCGCGAACGTTGGACATCGGGTTTCGTGTGACGCAGGACACGCAATGTACCTCGCGTACCAGTGATTTAAGGTGGGACGGGTCACGGGCCGCGCCACCCGTTCCGGGACGACGGGCCAGGCCCATTAGCATTGAGGGTTGACCGGCCACCCTCGCCGCACCCGCATTCAATGCCCCAAGCCACTTCCCCCACCGCCAGCGACCTCACCGCCCAAGGCCACACGCCCATGATGGCGCAGTACCTGGCCATCAAGCATGAGCACCCGTCTACGCTGGTCTTCTACCGCATGGGCGATTTCTACGAGCTGTTCTACGAGGACGCCGAGAAGGCCGCGCGGCTGCTGGACATCACGCTCACCCGGCGCGGCCAGTCGGCCGGGCAGCCGGTGGTGATGGCGGGGGTGCCCTTCCACTCGGTCGAAACCTACCTGGCGCGGCTGATCAAGCTGGGCGAGTCGGTGGCGATCTGCGAGCAGGTGGGCGAGGTGGGGGCGAGCAAGGGGCCGGTGGAGCGCAAGGTGATGCGGGTGGTGACGCCCGGCACACTGACCGACACCGCCCTTCTCTCTGACAAGTCCGAGGCGCTGCTGCTGTCGGTGCACCAGGGCCCGCGCCATCGCCTGGGGCTGGCCTGGATGGCGGTGACGCAGGGCGTGCTGCACCTGGCCGAATGCGCGGGCGACGAGCTCGAAGCCTGGGTGGCGCGCACCGGCCCGAGCGAGCTGGTATACAGCGCCGAAGTGACGCCGGCCTTCGAGGCGCGGCTCAAAGCCCTGCGCACCGGCGCGCCGATGTCGCTGGCGCTGCGGCCGGCCTTCCAGTTCGATGCCGGCCTGGGGCTGCGCAAGCTGCTGGAGCAGCTGCACGCGGCCAGCCTGGGCGCCTGGGACGCCGACGGCCTGGAGCAGGCCCACGCCGCCGCGGCCGCCCTGCTGGCCTATGCCGAGCACACCCAGGGCCGGGCGCTGACCCATGTGCACCGCCTGCAGGTGCAGCGCAACGACGAGCTGATCGACCTGCCGCAGACCACCCGCCGCAACCTGGAGCTGGTGCAGACCCTGCGCGGCGACGACGGCCCCACCCTGTTCAAGCTGCTGGACAGCTGCATGACCGGCATGGGCAGCCGCATGCTGCGCAGCTGGTTGCTGGAGCCCCGGCGCGACCGGGCCCAGGCAATGGCCCGGCACGATGCGATCGGCGCGCTGCGCGAAGGCCCCTGGCAGGCGCTGCGCGACGCGCTCAAGGGCACCAGCGACGTCGAGCGCATCACCGCCCGCATCGCGCTGCGCCAGGTGCGCCCACGCGAGCTGGTGGGCCTGCGCGCCTCGCTGGACAAGGCGGCGCAGCTGGCGCCGGCGCTGGGCGGCCAGCCGGGGATGCTGGCGCGCATCGCGGCCGATCTGCAGCCGCCCCCTGGCTGCGCCGAGCAACTGGCCGCCACACTGCTCGACGACCCCGCCGCGCTGGTGCGCGATGGCGGGGTGATCGCCACCGGCCATGACGCCGCGCTCGACGAGCTGCGCGCCATTCAGGAGAACGCCGACGGCTTTCTGCTCAAGCTGGAGGTGCAGGAGCGCGAGCGCACCGGCATCGCCAACCTGCGGGTGCAGTTCAACAAGGTGCACGGCTTCTACATCGAGGTGACGCAGGGCCAGCTGGACAAGGTGCCCGACGACTACCGCCGCCGCCAGACACTCAAGAACGCCGAGCGCTTCATCACGCCCGAGCTCAAGGCCTTCGAGGACAAGGCCTTGTCCGCGCAAGAGCGCGCCCTGGCCCGCGAGAAGTGGTTGTACGAGCAGCTGCTCGACGCCCTGCAGGCCCATGTGGGCGCCCTCACCCGCCTGGCCCAGGCCATCGCCGCTCTGGACGCGCTGTGCGCGCTCACCGAGCGCTCGCTCACGCTCGACTGGTGCCGCCCGCAGTTCACGAAAGAACCCGGCATCGAGATCGGCCGGGGCCGCCATCCGGTGGTGCAAGCGCGCCTGGCCGAGACCAGCAGCGGCGCCTTCATTCCCAACGACACGCGCCTGGGGCCCAAGCAGCGCATGCAGATCATCACCGGCCCGAACATGGGCGGTAAATCCACCTACATGCGCCAGGTGGCGCTGATCTGCCTGCTGGCGGCCATGGGCTCGTACGTGCCGGCGGCGGCCTGCCGGCTGGGGCCGATGGATGCGATCCACACCCGCATCGGCGCAGCCGACGACCTGGCCAACGCGCAGTCGACCTTCATGCTGGAGATGACCGAGGCGGCGCAGATCCTGCACGCGGCCACCCCGCACAGCCTGGTGCTGATGGACGAGATCGGCCGCGGCACCTCCACCTTCGACGGGCTGGCGCTGGCCTCGGGCATCGCGGCGCACCTGCATGACCGCACCCAGGCCTACACCTTGTTCGCCACGCACTATTTCGAGTTGACGGAGTTCCCGGCGCGGCACCATGGGGCGGTGAACTGGCACGTCAGCGCCACCGAGTCGGGCAGTGACATCGTGTTCCTGCACGAGCTGCAGCCCGGCCCGGCCAGCCGCAGCTACGGCATCCAGGTGGCGCGGCTGGCCGGCATGCCCACGGCGGTGGTCAACCACGCCCGCCACGCCCTGGCCGCGCTGGAGGCACAACAATTGCAAGCACGCGAGCAGGTAGACTTGTTCGAAGCGCCGCCAGACGAGGCGGTGGCCATTCACAGCGCCGTGGAAGCGGCCCTCGCCCAGCTCGACCCCGATGCGATGAGCCCGCGTGAGGCGCTGGACGCGCTGTACCAACTGAAAAAGAAGCTCACATGACCTACTGTGTCGGCATCAAGCTCAATGCGGGTCTGGTGTTTTTGTCCGACTCGCGCACCAACGCGGGCGTGGACCACATCAGCACCTTCCGCAAGATGCTCGTGTACGAGCGCCCGGGCGACCGCTTCATGGTGTTGCTGACCGCCGGCAACCTGAGCGTCTCGCAGTCGGTGCGCGAGATCCTCCAGATCGAGCACATCAAGGACGCCGACACCGGCGAGGCCATCACGATCTGGAACGCGCGCAGCATGTTCGACGCCGCCCGCGTACTGGGCCAGGCGGTGCGGCGCGTGTACGACCGCGACGCCGCATCACTGAAGCACGCCGGGGTGGAGTTCAATGTGTCGCTGATCTTCGGCGGGCAGATCCGCGGCGAGGGCATGCGCCTGTTCAATGTGTATTCGGCCGGCAACTTCATCGAAGCCACGCCCGAGACGCCCTACTTCCAGATCGGCGAGAGCAAGTACGGCAAGCCCGTGCTCGACCGCGTGCTGGTGCCCGACACGCCGCTGGACGAGGCCGCCAAGTGCGCCCTGGTGTCCATGGATTCGACGATGAAGTCCAACCTGTCGGTGGGCCCGCCGCTCGACCTGGTGGTGTATGAAGTCGACCGCTTCCAGTCGGACAAGGTGGTGAGCATCGACATGGACAACCCCTACTACCTCATGCTGCACAGCAACTGGGGCCGTAAGCTGCGCGAATCGTTCGACAGCCTGGACGACCCGGTGTGGGACGACGCCATCACCGCGACACCGCTGAAGGTGGCGGGCAACGCGACCAAGCCGCTGAAGAAGCTCACGCGGCCGGATGAAAAGCTGATCTGAGGGGGCTCAGCGGCCCTCGTCGGGGGATGATGATGTCGTCGTGGTGGTCGAGGACGACGCGGTAGTGGTCAAGGACGACGCGGACGTCTGGGATACCGGCCGCGCCGTGAGTTGCACTGCAATGAAATCCTCAAGGCAGAACACCGCCAGCTCGCTGCCGCGCAGCGCCTTGATGTGCCGCTCGGCCGCGTCGAAGGCATAGCGCCAGAGCGCGGCCTGGCCCTCGTCCTTCGGATCGACGCTCGCCAGCATGGACTCACGGATGCCGGCGGCCTGGCCCAGGCGCAGCTTTTCCAGGACATAGCGCCGCACGCCCAGGCGGCTGACGTCCTCCCCGGCCTGGATTCGCGCGCTCAATTCGGCGTGATAGTCCCTATAGGCCGCTGCCACCAGGGGGTAGTCCGAGGTGTCGCACAGGGCCATTGTCAAAGGCGGCAAAAGGTCGGCCAGCAAAGCCTGCATGTGCTGGCGGGTCATGGGCGGAGCGGTCACCGTGCTGTCGTGCTCATGCCAGGCGGTCGCGTCAGCGGTGGCGCGAGGGCCCGCCTGTTTCCACAGCAGCGGCCGCAGTTCCTCCAGCAGGTCCGCGTCGATGATGATGCTGCCATCCGCGCCCACCGACGCCTCCACCAGACTTCCGCCGATGAGGTCATCCACCATCGGCGGCACCAGCTCTTGACGGACCTTGCTCACGGCGGCCCACACCCTGAGGGGCTCGACTTTGCCGGCGGTGGGAACGTACTCGGTGATAGCGGCTTCCACCACGGATTCGACCCGCTTGTTGTCACCTGAACTGGCGCCAGCCCGGGCCCAGTCCTTCAAGCTGCGGACCAGCTCCGCCCTCACGTCGGCCTCGGGCGGCGCCGAGGCCTTCCACCGCGCCAGCCAGCCGGCCGGCCCGGCCGCGCCGCCAGCCACCTTGCCCGACAAGGGGCTGCCGGGTGTGCGGTGCTGTGGCTCGACCCAGAGAAAGCGTCCGGCATCGGCCGACGGCTTTCCCCGGGGAGAAGATGCCTGCGCCACCGGGGATGAGGCCTGCTTCTTGTCGTCACCGCGCGCGGGCTCCGGTGTGAGCAGCGGGGTCGTGAGATCGAGTTTGGCCTTGCGGCTGATGACGTCCATGATTGCTTCCTGTGATGCGCAGGCCTGGCCCTCCCCCATGGTCGATCCGCCTGCGTGCGGGACGAAGTTTCAGGTCCGGTCGCCCTGTTTGGAGCCCAGCCGGTGTCAACGTCAGCCTGCCGTAGGCAGGCGCTGTCGCGATAATCCCTGGCTGGATCGCACCGAGGACACCCCCTGAGCCTGATCGTCTTCTCCCATGCCAACAGCTTTCCCGCCGGCACCTACGGCGTGATGTTCAAGCAGTTGCGCGCGCGCGGCTTCACGGTGCGCGCGGTGGACAAGTTCGGGCATGACCCGCAATACCCCGTCACCAACAACTGGCCGCATCTGGTGGCGCAGCTGCAAGCATTCGCAGAGCGCGAGGTGGCCAAGGCCGGTGAGCCGGCCTTCCTGGTCGGCCACTCACTGGGGGGCTTTCTCAGCATCATGTGCGCGGCGCAGCACCCGGCGCTGGCGCGGGGCGTGCTGTTGCTGGATTCCCCCTTGCTCAGTGGCTGGAAGGCGACGGCGCTGGGCGCCGTCAAGCGCACACCGCTGGTGGGCGCCGTCACACCGGGCGCGGTGAGTCGCCGCCGGCGCAACCGCTGGCCCAGCATCGACGCCGCGATCGAGCACTTTCGCCACAAGAAGGCGTTTGCCCACTGGGACCCCCAGGTGCTGAGCGACTATGTGAGTCACTGCACCGATGCGGTGGAGGGCGAGCGTGTCTTGAGCTTCGACCGAGATGTGGAAACGGCCATCTACAACACCCTGCCCCACAACCTTGACCGCATGTTGCGCCAGCACCCGCTGCGGTGCCCGGCCGCGTTCATTGGCGGGCTGCGGTCCCTGGAGCTGCGGCAGGTCGGCCTGAAAATGACGCAGCAGGTGACGCGGGGACGCATGACGATGCTCGATGGCGGTCACCTGTTCCCGATGGAAAAGCCGCTGGCCACCGCTGCGGCGATCGAGGCGGCGTTGTTGGCGATGCAGTAGGCGCGCCTCACGCCTGCCAGTTCACCACCCCGGTCCACCAGGTCGCCAGCACTAGCAGCCCGAAGGCGATGCGGTAGTACGCGAAGGGCACGAAATCGTGCGTGGCCACATAACGCAGCAGCCAACGCACGCACAGCCAGGCGCTGAAAAAGGCGAACACCAACCCGACGACGAACACCGGCAGGTCGGCCGCCGACAGCAGCGCCCGCTCCTTGTAGAGGCTGTAGACACCGGCGCCGATCAGCGTGGGGATGGCCAGGTAGAACGAATAGTCCGTGGCGGCGCGGCGCGACAGCCCCAGGAGCATGCCTCCGATGATGGTGGCGCCGCTTCGGCTGGTGCCGGGGATCATGGCCAGGCACTGCACCAGTCCCACCTTGAGCGCATCGAGGCCGCGCATGTCGTCCACGTCATGAATGCGCACCGCCGACGCGGGCCGGCGCTCGGCCCACAAGATGATGAAGCCACCGACGATGAAGCTGGTGGCCACCACGGCCGGCGTGAAAAGGTGCGACTGGATGGCCTTGCCCAGAAAAAGCCCCATGACCACCGCCGGCAGAAACCCGATGAACACATTGAGCGCGAAGCGCTGGGCTCGCTCCTGGGTCGGCAGCTGGGCGATGGTGCTGCGGATCTTCTGCCAGTACACCAGGATCACCGCGAAGATCGCGCCGGTCTGAATGGCGATGTTGAAGACCTTGGCCTTGTCGTCGTCGAATCCGAGCAGCGAGCCCGCCAGGATCAGATGACCCGTGCTGGAGATGGGCAGGAACTCGGTCAGCCCCTCGACGACGCCCATGATGGCGGCCTTGACCAGCAAAACAATATCCACGCGCTCGCACTCCCGTAAAGGCCGAGATTATCCCGCCCCTGCCGCACGCATCGCGACATCACTCATAACGAAGCGCCTCGATCGGCAGCAGAGCGGACGCCCGCCGCGCCGGATAGAAACCGAAGAACACGCCCACGAAGGCCGAGAAACCCGCCGCCAGCAAGATGGACTCTGGCGTCATGCTCACCTTCCAGCCGGCGAAGGCGCCCACCGCCCAGGTGGCGCCGGCCCCCAGCACCACGCCGATGGCCCCGCCGATCAAACTGAGGGTGACCGCCTCGATCAGGAACTGCGTGAGGATGTCCTTGCCGCGCGCGCCCACCGCCATGCGCAGGCCGATCTCGCGGGTGCGCTCGGTCACGCTCACCAGCATGATGTTCATGATGCCGATGCCGCCGATCACCAGGCTGATGCCGGCCACCGCCGCCAGCAGCAGCGTCATGACCCGGCTGGACGCCTCCTGGGCCTGCAGGATCTCGGTCAGGTTGCGGATCGAGAACGGGTCTTCGGCACCCGGCTGCACCTTGAAGCGCTGGCGCAGCAGGTCCTTGATGCTCTCTTCCACCGCCTTCATGTCCCGCCCCTCCTGCACCTTCACGCTAATGCTGCCGACCCGCCGAAGCTTGCCGGCATTGCCGCCCTGGATGCGGTTGCGGTAGGTGGTGATCGGCACGAAGATCACGTCGTCCTGGTCCTGCCCCATCGAGTTCTGGCCCTTTTTCTCCAGCACGCCGATCACCGTCATGGGCACCTTGCGCACGCGGATCACCTGGTCCATGGGGTCGGCATCGCCGAACAGTTGCTCGGCCACCGTCTTGCCGATCAAGGCCACCTTGGCGGAGCCTTGCAACTCGGCCGCATCGAACAGGCGGCCCTCAGCCAACGGCCACTCACGGGCCTCCAGGTAGTCGTTGGTGCTGCCGAACAGCGAGGTGCTCCAGTTGGTGTTGCCCACCACCACCTGCACCCCCGTGCGCAGGCTGGGCGCGGCCACCTGCACCTCGGGTATCTCGCGGGCGATGGCCACCGCGTCGTCGTCGGACAAGGCCTGGCCGGTCTGCGCGCCCAGTCGCACCCCGCCGGCGGTGATGGTGCCCGGCAGCACCAGCATGATGTTGGAGCCCAGGCCTTTCATCTGCTCCTGCACCCGCTCGGTGGCACCCCGGCCGACGGCGATCATGGTGATCACCGCGCCCACGCCGATGATGATGCCCAGCATGGTCAGCACGCTGCGCAGCTTGTTGGCGGCCAGCGCGCGCAAGGCTGAGCGGAAGGCCGCGAGCGTGTTCATAGGACCCCCACGCTCGGCACTGCGTGTCCATCGCTGCCCCCCATGGGGGTGCGAGCTTGCTTGAGGCGGCTCGGCGCGGCGCTCATGCCAGCACCGCCTGCCGCGCCGGCCCACGCGAGTCTTCGACGATCCGGCCGTCGCGGAACACGATGCGCCGCCGTGCCCACGCGGCCACGTCGTGCTCGTGCGTGACCAGCACCACGGTGATGCCCTGGCCGTTGAGCTCGGTGAGCAGATGCATGATGTCCTCGCTGGTCTGCGAGTCGAGCGCGCCGGTCGGCTCGTCGGCCAGGATCAACTGGGGCTGGTTCACAAGCGCCCGGGCGATCGCCACGCGCTGCTGCTGCCCGCCCGACAGCTCCGCCGGGGTGTGGTCCACCCGCTCACCCAGGCCCACCCGTTGCAGCGCCGTCAGCGCACGCTGGTGGCGCACCGCCGCCTTGACGCCGGCATACACCATCGGCAGCTCGACGTTCTCCAGCGCGCTGGTGCGGGGCAGCAGGTTGAACTGCTGGAACACGAAACCGATGCGCCGGTTGCGCACCGACGCCAGCTGGTCGGCCGACATGGCCTCGACCGCCTCGCCAGCCAGGCTCAGGTGCCCTTCGGTGGGCCGGTCCAGACAACCAAAGATGTTCATCAGCGTGCTCTTGCCCGAGCCCGACGCGCCCATGATGGCGACGAACTCGCCCTCGTCGATGTCCAGCGACACACCGCGCAGCGCATGCACGGTGGTGCCGCCCATCGAGTAGACCTTGGTCAGGTCGCGCGCTTCGATCAGGGGCATGGCCGGCTGCGGTTCTTCGCGCTCAGAATGGCAGCCGCGGACCCGAAGGCGCCCGCGGTGTGCCGGCGGCGGCGCCCACCACGCCAGTGATGACCAGCGCGCCTTCCTTGACTTGGCCGGCCTCGGGCGAGCCGGGCGGCACGATCAGCTCGGTCATGCTGCCGTCCGAGATGCCCAGGCGGACACTGAAGGCGCGGGGCTTGCCGTCGTCGCCCAGCAGGTAGATGCGGCCGCGGGTGAAGGTGCGTGCGGCCGCTTCGGCCAGCATCGCGGCATAAAGGGGTTTTTGCTCGGCGCTGAGCACATCGCCGATGCTGGCGCGAATGTCGGCGGTGATGCGCTCACGGGCCTTGGGACGCTCTTCGGCCGGCAGGTCGCGCAGCTGCATCAGGCGCGGCCGTGCCTGCGCGTAGATCGCGTCGACCTTCTCGACCTGGGCCGGCGTGAGCTTGAGCTCGGCGACCAGCCGGTTGCGAAACTCGGCGGCCGGGTTGGCGGCGCCGCCGGCTGGTGGCGCTGCTGGCGCTGCCTGGGCATGGGCCTGGGGCAACAGGCTCCAGCTGCCCGCCTCCCCCGTGGTGGCGCCCGAAGCGGCCGAGGCCGGCCGCCCGGCCGCGGTGGCTGCCGGCTCCACCCCCGCGATACGCACCCGCAAGGCAGCATTGGGCACCTTGAGCGCGTTGTCGCGCGCGTCGGTGACCACCCGCACGTTGGCCGTCATGCCCGGCAGAAGGCGCCCACCGGCATTGGAGAAACCGACCACCGCGACATAGGTGATCACACTGGCCACGTTCTGGGCGGCCTTGCGGATCTGGCGGATCTCGCCCTCGAAGGTCTGGCCCGCGAACGCGTCGACCGTGAAGCTGGCCTTCTGGCCGATGCGGATGCGCCCGACATCGCTTTCGTCGACGCTGGCGTACACCTCCATGTCCTGCAGGTTCTGCGCGATCACGAACAGCTCGGGCGCCTGCAGGCTGGCGGCCACGGTCTGGCCTTTTTCCACCGTGCGCTTGATCACGATGCCGTTGACCGGGGAGACGATGCGGGTGCGCTCCAGGTCGATGCGCGCCTGGGCCAGTGCGGCGCGCCGCTGGGCCACGTTGGCCTGGGCGCTCTTGATCTGGGCCTCGGTCACGGCCAACTGCGCCTCTGCCGCGCGAACCGATTCGGCGCTGGAGTTCACCAGGGCTTGCGCCTTGTCGGCTTCGCTGCGGGCGATGAACTCCTTGTCGACCAGCATGCGCTTGCGCTCCAGGTCGCGCTGGGCCTCGGCCTGGTCGACCCGCGCGCGCGAAACGCCGGCGCGCGACGCGGCCGAGTTGGCTTGTGCGGTCAGCACCGCGGCCTGGGTGGCTTCAAGATCGGCCTGGGCCTGCCGCACGCGGTACTCGAAGGTCTCCGGATCGATCTGGGCAATCAGCTGGCCGGCCTTGACCTCGGAGTTGAAGTCGACAAACAGATCCTTGATCTGGCCCGACACCTGGGTGCCCACCGACACCTGCGTGACCGGGTTCACCGTGCCCGAAGCCGACACCGTGGCCTGCAGCGGCCCGCGCTCGATGCGCGCGCTGCGGTAGGCGACGTCGGGGGCGCGGCCCTGGCTCCACCACCAGGCGCCTGCGCCAGCGGCCACCAGCACCACCAGCAACGGCGCCCAAAGCTTCCAGGACAAGGTCTTCATGTAAACCATTGTAGGGAGCGCGCCGGCGTGCAGCGTGTCCGGGACATGTCTGGCGGGCAAGCGTCGTGTGGCCAATCGCACCGAAAGCTGTTCGCGCGCGTCCACGCGCTTCCGTCACCAGGACAAGGCTTCGTCCTACAAGCCGGTTGAGGCTGGCGGTTTCTACTTCGCAGATGGATCCGCAGGCGACCTGGCTGAAGCATGGCAGGCGCTCGCGCAAGAGAAATCACCCCGACTCCTCTGAGTCCCCTCCTCCTCCGGGGTGAGCTGGTCCGGCCCTCCGTCCCGCGACCGGCAAGTTGCCCCCAGGCCCACAGCCTGGGGGCCTTTTTTCGATTCTTCGCCGAATTTCGCAGATGTGCGCGCACGCCGGGTGCCCATAAAAAAACCCCCTGCACAGGTAGCGCAGGGGGCGGGCCTTGGAGAGGCCTTGATGGACACATCATGGCCCCGCGCCGGCGGCGCGTCAATGGTTGTGGCGATGTCCGTGGTGGCGGTTGCCGTGCCGATTGCCGTCTCGGTGGCGGTGTCCCGGCGGCACCCAGCCAGTGCTGTAGACCGGTTGGTCAACAAAGCGCGGCCCGCTATACACCACCCGCGGCGGGCCGTAGTACACCGGCGGCGGGGTGTAGTAGACATGCGGCTGGGTGTACACCGGCGCCGGCACCACATAGCGCGGCGGCGCGTGGTAGACGCCCGGTTGGGGATGCATGTAAACCGGGGCCGGCTGAACATACACAGGGCGGGTGTTGGACACACCCACCGTGACGCCCGGTGCGGCGACCACGCCGACAGACCAGTAGACGTTGTCGTTGGCATGGGCCATGGGCGCCGCGGCCAGGGCGCCGGCGGCCGCCAGGGCCAGCCCGATGGGGCGAGAAGCGCGACGGATGAGGGAGTTGAACTGCATGGCTGGGTTCCTCTGATGGCCCCCGAACGGGGCCGTGTGCTCATTTAACGCTGACGCCCCCCGGTCGCCGACGACTGTTCAGTCAATGAGGTTGCCAGACGTAACCCGCCCGTCCGGGGTTGGACGGTCCGGCCCCTAGAATCAAGTGCTTATGACCGTGTCCTCCGACAAAGAATCCAGGGAAACCCTGAAGGCGAGCAATTTTCTGCGCCAGATCATCGAGCGCGACATCGAGCAGGGCAGCTACGCTCAGCGCCGCTGGGCCGGCCAGCCGGGCGACGCGGCCACGCACCAGGCCGGCGCGGCCGACCCGGCCCGCATCCGCACCCGGTTCCCACCCGAGCCCAATGGCTACCTGCACGTCGGACACGCCAAGAGCATCTGCCTGAATTTCGGCCTGGCGCGCGACTATGGCGGCGTGTGCCACATGCGCTTTGACGACACCAACCCCGAAAAGGAAGAGCAGGAGTACGTCGACGGCATCCTGGACGCCGTGCGCTGGCTCGGGTTCTCGTGGGACGCCAACGGCACCAGCCACCTCTACCATGCCAGCGACTATTTCGACTTCATGTACCGCGCAGCCGAGTACCTGATCGAAGCGGGCCTGGCCTATGTCGATGAGCAGACGCCCGAGCAGATGCGCGCCAACCGCGGCGATTTCGGTAAACCCGGCATCGACAGCCCGTTTCGCAAGCGCAGCCCCGACGAGAACCTGCAGCGGTTCCGGGAGATGCGCGATGGCAAGCTGGGCGACGGCGCGGCGGTACTGCGCGCGCGCATCGACATGGCCAGCCCGAACATCAATCTGCGCGACCCGGCCCTGTACCGCATCAAGCATGCCGAGCACCACAATACCGGCGACAAATGGTGCATCTACCCCATGTACACCTTCGCGCACCCGATCGAGGACGCGCTGGAGAACATCACCCACAGCATCTGCACGCTCGAATTCGAGGACCAGCGGCCCTTTTATGACTGGCTGCTCGACCGCCTGAGCGAGGGCGGGCTGATCAACACGCCGCATCCGCGCCAGTACGAGTTTGCCCGCCTGAACCTCACCTACGTTCTCACCAGCAAGCGCAAGCTCAAGCAACTGGTCGACGAAGGCCATGTGAACGGCTGGGACGACCCGCGCATGCCCACCATTGTCGGCCTGCGCCGGCGCGGCTACACGCCCGAGAGCCTGCAGCTGTTCGCCGAACGCATCGGCGTCAACAAGGCCAGCGGCTGGATCGACTTCGCCACCCTGGAGATCGCCCTGCGCGACGACCTCGACCCCAAGGCCGCACGGGCGATGGTGGTGCTCGACCCCGTCAAGCTGGTCATCGACAACTGGGACGAGGCCCTGGGCGCCGGCCACATCGAGCCCTGCGCCGCACCGGTCCACCCGCACCATCCCGAACGCGGGCAGCGCCACTTCGGCTTCGGGCGCGAGCTGTGGATCGAGCGCACCGATTTCGAGCAGGCGCCACCCAAGGGCTACAACCGCTTGTTCCCGGGCAACAAGGTCCGCCTGAAATACGGCTATGTGGTCGAGTGCATCGGCGCCGACACCGACGCCTCGGGTCAGGTGACCACGGTGCATGCCCGCGTGTTCCCGGACACCAAGAGCGGCACCCCAGGCAGCGACAGCGTCAAGGCCAAGGGGGTGATCACCTGGGTGGGCGTCCACGACGCCGTGAGCGCCCAGGTTCGCCTGTACGACCGGCTGTTCAAGGTGCCCCAGCCCGGCACCGGCGAGCACGATGTCCTGGCGGAGATCAACCCCGACAGCCTGAAGGTCGTCACCGCCTGGGTCGAACCCTCCCTGGCCGCGTGCCCCCCGGACACCCGCCTGCAATTCGAGCGCCACGGCTACTTCGTGGCCGATTGCAAAGACCATGCGCCCGGCCAACCCGTGTTCAACCGCACGACGGGGCTCAAGGACACCTGGGCCAAGTAAGGCGCCGGGCCGAGCGGGCCGGCCGCTGACACGGCCTTCCGGTTCGCCCCTACTGGAAGCCGGGCGCCAATGCGGGTATCGTGCCATCCAGGGCGGCGAGCAAGCCGCCCGGGCAAGGAGGGAAACGCGTGACGCAGGCCGACACCGCATTTCGCACGCTCTTGTACCGCTACTTCTTCTTTGGGTGGCTGTTCAAGGACGTGATGCACGGCACCTTGTTCGACCGCGCCGCCGCCTGGCGCTACAACAAGGATCAAGCCCACTGGCTGCCCACCTACATCCGCCGGTGGCTCTACTGGGGCCTGGCCTTCTACACCTTGGGCTGCGTGGTCGAAGGGGTGCTGGAGGCGCCGGGCCTGTCGGTGCTGTTCTATGTGCCCAGCGCGCTGACCGTGCCGGTCACCGCCGTCACGGTGGCAGTGTGGCTGGGGCTGAAGTCGCTGCCACGGCCGTTCTAGGCACCCAAGCCAGCCGCACGCGCGGCGGCCAGCAGCCGCAACTCATTGGCCCCCTGCCCGTCACCGCTGGCCGGCACGTTGGCGCGGTCCAGGGTACCGATCACCTCGACAAGCCGCTGGGCCAGCTGCGCGTCGGCGTCCGGCCCCGTGCCGATGTAGACCCCCTCGGACAGCGTGATGTTGGCCGCCTCGAAGCTGCCGGCGCCGGCGCACAGCGTCGTGCGTGTGGGCGCATCCTGGCTGGCCAGCACCAGCATCGCGGGCACCACCGCCTCGGGCTTGAAGGCCTCCAGCATGTCGGGTGGGAACAGCTTTTCGGTCATGCGCGTGGCGGCGGTGGGCGCCAGACAGTTCACGTGAATACCGTGCTTGTGGCCTTCCAGGCCCAGCGTCTGCATCAGGCCGACCAGGGCCAGCTTGGCGGCGCCGTAATTTGACTGGCCGTAGTTGCCGTACAAGCCGCTGGAGGAGGTGGTGAGCACAATGCGCCCGTAACGCGCGGCCGTCATGTGCGGCCAGACCGCCTTGCACAGATGCACCGCCCCCATCAGGTGGACGTCGAGCACGGTGCGGAAGTCGGCCAGGTCCATCTTGGCGAAGGTCTTGTCGCGCAGGATGCCAGCGTTGCTCACGACGATGTCGATGCGGCCCCAGGTGTCGATGGCCTGTTGCGCCAGCTGCTGCACGGCGGTGAAGTCGGTCACCGATGCGCCGTTGGCGATGGCCTGGCCGCCGCGCTCGCGAATCTCGCGCACCACCGCATCGGCCGCGGTGGCCGAGCCGCCGGAGCCGTCGACCGCGCCGCCCAGATCATTGACCACCACCTTGGCGCCGCGCGCGGC
>JAZKDA010000205.1:2058-3735 GCA_040387815.1 Pseudomonadota bacterium | reverse complement strand
CAAGGCCAGCGCGTGCTGACGGCCGAGCCCACCGCCCGCGCCCGTGACGATCGCGACCCGGCCTGTGAAATCCAGCGGCATGCCCCTGCTCCTCTTGTGTTGATCCCCTCGACTTTAACGCGCGTCGAGAAAGGCCAACCCGGCGCAGGTGCGCCGGCTACCGGCTCATCAGATCGGTGATCGCGTCGATCACCATGTGCGTCCCGATGGTGATCAGCAAGATGTCGGTGGCCACGCGAACGTATTCATGGCCCCGCGGCGGCGGCGGCAGGCGCATCAGCACGGCCGATGGCACGGGATAGTGGATCACGTCGCGCGGCAGGGGTTGGCCCAGCTGGTACTTCTTGGCCTGGCCGGGCGGCAGGCAGCCGTTGTTCTTCTTGGCGAGACCCGGAGGGCACTTTTGGGCATAGCGCTGCTGGTAGTAGCCGCGCGCGGCCTCGCGTTCGGTGTCGCGGAAGTACGCGCCGACCGCTACCTCGGTGCGGGGCGCGGGGCGCTGTGCGCGCTCCTGCTTTTTCGCCTGTCCGGGCGGCTCGTCGGGACGGGCCGCCACAGCGGGTGCGCCTGCGAAGGCGCCGGCCAGGCACAGGGCCAGGGCGGCGGGGAGGTTCGTGAGCAAGCGCATGGTGAGGTCCTTGGTTGAAATCAGACGGAAGTGAGCGCCGGCGAGATGGCTGCGCGCGTCAATCCGAGGCGTTCGGGTGCGATGTACTGCTGGCGATAGATCTCGAATGGCATGGTGTCGGCGGCCTCGATGGCACGCTGGTCTTGCAGCGACTGTTCGCTCATCGCAGCCAGCCGCGCCTGCTGCGTGCCACTGAAGGGCAGGGCCAGCAGCTTGGCGCGCGTCGACTGCGACTGGCCGATGGCGAAATCGACGAAGGCATTGTCAAAATCATTGGCCATCACCTGGAGCACCCGGGCCGACGGCAGGAGATCGGGCGCCTGCACCAGCGCCTGCGCACCGCGCAACGCGTCGGTGTAGTCGCTGGTCTGGTGCGCCTGGTCGAGCGCGGCGGCGAAGGGCTCGCACTCGCGCAGCAGATGGTCGGCCCAGTCGGCCAGGCCCACTGTCTGCCCCGCGCGCTCGAGCCGCAGGCCGGGCTCACGGCCGAAGGCCGCGGTCTTGTGCTGGTTGCGGCCGATCTCGGCGATCTCGTCTGGCGTGTCGGGGGGGCTTTCCGACATCAGGCAATGCAGCAGGAACACGTCGAGAAAGCGGATGGTCTGCCCCTTCAGGCCCACCGGCACGAACGGGTCGAGATCGAGCAAGCGCACCTCCACGTACTCGACGCCGCGCTCGCGCAGCGCATGCAGGGGCCGCTCGCCGGGGAAGATCACGCGCTTGGGCCGGATCACGCCGTAGAACTCGTTTTCGATTTGCAGCAAGCTGGTGGCCAGCTGGTTGTATTCGCCGCCCGGGTTCACGATGCCCACCGCCTCGTAGGGCGGATAGGGCCGCGTGAGCGCCTCATGGATCGACGCGGCATAGCCCTCCAGGCCGTTGTAGCTCACGGCCAGGCGGGCCTGCGCATCGCTCTGGTAGCCCAGCCTGCCCATGCGCAGCGAGGTGCCGTGCGGCATGTACAGCGTACCTTCACGCAGTGCCTGCAACCCGTGCTCGCGCCCCTGCACGAACGACGAGCACAGCGCGGGCGACGCGCCGAACAGGTA
>JAZKDA010000205.1:0-2048 GCA_040387815.1 Pseudomonadota bacterium | reverse complement strand
AGGCGTGGCGGCGGAAGTTGCGAATCAGCGAGAAATACGCGGCGCTGTCCACGCCGGGCATCGACCAGTTGTAGTGAATGCCCGAGATGGTCTGCATGCGGCGCCCGTAGCGGTGCGCCAGGCCCATGCGGTAGACGCTCTTGGCGCGGCCCACGTTAGACGCGCCATAGCGGCCGATCGGGATGTTCTCGTCGGCCGGCAGGCGGCACGGCATGCTCGACGCCCACAGCATCTCATCGCCCAACGCACGCAGCGTGAACTGGTGGATGCGCAGCAACTCCTCCAGGCAGGTCTCGGGCGTGGCGTGCACGCCGGTGATCAGCTCGAGCTGGGATTCGCTGTAGTCGGTGGTGATGTGCGGGTGGGTCAGGGCCGAGCCCAGCGCCAGCGGATGGGGCGTCAGCGCCAGGTCGCCGGAGGCGGTGGCGCGCAGGCTCTCTTTTTCCACGCCTCTGCGAATGCCCCTCAGGCGCTCGGGGTTCAGAGCGTGTTGGGCCGGTCTCGTCATGGTCATGGATGGGGGCTGAAACAGAAAACAGTCATGGCACGGAAGGTAACACCATTGCCGAATCCCTGCCGCGAGCGGCGGCGGGGGCGGGATTCGAACCGTTTCGGGCAAAAAAGAACCGGCACGAAGCCGGTTCTTGTCGCACGAGTCAGCGTGCGCCGCAATCAGTTACCGTCAGTTGCGGTCAGCGCGCGTGCGGTTGGCCGGGTCCGTGGTCGTCCTGGTGTCGGTGCCGGCGCCCATCGTGCTGCTGCCCGGGGTCGTGGTGGTCGTGGTGCTGCGTTCGGTGGTGGTGCCGGCGCCCATCGTGCTGCTACCCGGTGTCGTGGTGGTCGTGGTGCTGCGATCGGTGGTGGCCGGTCCTGCGCCCATGGTGCCGCTGCTCGACGGAGAAGTGGTGGTCGAGGTGCTGCGTTCAGTGGTGGAGCTGCCCGAGGCCGAAGGGGTCGTCGCCGTACCCGAGCTGGTGCCCGGCGTGGTGGTGCCGCTCGGCGAGGTACCCGTCGTGTCGGCCGGCGGTGCACCCGGCGAGGTGGACGGTGAGGTCTGCGCGATCACGAGGCCCATCGAAACAGCGGCGGCGCCGGCCATCAGGCCTTTGAGCAATTTGGAAGTATTCATTTGGTAACTCCTGGTCTGTGTCAATGAAAAGCTGAGACAAGCCGACTTGCCTGCCAGCTGCGCCAAGACTAAGGAGCGATCGACGCGGCCGCGTCGTCCCGACTCAGTACCTCATGTCGGACATCACGCGCCTGCACATCAGCTGATCGGCGCGGCAGAGTCGGCCTGCTCCGACGCGCTGCTGCGCCAAGCTGCATCCGCTGCGACTTATTTCCGGAATAGGGCCAGCACCTCGACATGCGGGATGTCGTAGGCGCCGAACACCTGCCGCGGCGTCGATACCTCGGGCAGGACGTAGATCACCGCGCCCGTGGCGCGCACCGCCGGGCTCAACACGCCCTCGTAGAACTGGCGCGGCAGGTTGATGCAACCGTACGAGATGCGGTTGTCCGCGGGGCTGGGCGACGCCAGGCGTTGCAGCCGTTTTTCGGCCACGACCCAAGGACGCACACGATGCATGGAGACAGCCGCGTCAAAGTCGACCCACACCACATCCTCACCAGTGGTGCTCATGCCGAACTCCGCGACGAAGCGGCCGGCCGGCGTGGTGCGCTCGCTCGGAAGAACCTGTGCGATGGGCTTGTCACCCACGCCGGGGACCGTGTGATCGCCAATCGCCGATCCGAGCAGCACCGGCGCGTCGCCGAGCAGCTGCCCCTGGGGATCGAACACGAAGGCGTGGGCGCGCTTCTTGTCGACGATGACCACCGCACGCCCCTGGTTGTCGCCGGTGAACAGGGCCCAGTGCGCGACCTGCCGCGCATCGGGCGATGCCTGCGCATCGCCAAAATTGGCGACATGCACATAGCGTCTGGCAGCGGCGGCGGCCAAGGCCGACGCCTGCGGCGAGCCTGTGGCGAGTTGCGTCGGCGGCTGCACCATTGCGACGATCGCCGCGCCGACGAGCAGGCCCTGGCGC
>JAZKDA010000204.1:26941-28459 GCA_040387815.1 Pseudomonadota bacterium | reverse complement strand
CATCGGCCAGGACTTCAGCCGCAAGGACGGCTGGAGCATGTACCACGGCGACACCGTGCCGGGCTTTCCCGCCCACCCGCATCGCGGCTTCGAGACGGTGACCATCGTGCGCAAGGGCCTGATCGACCACAGCGATTCGCTGGGCGCCACGGCCCGCTTCGGCGGCGGCGACGTGCAGTGGGTCACTGCCGGGCACGGCATCGTCCATTCGGAGATGTTTCCGCTGCTCAAGGCGGACGAGGAGAACCCGCTGGAGCTGTTCCAGATCTGGCTGAACCTGCCCCAGCGCAACAAGATGGCGCAACCGCACTTCACCATGCTGTGGAACGAGCAGATCCCGCGCCGCGTGTGGCAGGACGCACAGGGCCGCCAGACCCATGTGGCCGTGGTGGCCGGCAACCTTGAGGGCACGCAAGCCCTGGCGCCGCCGCCCGAGTCGTGGGCGGCCCAGGCTGATTCCGACGTCGCCATCTGGACGATTCGCATGGCGCCCGGCGCGCAGTGGACGCTGCCGCCAGCCACGGGGCAGGGCAGCCGCCGCACGCTGTATTTCTTCAAGGGCGCGGGCGCCACCGTGGGCGGCCAAGCGGTGAAGGGGCCGGTGGCGATCACGCTGCGCGCAGACGCCGAGGTGGCGTTGGCGGCCGGCGATACCGAGTGCGAATTCTTGCTGCTGCAGGGCCGGCCGATCGGCGAGCCGGTGGCGCAGTACGGGCCGTTCGTGATGAACACCCAGCAAGAGATCATGCAAGCCATGCAGGACTACCGCCGCACCCAGTTCGGCGGCTGGAAGTTCGCCGATGCGGCGCCGGTGCATGGGCGAGAGCCCCGGCGCTTTGCGCGCTACCCGGACGGGCGGGAGGAGGCGCCGGCGGGTTGAAACGCCCTGTCATCCCCGCGAAGGCGGGGATCCAGGAGCACGCTGGGTCCGGCACGTCGGGCCATCGCTGCGCTCGGCCTTGGGCTGGATTCCCGCCTTCGCGGGAATGACGACTTGGTTCACTGTCAGAGCGAACCGCCCCCGTCCACGCACAGCGTCTGTCCGGTGATGAACGATGCGCGTTGCGACGCCAGGAAGACCACCGCCTGGGCGATCTCCCTTGCCTCGCCGAATCGGCGCAGTGGAATCGCGCGACGCATGCGCTCCACGGTGGATTCATCCAGCTGGGTCTGCATCACCGCGCGGCCCAGGCCATCGTCGACCCAGCCTGGGCCGACGCAGTTGGCCCGAATGCCCGCGCGGCCCTGTTCCTTGGCCACGCCCTTGATCAGCATCTCGATCGCGACCTTGGGTGAGGCGGAAAGGATGTCCTTGGGCGGCACCCGGTCCACAGCCGCCGTGACCACCGCCACCAGCGACCCCTGGCTGGCCTTGAGGTGTGGCAGCCCGGCCCACACCAGGTTGAAGGCGCCCATCACATCGGTCTGCATGACGGCGGCCCAATCGGCCGGCGTGAGCTGGTCGATCGGCGCCATGCGGATCTCGGGGCCGGACGCGTAGACGATGGAATGAATGCC
>JAZKDA010000204.1:19748-26931 GCA_040387815.1 Pseudomonadota bacterium | reverse complement strand
TCGGCACCCGGCGAGCCGGGAATGGACGCGCGCAAAGCGCTCAGCGGTCGCATCCACATGCACTTTCACGGCATCGGCGTCTTTCAGCTCCAGTGGGGCGATCTGTGCCCGCTGACCCAGCGCGGTGATCTGGCGCGCCACGTCTTGCGCGCGTTGCTCGTTGCGGTGGTAGGTGAGTGCCACATCGCAGCCGGCGGCAGCCAGACCCAGGCTGATCTGGCTGCCGATCGCGCCGCTGCCGCCAATGACCAGGGCCACGCCGGTCCGGGGGAAGTCGCCGCGGCAAAAGGGTGCGGGGTTCGGGGTCGCCGCCGGGGTTGGGTGATGGAATGTGGTCATGGGTGGTTGTGCGCAGTGATGGGGAGCGTCGGCGCGTGAGCTTCAGCTTCGCTCGACGCGCGCCAGCGTTTCCGCAGAAGCCGGGGCTTGCAACATGCCGCTGAGGGAGTCGATGAGGTTGTCCATCGTGTAACCCGGGCGCCATGGACGGTCGAAAGTCAGCGTGTTGGCGATCGCGTGTTCGCGCTGCGCGACGGCGGTTCCGATGAACAGCTCCAGGAAAATCATGCGCTGCTTGAGCACCGCCAGCGGCAGATCGGGCAGCAGGTGCTTGAGATGCTTGAGCGCGCGCTGCCAGCCGGTGTTCCAGCGCCCGCCCAGCGCTTCGAGGAACAGGGTGCGGTGATGGCCGAACTGCATCATGCTGAGGAAGCGGATGTAGTTGTGCTCGTCTGCACCGCCTTCGACGATGGGTTCGACGAGCACCGCCACCACCTCGCGTACAAGGGTTGGCCCGCCCGACTTTTCGAGCACGTCCAGGCGCTTGCTGCGGCGTTGGTCGAGCGGACGGGCACCGTCGACGACGAGTTCGCGCAAGAGGTTGTCGATGGAGCCGAAGTGGTAGTGGACCGCGCCGCCATTGCGCTGGCCGGCGGCGGCCACGATGTCGCGGACGGAAACGGCATCGACGCCGCGCTCGGTGAACAAGGTGCGTGCGGCTACCTTGATGGCATCACGCGTGGAGGCGTCGGAACGGGATGTTGGTTCGAGTTGAGGCATCGCTTTGCGCGCAAGCATACCGCAGAACCGCGTAATTTAAAGCAACTGGCTTAATTCGGGAAAACGAGGGGGCTTGCGAGGTTGACAGCCGAAGATCCTCGACCATAGACTTAAGAAAAACAAGTGTTTTAAATCGCTGGTCAACCTGCCGAGGAGACATGCTCGCCTTTCCCCACTTCGAACCAGCGTTCGCCCGAACCGACTGGGTCCTTCACCGCGTCCTTGAGCAACAGGCGCGTGACCGCGGCGCCTTGCCCTTCCTGCAATGGGAGGACGCAAAGCCTCTGTCCTTCGACGAAGTCAATCGCGAAGTCAATCGCCGCGCCCACGGCTTTGCGTCGCTGGGCGTTCGCCGGGGCGATGTGGTGGTGCTGTTCATGGCCAACAGCCTGGACTACGTCCTGACCTGGTTCGCGTTGAACAAGATCGGCGCGGTGGAGGCGCCGATCAACACCGCCTACCTCGGCCGCTTCCTGGAGCACCAGGTCAATATCTGCGACGCTCGCATGATGGTCGCCGATGCCGCGCTGCTGCAGCACGTGCAGGGCAGCATCGGCAAGATGCCCGCGCTGAAGACCCTGGTCGTGCGCGGGCTTGCTGGCAGCGCGGCGCCGACCGTCGGCGATTGCCGGATGGTCGACTTCGACACCGTCCGCGCGGACGACGACGCCAACCCCGGCGTGGCCGTGGCCCCGGGCGACATCGCCGCCATCATGTTCACCTCGGGCACCACCGGCCTGTCCAAGGGCGTGCTGATGCCGCACGGGCAGCTGTATCTTTTCGCGCAGATCGATGTCGAGGCCGTCCGACTGACAGCCGATGATGTGTATGTCACCGGGCTTCCGTTCTTTCATGCCAATTCGCAGCTGCTGACCATCTACCCCTGCCTGATCGCCGGTGCGCTGTGCGTGCTGTACGAGAAGTTCAGCGCCACGCAGTGGGTTGAGCGCCTGCACGCCAGTGGCGCCACGGTGGCCAATTCGCTGGGCGTCATGCTGCCGTTCGTGTTCGCCCAGCCGCCCACGCCCCGGGACCGGGGGCACCGGCTGCGGCGCATGCTGTCAGCGCCCACGCCCTACGGCATCCTCGAAGATTTCAAGAGCCGCTTCGGGGTGGAGGAATTCGGTGAAGGCTTCGGCCAGACCGAGATCTGCTGCCCGATCATGGCGCCACTGGGCCGTGGCGTCGAGCGGCCCCAAGGCGCGGCCGGCCTGTTGCTGGACCAATGGTTCGACGTTCGCATCGTCGATCCCGAGACCGATGAGGAACTGCCGGTGGGCCAGGTGGGAGAGCTGATCCTGCGGCCCAAGATGCCCTGGACCATCAATGCCGGCTACGTCAACATGCCGCAGGAGACCCATCGCGCCTGGCGCAACCTGTGGTTCCATACCGGCGACGGCGTCAAGCGCGATGCGCAGGGCTGGTATTACTTCGTCGACCGCCTCAAGGACTCGCTGCGCCGGCGCGGCGAGAACATCTCATCGTTCGAGGTCGAAGCGCCGATCCGTGAGCATCCGGCGGTGGCCGAGGTGGCGGTGGTTGCCGTGCCCTCGGAGCATGAAGGCGGCGAGGACGAGGTCAAGGCCTGCATCGTTGCCCACCCCGGCGCCCTGGCCGATCCGGCCGACATTGTCGCGTGGTGCGAAGGCCGGCTGCCGGCATTTGCCATTCCGCGTTACATCGAGTTCCTCGACAGTTTCCCCAAGACCCCGTCGGAGAAGGTCCAGAAATCCGTGCTGCGTTCGGCGGGCATCACCGCCGCCACCTGGGACCGACTGAAGCATTCACCCCAAACCCCTTCCAAGAGAAAGCCCGCATGAGCGAATCCGTCCTGTATGAAGTCAATGGCCAGGTGGCCACCGTCACGCTCAATCGCCCGAGCGTCTACAACGCCATGAACGTCGACCTGTGCCAGGGCATTGCCAAGGCCATGCGCCGTGCCGAGTGCGACGCCGCCGTGCGCGTGGTGGTGCTGCGCGGCGCCGGCAAGGCCTGGTGCGCAGGCGGTGACCTGCGTGAGGTGCTGGCCATGCTCGAGCGCGAAGACGTCGGCGAGCTGCACGATTTCGTCCACCACGCCCTGGGGGCGCTCGATTCGATTCGCGCCATCTCCAAGCCGGTGATCGCCGCGGTGCATGGCGACGCCGTGGGTGGCGGCAACGAGTTGAGCAGCGCCTGCGACTTCACGATTGCGTCCGATGTGGCCCGCTTCGGCCAGGCCGGTCCGCGTATCGGCTCTGTTCCGATCATCTTGCACCAGACCCTGTCCGCGCAGATCGGCGAGCGGCGCGCCCGGGAGGTCACCTTCCGCTGCAAGCTGTATTCGGCCACCGACGCCCAGGCCATGGGCTGGATCAACACCGTGGTGCCACCGGACCAGCTCGATGCCACCGTGGCCGAGTGGGTGGCCGACCTGATCAACAAGAGCCCAACCTCCCTGGCCATCGCCAAGAAGATGCACAACTTCTCCTACGAGCAGGGCAAGGTCGGCCTGAGCTACCTCAGCGAACTCCTGGTGACCTATTGGCGCCTGGAGGAGCCGCGCGAGGGTATGCGGGCCTTCCTGGAAAAGCGTGCGCCACGCTGGGCCCAATCCGCAGCATCCGCCGCCCAGGCAAACCATTGACCATCAACCGGTGACAGGAGACAGACCATGAACAAATCAAGTTTCGCCCGCCCCGTCCTTCTGGCTTGCGCAGCACTGTGCGCGCAGGCCTGGGCCGCCGATCCCGCAACCTTCGACATTGCCGGCGTCGTGTCGTTTTCCGGTCCCTACGGGATCACCGGAACCGATATGAAGCGCGGCGTCGAGCTCGCGGTGGAGCACCGCGGCGGCAGGGTGCTCGGCAAGCCCGTGCGCATGATGTGGGAAGACGACGAAACCAAGGCGCAGGTCGCGGTGCAAAAGGCGACCCGGCTGGTGGGCGATGGCGCGCAGATGATTTTCGGCGCGGTGGCGTCGGGCTCCACGCTGGCGCTGCAAACGCTGTCTGACCAGCGCAAGGTGCCCTTGCTCGTCACCGTCTCGGCCGACGACAAGATCACGCGCCGCGACGGTTCGCGCTACACCTTCCGCACCTCCAACAACATCAACATGGAACTGCGCATGGCTGCGGAGTTCGCGCGCGAGGCCAAGCTCAAGAAGGTCTACGGCGTGGTGGTCGACGTGGGCGTGGGCCGCGATGCCTGGGAGACCTTTGTCAAGTACGCGGCGCAAAGCGGCATCCAGATCGCGGGTGTCGACTTCATGCCAATCGGCACGCGTGACTTCGCGGTGGCCATCGACAAGATCGCCAAGTCCGACGCCGATGGCGTGAACGTGCTGCTGTTCGGCAACGATGCCGTCACCTACCTCAAGCAGGCTGCGCAGGTGAACCTGGGCAAGTCCAAGGTCCAGTTCGGCGGCTCCGCCCTGATGGACGAGACCGCCGCCGCGGCCGTGGGCTCGGGCGCCGTGGGCGCGAACTCACTCGTGCGTTACCACTTCAGCGTGGACAACCCCGCCAACAAGAAGTTTGTCGAGGCCTACCGCGCCAAGTACAACGAGTGGCCGTCCAGCCATGCGGGTGAAGCCTACGACGGCATGAGCTGGTGGCTCGACACGGTCGACGCCACCAAGTCCTGGGACCGCGAGAAGTGGGTCGCGGCCTTCGAAAAGAGTGTGCGCGAGAACTCGCTGGAGGGCCGCAAGACCATGCGCAGCTGCGACCACCAGGCGGCCCAGCCCGGCCTGTGGGGCGTTGTCGCCGAGGGCAAGGCGCCGCTGCCGGCGCTGACCATCAAGGTCAACCGCACCTTCCCTGCCGACCGCCTGTTCGATCCCTGCTGAAGCGCCACGGTCGATGTCGACATTGGTACTTGGGTTGAGCCTGACCTGCCTGCTGTTCATTCTGGCAGCCGGGCTGACCTTGATCTTCGGCATGCTGGGGGTGATCAACTTCGCCCACGGCGCGCTGTACATGCTGGGCGCCTACGCCAGCTACCAGGCCGCGTCCCTGACGGGCAGCTTTGTCGCTGGCCTCGTGGCGGCGGCGGTGCTGACGGCGCTGGTCGGGCTTGCGATGGAATTTCTGGCTCTGCGGCAGCTTTACCGGCGGCCGCACGTCGATCAGCTCTTGCTCACCTTCGGCTGCATCCTGGTGCTGGAGGCGGTCACCCGGCTGGTCTGGGGGCAGGACTACAAGCACGTGGCGCCGCCGCAGGCGCTTTCCCAGGCGGTGCAGTGGGGCGCCGACAAGATCCCCGCATACCGCCTGTTCATCGTGGCGGCCGGTGTGATCGTCTCAGGCCTGCTGTTCGCCATCATCGAGCGCACGCGCCTGGGACTGATGGTGCGCGCCGCCAGCTTCGATGCCGACACCGCAGGCACCCTGGGTGTCAACGTGGCGGCGCTGCGCACCAGCGTCTTCATGGCCGGCGCCGGGCTGGCCGGACTGGGCGGCGCCCTGGCGGCGCCGCTGGTGCCGCTGGAGCTGGGCATGGGGTTCGGCATCATCATCGACTGCTTCGTCGTGGTCGTGATCGGCGGCCTGGGCAACATCCGTGGCGCCATCTTCGCCGCGCTGTTGATCGGCATGACGCGCGCCGTTGGCTACCGCTACGCGGCCGACTGGGTCGATGTTGCCACCTTCGTCTTGCTGATCGTCACGTTGCTGGTGCGTCCGCAGGGCCTGTTCGCTCGCAAGGAGCGCAGGGCATGAGCGCAACCTCACGTACGGATGTCCTGCTGGCGATCGCGCTCGCCGTGTTCGTCGGCTGGCAAGTGGTTCATCCCATGTCGGGCGGTGTCGGCCTGGCCAGCCTGGTGCTGGTGCTGGGCCTGTTCGCCATCGGGTTCAACTTCTCGTTCGGGATGGCCGGCCTGCTGTCCTTCGGGCATGCGGCGATGTTTGGCATAGGCGGCTATGCCTTGATGCTTGCGGTGACCCGGCTGCAATGGGGCTTCATGCCTTCGCTGCTGTCCGCCGCCGTGGTGGGGGCCATGCTGGCCGGCGCCATCGGCATGGTGTCGCTTCGGGCATCGGGCCTGTTCTTCGCGCTGCTCACGCTGGCATTCGCCCAACTGGTGTCGATCCTGGTGGGCACCAAGTTCCGCGGTCTCTTCGGCGGGGCCGACGGCCTGCCGGGTGTGCCCCGGCCGGCGCTGTTCGGCCTGGACTTCGGCCTTGACGAGAACTTCCTGTTGTTCCTCATTGCCGTGTTCGTGCTGGCCACGCTGTTCGCCTGGCTGCTGCGCGCCTCGCCATTCGGGATGGCGCTCAACGCGGTGCGGGCCAACGACGTACGCGCGGCGCAGGTGGGGCTGAATGTGCAGCGCCTGCGGCTGTCGGCCTTCATGCTGTCGGGCGCGTATGCGGCGGTGGGCGGGGCACTGATGGCGTCGTTGCTGCGGTATGTCAGCCCGCAGATGCTGCTGTGGACGGTGTCGGGTGACGTGATCATCATGACGGTGCTTGGCGGCTCGGGCACCTTGCTCGGGCCGGTGATCGGCGTGGCGGTGTTCGAGATTCTCAAGGAGGAACTCAGCCGCCTCACGCCTCACTGGTATCTGTTCCTGGGCGCCATCTTCATCGTCTCGACGCTCTACCTGCCGCGCGGCATCGCGGGGCTGATCGCGGCCGGTCTTGCCCGCAAGGAGCGCCGTCATGGTTGAACCGGTGTTGCGTTGCGACGGCATCGAGGTGCGCTTCGGTCCGGTGACCGCCGTGGCCGGGTTCACATTCGCTTTCTATGCCGGACGCACCTATGCCGTCATCGGCCCCAACGGCGCCGGCAAGACGACGCTGATGAACGCGCTCTCGGGCCGGGTCGAAGTGGCTGCCGGCCGGGTGCTGCTCGACGGCGACGACATCACGGCCCTGGCCGCCCATCGCCGCGCACGGGCCGGTCTGGGACGCAGCTTCCAGGTGACGCAGGTGTTTCCGGGCTTTTCCGTGCGGGACAACCTGCGCATCGCGGCGCTGGGCCATGAGCGGGACTCCGGTGTGTTCTGGACCGTCCTGGGCCGGCGGCGCGCCTTGCAGGAGCGCGCGGACCAGGTGCTCGAGGACATCGGGCTGACCACTCGCGCCGCAACCCCGGCGGAGTCGCTCTCGCATGGCGAGCAACGGGCGCTCGAACTCGG
>JAZKDA010000204.1:6405-19738 GCA_040387815.1 Pseudomonadota bacterium | reverse complement strand
TCGCGGGCGTCGGCCATCACAACCTGGAAAGCGCGATGGGCATGCTGGCCAAGGTGACCGCGGGCCGCACCGTCATCCTGATCGAGCACAACATGGACGTGGTGATGGGCCTGTCCCAGGAGATCGTGGTGATGACGCAAGGCAAGATCCTCGCCAGCGGCACGCCCGAGCGGGTGCGCAGCGATCCCGCCGTGCGGGCGGCCTACCTGGGAGAGGGCGAATGAAGGGCGTGTGCGGACTTCGTCATGCCGACGTCTTCATCGGCCAGGCCCAGATCCTTCACGACCTGAGCCTGGAGGTGGGCCCCGGTGAGGCGGTGTCGCTGGTCGGGCGCAACGGCGCGGGCAAGAGCACCACGCTCAAGGCCATCGCGGGCCTGCTCAGGCTGCGGCGCGGCGAACGCCTGCTGGAGGGGGCCGTCACCACCAACGCCAAGCCTCACGAGTTGGGCCGTGCGGGCCTGGCCTATGTGCCGGAAGACCGGCGCATCTTCGGCAACCTCACGGTGCGCGAGAACCTTCAACTGGCATCTGCCGCCCGCCGAAGCGGCCCCTGGACGCAGGAGGCGGTGTTCAAGCTGTTTCCGCAGCTGGTACCCCGGCTCGACGCGGGCGGCCTGACGCTGTCCGGCGGCGAGCAGCAGATGCTGGCCATCGGCCGCAGCCTGCTGACCAACCCGGCGGTCTTGATGCTCGACGAACCCACCGAGGGCCTGGCACCGCTGGTGGTGCGTGACCTGGTCGATGCCATCCGCGCCATCCACCGCGAGGGCATGGGCATCCTGCTGGTGGAGCAGAACTTCAAGGTGCCGCTCGCGCTGGCCCAACGCCAGTACGTGATCGACAGCGGCAAGCTGGTGTGGAGCGGCACGATGGCGCAGTTCGTGGAAGACCGCGCGAACGTGGAGCGGATGGTCAGCGTGTAAGGCGTTCGTGGCACCCGCGTTGTGCCCCTACAATCGTCGCTGTTGGTGCTCGCGCTCCGGTTCATCGGAGTGCAGTTCAACGGGAAGCAGGAGGGAAGGCCCCACACGGCCGACCTAACCTGCGCTGCCCCCGCAACGGTAAGCAGACGGGCACGGCGCAACGCCATGTTGCACCCGTGCCCACACCCAGGCTCAGCCACTGATCGATGCCAATCGGTTGGGAAGGCGCCCGGGGGTTGTTCTGTCAGCCCGGATACCGGCCAACGAGGGACGCCGCCTTTGGGCGGCGTATTGACGCCCATGCACTGTCGGGGAAGACGGTGAGGGCACTCGACTGAAGTAGTTTTCGTGAACCAGTTCCACTCCCGTGCGCCGCTTGCGGCCATCACGCTGGCCATGCTCGCGCCCGTCGCCTCGCATGCCCAGGCATCCTCCCCGACGCTCGCCCCCGTGGTCGTTACCGCCACCCGAACGCCACAAGCGCTCGCTGACGTCGTGGCCGACATCACGCTCATCGATCGCGACGCGATCGAGCGCAGCGGGGCCATCAACATCGCCGACCTGCTGGCGCGTGAACCCGGCATCGCCTTCACCCGCAACGGCGGCCCGGGCGCGTCGACCAACCTCTCCCTGCGCGGCGGCGACACCCGCTTTACCGCATTGTTCATCGACGGCGTGCGCGTCGATTCGCAAACCGGCGGCGGCGCGACCTGGCAGGCGATCCCCTTGTCGCACGTCGACCGCATCGAGGTGCTGCGCGGCCCGGCCGGCGCCGTCTACGGCTCCGACGCCATCGCTGGCGTGGTGCAGATCTTCACGCGGCGCGGTGAAGTGGGTTTTCATCCGGCGATCACGCTGGGCGCTGGCACCCAGGGCCAGCGCAAGGCCGATGTGTCGCTGCGTGGCGGCAGCGGCGCGCTCGACTATTCGCTGGGCGTGGCACGCGAAATCAGCCAGGGCTTCAATGCCCAGCCCGCGGCCAACCCCGACCGCGACGGCTATCGCAAGTCATCCGCCACCGCCAGCGTGGGCCTGCAAATCAGCCCGGCCCACCGCCTGGAGGGCACCGCCCTGTGGAGCGACCTCGACGCACAGTACGACGCCCCCACCCCCAGGCGCGACGACCATTCGATCCAGACCCTCTCCACCGCTGGCCTGGCCTGGGCCGCGACCTGGTCGCAGGCGTTTCGCACCCGATGGAGCATGAGCCAGGGCAAGGACCGCTACGAGACCCTTCCCACGCCCTACCTGGCCCAGACGCGCATCGCCAGCTACCTGCTGCAAAACGAGTGGCATCGCGGTGCGCACCGTTTCACGCTCGACGCCGAGCGCCGCGAGGACCGGCTCGACAACAGCAGCACGACCCCCGCGCTCACCCAGCGCTCGCAGGACGGCCTGGCCGTGGGGTACGGCTTCAGCCAGGACGCCCACACCCTGCAGCTCAATGCCCGCCACGACCAGGACAGCGAGTTCGGTGGCCGCAGCACCGGCAGTGCGGCCTATGCCTACGCGCTCGCGACGGGCTGGCGCGTCACCGCCTCGGCCGGCACCGCATTTCGCGCGCCCACGCTGTTCCAGCGTTTTAGCATCTATGGCGTGGCGAGCCTGCGGCCCGAAAGCTCGCACAACCGGGAGCTGGGCATCAAGTACGCTGGCGCTGGGCGCAGCTTCAGCCTCATCGCCTATCGCAACGACGTCACGGACCTGATCGCCTTCGTCAGCGGCTCGGGCACCTGTGCCAACGGTGGCGGCGCCAGCCCCGGCTGCTATGGCAACGTCGGACGCGCCCGCATGTCCGGCTTCACCTTGGCTGCCGAGCAGGACCTGGGCGCTGTGAGGGTGCGCGGCTCGCTCGACCTGCTCGACCCTAAGAACCTCGACACGGGCCATATGCTCGCCAGGCGGCCCGACCGCACGGCCCGGCTGTCGGCCGAGACGCGGGTACAAGGCTGGCGCATCGGCGCCGAGACGCAGCTGGTGGCCCACGCCTACAACAACGCCACCAGCACGCAGCGCCTGGCGGGCTACGGGCTGGTCAACCTCTACGCCACTGGCCGTATCGCGCGCGACTGGACCCTCATCGCCCGCATCGACAACCTGGCCGACCGGGCCTACGAAACCACGCGCGGCTATGCGTCGCCGGGCCGCTCAGCCCAGGTGGCGCTGCAATGGCAACCGCGGTAAGGCGCGCATGAACGCCGATGCCTCCCTGGCGTGCCCCGCCATCCTGGTGGCTGCGCCGGCCTCCGGGCAGGGCAAGACGACGGTGGCCGCCGCCCTGGCCCGGCTGCATGCCCGCGCCGGGCGGCGCGTGCGGGCCTTCAAGTGCGGCCCCGACTTCATCGACCCGGCCTGGCTCACGCTGGCCACCGGCCATCCCGTGCACAACGTCGACCTATGGATGACGGGCGAGGACGACGCGCGCCGGCGCCTGTACGCCGCGGCGGGCGAGGCCGACCTGATCGTCATCGAGGGTGTGATGGGCCTGTTCGATGGCGAGCCCAGTGCAGCCGACCTGGCCAAGCGGCTGGGCGTGCCGGTGCTCGCCGTGATCGACGCTTCGGCCATGGCCGGCACCTTCGGTGCGCTGGCCTTCGGCCTGCAACATTTCCGGCCGGGCCTGCCCTGGGCCGGCGTACTGGCCAACCGTGTGGCCAGCGAGCGGCATGCGCAGATGCTGCAGGATGCCCTCCGGGGCGGCGAGCAGGCCGGCGCGAGGTGGCTGGGCGCCATCCCGCGCGATGCAGCCTTGCGCCTGCCGGAGCGGCACCTGGGCCTGACCCTGGCCAGCGAGTTGCCCGACGCGCTTGCACGGCTGGACGCCGCGGCCGACGCCCTGGCGCAAACGCCTCTGGGCCGCATGGACGCCGCGGCGCTGTCGGCGTGGTCTGTGAAGTTCAGCGCGCCGGCCGACCGCGCGCCCGCCGGACGCCCGCTCGCCGGCCGCACCATCGCCGTGGCGCGCGATGACGCATTCTGCTTTCTCTACCCCGCCAACCTCGACACGCTGCAAGCGCTGGGTGCCCGACTGGCGTTCTTCTCGCCGGTGGCCGACGAGCCGCTACCGCCCTGCGACGCCGTCTGGCTGCCCGGCGGCTACCCCGAACTGCATGCGGCCATGCTGTCCAAGGCCCATGCCTGCGGCGCGAGCCTGCACGCGCATGTGGCGGCGGGGCGTGCGATGTGGGCGGAATGCGGCGGCATGATGGCGCTGTTCGACTCCATCACCGACGGTGAAGGCGCCGAACACGCCATGTGGGGCCTGCTGCCCGGCCGCATCGCCATGAACAAGCGCTTGTCGGCGCTCGGACCGCACCAACTGGCCCTGGCCGCCGGAACGTTGCGCGGCCACAGCTTCCATTTTTCCAGCTGCGAGACCGTGCTGCCTGTGCTGGCTCGGGCGTGCCCGCAGCGCAGCGGCGCGGCTGGGCCCGGCGAGGCGGTCTATGCCCGGGGCGCGCTGCGCGCGAGCTACTTCCACGCCTGGTTTCCGTCCTGCCCCGATGCGGCGGCGGCGCTGTTCCAACCGGGCGAACCGTGGGCATCAGCGCCATGACGCATAACGCAAGCATTGCTCGCAGCGAATTCATCCTCGGCGGCCAGCGCAGCGGCAAGTCGGCGCGGGCCGAGCGGCTTGCCAGCGCCTGGCTCCAAGGGGAGGGCGTGCAGGGTGGCCGCCGTGCCGTGCTGGTGGCAACCGCCGGCGCGCGCGACGGCGAGATGCGCGAACGTATCGCCCGCCACCAACGCGACCGCGCCGAACGCGTGCCCGGCATGGAAACGGTCGAGGAGCCGCTGGCGCTGGCCCAGGTCCTGCGCCAGCACAGTGATGCGCACACGCTCGTCGTGGTCGATTGCCTCACCCTGTGGCTGACCAACCTGCTGATGCCCGCGCCGCCAGTGGACCCCGTCAACGAGACGGCCGTCCTGTCGCTCACGGCCGACCTGTGCACCGCAATCGCGAGCGCTGCGGGCCCGGTGGTGGTGGTCGGCAACGAGATCGGTCTGGGCGTGATTCCCATGGGGCGTGAGGTGCGTGATTTCGTCGACGCGCTGGGCCGCCTGAACCAGTCGGTGGCGGCCGCCTGCAAGCGCGTGACGCTGATGGCTGCCGGGCTGCCCCTCACCCTCAAGGACGCCGCATGACCAGAATCACGCTTGCTCGCGGCCTGGCCGGCCTGCTCCTCTGGCTGCTGGCCGGCGCCCTGCACGCGGGCGGCGTCCAGGTGACCGACGACCGGGGCGTCACCTTGCGCTGGGACGCGCCGCCGCGGCGCATCGTCTCGCTGCTGCCTTCGCTGACCGAGAGCCTGTGCGCGCTGGGCCAGTGCGATCGGCTGGTGGCGGTCGACCGTTACTCCAACTGGCCCGAGACCCTGGCTCGACTGCCGCGTGTAGGCGGCGGACTCGATCCCAACCTCGAAGCCATCGTTTCGCTCAGGCCCGATCTGGTCCTGATGGCGCAGGGCTCCCGGGCGGTGTCGCGGCTGGAATCGGTGGGCCTGAAGGTGGTCGCGCTGGAGCCGCGCACCCATGCCGACGTGCAGCGCGTGCTGGGCAAGCTGGCGCAGATCGTGGGCCAGGACGAAGCAGCCGCGCGGACCGTGTGGCGGCGCATCGATGCGGCGGTGTCGGCCGCGGCGCAATCGCTGCCCGATCGCGCCCGCAACGCGCGGGTGTACTTCGAGGTGAACCGCGCGCCCTATGCCGCGGGGACCACGTCCTTCATCGGCGAAACGCTGGCGCGCCTGGGCGCGCGCAACATCGTCGACGCTTCGCTCGGTCCATTTCCGCGCCTGAACCCGGAGTTCGTGGTCCGCGCCAACCCGGACCTGATCATGATCGGCGACCGCAACTTCGAAGGCATGGCCCAGCGTCCCGGCTGGCGGGGAATCCGCGCCGTGCACGAGAACCGCGTCTGCGTGTTCACGGTCGCCGAGTCCGACGTGCTGGTGCGGCCCGGCCCGCGCATGGCCGAGGCGGCCCGCATCATGGCCCGCTGCCTTCAGGAGCGCGCGCCATGAATGCCGTGTTGAACGCACCGGCCAGCGCGGGCCGCGCGAGCCCGTCGCGTGGCTGGGTGCTGGGCCTGTCGCTGGTCGTGGGCGGAGTGGTGCTGGCGGTGCTGGGCCTGGGTGTGGGCAGCACCGGTATCGAGCCGGCCTGGCGCATGCTGGCCGACCCGGCGTCGGCGCAGATCGTGTGGGACATCCGCGCCCCGCGCACCCTGGGCGCCTTCGCGGCCGGCGCGCTGCTGGGGCTGGCCGGCGCCATGGCGCAAGGGCTGTTTCGCAATCCGCTTGCCGATCCCTACCTGCTAGGCAGCGCCTCGGGCGCCTCGCTGGGCGTGGCCGTCGCGCTGGCAGGGCTGGGGGTCTCGCCCTTCGCCACGCAGTGGGCGGTCCGGCTGGGCCTGACCGGCGTCGGCTTCGTGGGCGCGGTCGCCGCCGTGCTGCTGACGCTGGCCCTGGCGCAGGGCGTGCAGCACACGGTGCGTCTGCTGCTGGCCGGCGTGGTGGTCGGGGTGGTGCTGGGCGCGCTGACCTCGCTGGTCACGCTCACCCGGCCGGACGTGCTGCAGGCCATGCAAGGCTTTCTGCTCGGGTCCACGGCTTTCGTCGGCTGGACGGCCTGTGTCCTCATGCTGTCCGTTGGCGCCGTCTGCCTGCTGGCGGCCCTGGGGCTTGCGCGCGTGCTCGATGGCTTGGCGCTGGGTGAGGCGACCGCCCTCAGCCTCGGCCTGCCCGTGGTGCCCCTGCGCATGGCCCTGGTGGGAGTGATGGCCCTGGCCACCGGCACCGCCGTGGCGCAGACCGGGCTGGTGGCCTTCGTGGGGCTGGCCGCCCCGCACCTGGTGCGCGCGGTGGTCAAGTCGCGCCATGCGCCCTTGCTGCTGCTGGCGAGCCTGGCCGGTGGCGTGCTGCTGCAACTGGCCGATCTGCTGGCGCGCGGCCTGCTTGCGCCGCAGGAGCTGCCGGTGGGCGTGGTCACCGCGATGCTGGGCGGCGGCTACCTGATGTGGCTGATGCGCCGGCGGCGCGAGGGCTGAGGCCACGCCGCGCACGATTTCAACTTCAACGACAAACCCCTTCCATGCAGATCGAACAAGTCCCCACCGAGAAGCGCTACGAAAAGCCCGACGGCGAGCGCCGCGGCATCCTGATCGTCCACACCGGCGACGGCAAGGGCAAGAGCACGGCCGCATTCGGCCTGGCCCTGCGCGCCTTCGGCCGCACCCACGTGCACAAGCGCAAGGTGAAGATCTTCCAGTTCATGAAGGTGCCCACTTCGCGCTTCGGCGAGCACCGCATGTTCGAGCAGTTGGGCCTGGAGGTCGAAGGCCTGGGCGATGGCTTCAGCTGGAAGAGCCGTGACCTGGAGCACTCGGCCCAGCTCGCGCGCGATGGCTGGAAGAAGGCCAGCGAGGCCATCCTCTCGGGCGCGTACTTCATGGTCACGCTCGACGAGCTGACCTATCCGTTGATCTACGGCTGGCTGCCGCTGGACGACGTGCTGCAGACCCTGCGTAGCCGCCCGCGCGACGTCCATGTGGTCATCACCGGCCGGCGCTGCCCGCCCGAGATCATCGAGATCGCCGACACGGTGACCGAGATGACGCTCGTCAAGCACGCGTTCAAGGCCGGTATTCCGGCGCAGCGCGGCATCGAGGACTGAGCCTGATGCCCGAGTCATTCGCCGTGCTCGGCGGGGCGGTGCTGACCGCCCTGGCCGTCGATGCCTGCGTCGGCGAGCCGCCCGCGCGCTGGCACCCGGTGGTCTGGGTGGGGCATTATCTGGGCCGCGCGGGGCGCTCGATCGCGCCGCTGGCGTCTTCGCGGCAGCCCTGTGCGGCCCGTTCGTTCGCCCTGGGCGCGCTGGCATGGTGTGCCGGCGCCGTGGTGGTGTGGCTGCTTGCGGCGGGCCTCGCGGCGGTGGTGCACAGCTTGCCGGAAATCGCGGCGGCGCTGGTCATGGGGCTGGCGCTCAAGCCACTGTTGGCATGGCGCATGCTGCGCGACGAGGTGACTGGCGTCGAGCAGGCTCTGTCGCGATCGCTGGACGACGGCCGTGTGCGCCTGGCCCGGCTGGTGAGCCGCGACACCTCTGTGCTGGACGCCACCGCGGTGCGCGAAGCCACCATCGAAACCCTGGCCGAGAACCTCAATGACTCGGTCGTTGCGCCGCTGTTCTGGTTCGTGGTCGCCGGCCTGCCGGGTGCCGCGCTGTACCGCTTCGCCAACACCGCCGATGCGATGTGGGGCTACCGGGGCGAACGGGCCGGGCGCGACTGGACCTTCGCCGGCCGCTGGGCGGCACGTGCGGACGATGTGCTGTCCTGGGTGCCAGCGCGCCTGACGGCACTGCTGCTGTGCCTGCCCCGCGCGCTGCCCGCGCTGCGGTACCTGCCGGCCCAGGCCCGGCTCACGCCTTCCCCCAACAGCGGCTGGCCCATGGCGGCAATGGCCCTGGCCCTGGGCATTCGCCTGGCCAAGCCGGGGGTGTACATCCTGCATGCTCGGGGGCGCAGCCCGCTGGCGCAGGACACGGCGCGCGCGCTGCGAACGGCGGCCGGTGTGGTGCACGTGATCTGGATGGCGGCGGCATTCACGGCCTTGGCGGCCTTGCTGCTGCTTGCAGCGGGGCCCAGGCCATGACGCGCGAACACGGCGGGCCCGACGCCGCGGGCGTGGCGCGGTGGGACTTCTCCACCAATGGCAACGGCTGCGGCCCCTGCCCGATGGCGCTGGCCGCGGTGCAGCGGGCCGACCCCTGCCGTTATCCCGACCCGGCCTACACGCAGCTGTGCGCCGCGTTGGCCGCCTTCCATGGCGTGGCGCCCTCGCGCATCGTACCGGCAGCCAGCGCCAGCGAATTCATCGTGCGCATCACCAGCGCCGTGGCGCGCGCGGGCGGGCGGCAGGCGTGGCGTCCGCCGCAGGCCTATGGCGACTACGCGCAGGCCGCGCGAGCCTGCGGCCTGCAGGCGGCGGATTCGCCCTGGCAAGCTGACCTGCTGTGGCTGTGCGAGCCTTCCAGCCCGCTCGGTGCCAGCGAGCCGGTGAGCTTGCCGCCCGGCGACCTGGCAGCGGCAGGGCAACCCGTGGTGGTGCTCGACCGTGCCTATGAGCCGCTGCGCCTGGCCGGCACGTGCACGCTCGCCGAGCCGGCGCTCGACGGCCTGTGGCAGCTTTGGTCGCCCAACAAGGCGCTGGGCCTGACCGGCATTCGGGGCGCCTACGCCATTGCGCCGATGCATCCGCCCGCCATCCTCGCGACCGTGGCGGCCTTGGCGCCCTCGTGGCCGCTGGGCGCGCACGCGGTGGCCTTGCTGCAGGCCTGGGCCCAGCCGGACACGCAGCAATGGCTGGTGCAATGCCGCGAGCAGCTGCGCGAATGGAAAGCCACGCAGACCGCGATGCTGCACGCGCTGGGCTGGACCTGCCTGCCGGGCGATGCCAGCTTCCTGTGCGCGAGGCCGCCCGCGCCGCAGGACGCGGCGGCGTTGGGCGCACGCGGCCTGAAGCTGCGCGATGCCGCCTCGTTGGGCCTGCCGGGGCATTGGCGCCTGAACGTCATGCCGCCCGAGGCGCAAGAAGCGCTGCGGGCCGCACTCGAATCCACCGTCGCGGCGTCCGCGCCCCGCGGGCTTGGATAACCCTGATCGACACTTTCACTGAACCCATGACCGACTTCCAGATTCCGGTAGACGATCTCCACGATCCGGTCCACGCTTGCCGTCTGCAACGCGCACTGGACAACAAGACCAAGCCGGTGGGCTCCCTCGGCCGGCTGGAGGCGCTGGCGCACCGGCTGGGCGTGGTGCTGGGCGCCGATGCGCCCGCGCTGGAGCAGCCGCAGCTGGTGGTGTTCGCCGCCGACCACGGCCTGGCCGCGCGCGGCGTCTCGGCCTATCCGAGCGACGTCACCTGGCAGATGGTCGAGAACTTCCTGGCCGGCGGCGCCGCGGTGAGCGTGCTGGCGCGCCAGCATGGCATCGCCCTCACGGTGGTCGACTGCGGCGTGCGGCACGACTTCACGCCGCGCCCGGGCCTGGTCATCCGCAAGATCGCGCCGGGCACCGCCGACGCCCTGGACGGCCCGGCGATGAGTGCGGCGCAGTGCCGCGCCGCTCTGGTCAACGGCGCGGCGCTGGTGCGCGAGTTGCCCGGCAACGTGCTGCTGCTGGGGGAGATGGGCATCGGCAACACCTCGGCGGCCTCCCTGCTGTTGGCCCGCCTGGGCGGCTTCGACATCGCCGAATGCACCGGTGCCGGCACCGGCCTGGACCCGTCGGGCATCGAGCGCAAGACCGAGATCCTGCGGCAGGTGCTGGCGCGCCACCGGCTGGCCATCGAGCCACTCGAGGCGCTGGCCGCGTTCGGTGGTTTCGAGATCGCCACCATGGTTGGCGCGGTGCTGCAGGCGGCGGCTCTTCGGCGCGTCATCGTCGTCGATGGATTCATCACCAGCGCCGCCGTGCTGGTGGCCAGCGGCCTGCAACCCACCGTGTTGCAGCGCTGCGTGTTCGCGCACCGATCGGGCGAGCGCGGACACACGCTGATGCTGTCGCTGCTGCGCGCCGCGCCGCTGCTGGACCTGGGCCTGCGCCTGGGCGAAGGCTCGGGCGGCGCGCTGGCCTGGCCCTTGCTGGTATCGGCCTGCGCCATCCTGCGCGAGATGGCCAGCTTCGAGTCGGCTGGCGTCTCGCGCCAGGACGGCGCCACCGCTTCGGCCTGAGCGCCCGATGACTCGTTTCCTGCGCCACTACCTGCTGGCCCTGCAGTTCTTCACCCGCGTCCCGGTGACGGGCCGCTTGGCCGACTGGGTGGGCTACAGCCCGGCGATGCTGCGCGCCAGCGCCGCGCATTTTCCTGGCGTGGGCTGGCTGGTGGGCGCTTTGGTGGCCGGGCTGTTCCTGCTGCTGATGGCTGTGCTGCCGTCGCTGCCCGCAGCTGGCGCCGTGGCGGCAGTGGGCTGCATGGTGTTCACGGCGCTGCTCACAGGCGCCTTCCACGAAGACGGCTTGGCCGACCTGGCCGACGGCCTGGGCGGCAGTCTGGAGCGCGAGCGGGCGCTCGACATCATGAAAGACTCGCGCATCGGCAGCTACGGCGCACTGGCCCTGGGCCTGGCCCTGATGGCGCGGGTGGCGTTGATCACCTTGCTCGCGCAGATCGCCCCGATGCTGGCGGCGGCGGCGCTTTTTGGCGCGCATGTCACTTCACGGCTGATGCCCTTGTTCATCGTGCGCACGCTCCCCCATGTGGGCGATACGGCTCAATCCAGATCCAAGCCGCTGGCCGACCAGATCAGCGGCGCCGCATTGGCCGCGGCGCTGGTGTGGTGGGCCGCTGCAATGGGCCTGCTTGCATGGCGGATGCCGACGGCGCCCTGGGGGGCGGGCGTGCTGGGTGCGCTGCTGGGCCTGGGCTGGATGTGGCGCCTGCTGCGGCGGCGCCTCGCGGGCTTTACCGGCGACGGCCTGGGCGCGACGCAGCAAGTGTGCGAGGTGTGCTTCTACCTGGCGCTGCTGGTGGCCTGGCGCCCACCGATGGCATGAAGCTCTGGGTTCTGCGCCACGCACCGGTGCTGCTGCCGCCGGGCCTTTGCTATGGCGCCAGTGACGTGCCGCCCGACGAAGCCGCAACACTCGAGGCTGCGCGCCTGGCCAGCGCCGCGTTGCCGCACGGTCTGCCGGTGTGGGTGTCGGCGCTGGGGCGTGCAGGACGGCTGGCGCAGCATCTGCACCTGCAACGGCCCGACCTCGGCCCTGCGACAGTGGATGCCCGGCTGAACGAGATGAACTTCGGCAGCTGGGAACTGCGGCACTGGGACAGCATCCCGCGCAGCGCCATCGACGCCTGGACGGCCGACTTCGACCACCATCGCTTCGGCGGGGCGGAAAGCACGCGTGCGGTGGTGCGGCGGGTGGCATCAGCCCTGGCCGATCTGCGCACTGGCGTGGGCGACAGCGGGCAAGCGTTGTGGATCACCCATGCGGGCGTGATCCGCGCCCTGCGGCATCTGGCCGCGCGGGGTGACGTTCCGGTAGGGGAGGCCGCGCGCTGGCCGGCTGATGCGGTGCCCCACGGCACGCTGACCTCGCTGACCTTCACATGGCCCGGTTCGGTCCGGCTTCCTTGAGCTTCCGATACATCGTCTGCCGGCTGACCCCCAACTGCCGCGCCGCGGCAGCCACGTTGCCGTGGGTGTTCTCCAGTGCGAGATCAAACGCCTTGCGCGACAACTCGCGCAGGTTCTGCGCCGGCCGGTCGCTGGGGCCAGCGGCTGCGGCCTGCTGCAGCGCGCCCAGCAGGTCGTCGGGCATGTGCGCCCACGTGATCGTCGATTCATGCTCGGCCAGCAGGGCCACCGCGGTGCGCAGCACATGGCTGAACTGGCGCAGGTTGCCAGGCCAGGGGTGCCGGGCCAGCGCGGTGAGCAAGGCCTCGTCGATGCGAATGCCGGCTTGCGGGGCCAAGGTGTCCAGCAACCGTTGCGTGAGTTCGGCAAAGTCGGTGCGCTGGCGCAGGGCGGGTAGCTGCACGGCCAGGCCGTTGATGCGGTAGTACAGGTCGGCCCGGAAGCGCCCGTGCTCCACCGACTTTTGCAGGTTCTGGTGGGTGGCGCAGACCAGGTTGAAGTCGACCGCCACCGCGGTGCCGCTGCCTACCGGCGTCACCTGGCGCTCCTGCAGCACACGCAGCAGGCGGGTCTGTAGTGCCAGGGGCATGTCGCCGATTTCGTCCAGGAACAGCGTGCCGCCATGGGCTTGCCGCAGGCGGCCCAGCGAGCCTTGCCGCAGCGCGCCAGTGAAAGCGCCGGGGGCATAGCCGAACAGCTCGGCCTCGATCAGGTGCTCAGGCAGGGCGGCGCAATTGACTGCGACAAAGGGCTTGCCGGCGCGCTGGCTGCTGGCATGAACGGCCTTGGCAAACAGCTCCTTGCCCACGCCCGATTCGCCCAGCACCAGGAGCGCGATGGCCTTGTCCACCACGCGGCGGGCCTTGTCGGCGGCGGCGCGCCACTGGGCGTCACCGGTGTCCATGGCGGCGAGGGCGTCGCGCGAGGGCGCGCAAGCGGTCGCAGTGATGGGATGCGGCGCTGCGGCCAGTCCCTGCATATGGGCATACAGCGGCAGGCCGCGCACTGTTCGCAGCAGGCGAGGGCGCTGCTCGCGCGCGTCGGACTTCATGGCGGGCGTGCGCCAGGCGTCGAGCGATGAGTCGAACAGCTGCGGCCAGGTGACGGCGCCGATGTCGCGGTAATGCAGCCCCAGCAGCGACAGGCCCTTGCGATTGGCGCCCACCAGCCAGCCGTCTTCGGAGAAGGCCAGGATGCCCTGGGCCACGCTGGAGGCGCCCTCGGCGCGCGGATGCAGGCGCACCAGGATCTGGTGCCGGCACG
>JAZKDA010000204.1:3221-6395 GCA_040387815.1 Pseudomonadota bacterium | reverse complement strand
TGTTTTCGATCATGCGCGCCGCCGTGCCCACCAGCCCCAGCGTGTGGGGATGGCGGTGCCGATGGTCGGTCGACAGGTCGAGGATGCCCATGAGCTGCCCCTGCGCGGACATGATCGGCGCGGCGGCGCAGGTGAGAAAGCCGTTGCGGTCCAGGTAGTGCTCGGCGCCGTGGATCTCCACCTCGTGCCCCTCGGCCAGCGCGGTGCCGATGGCATTGGTGCCGCGCTGGCGCTCGGCCCATGAGGCGCCGCAGCTCAACGCCACGCGCTCGGCCTTGTTGACGAAGTCCAGGTCACCCAGGGTGTGCACCAGCACGCCTTGCGGGTCGGCCAGGATCACCATGCTGTGGCTCTCGCGCACCTGTTCGAACAGGTATTCCATCACCGGTTCGCAGTGGCGAATCAACTCATGGTTGAGGCTGCGCAGGCGCTGCAGCGCGGTGCCCGCGACGTTGTCGCTGCAGTCGATGCGGCCCACGGGCGAGAGCCCCGCCGCCAGGCTGCGGTGCCACGAGCGCGCGACGCGTTCGGCGATGCCCTGGGAGGGTGGCACGCCCTGCTCGATCAGCCTCAGGCGCGCTTGCCGCACTTGCGGGGCTGGCAACATGGTATGGGCTCGCAACGGTTTGTCTCCAACGGTCGGGTGGTCCCGCCTGTCATGAAGGTCAGTCTAGGCGTGCGACACGGTCGCCGCTGACGCAGCGCGCGGTCACCGTGTCCGCCTGTTCCGATTTGTGACACCTGTCGCTGACACGGGGCCGACACAGTGACAGTTTTCGGGGGCAATCCGCGGACTCGGGAATACCCGAACGCCTTGAACAAATGGCATTGAAATCAGGCACTTGCGAAGCGCTCGCACCGCTGATGCAGAGCCGCCCGATGCTGGCACCGGATTTGCGCAAAGAAGGGGGCGGCAGCGGGCATGGTGCCCGGCGGCCGACAACACCCCAGGAGACTCGCATGATCTACGCAGCCCCCGGCGCCGCCGGCGCCAAGCTTGAGTACAAGCCCCGTTACGACAACTTCATCGGCGGCCAATGGCGCGCGCCGGTCAAGGGCCAGTACTTCGACGTCATCACCCCGATCAGCGGCCGCCGCTACACGCAGGCCGCCCGCTCCACCGCCGAAGACATCGAACTGGCGCTCGACGCCGCCCATGCCGCCGCCGACAGGTGGGGCAAGACCGCGCCGGCCGAGCGCGCCAACATCCTGCTGAAGATCGCCGACCGGATCGACGCCAACCTGGAACTGCTGGCCTATGCCGAGTCCGTGGACAACGGCAAGCCGATCCGCGAAACCCTGGCCGCCGACATTCCGCTGGCCGCGGACCACTTCCGCTACTTCGCCGGCTGCGTGCGGGCGCAGGAAGGCGCGCTGTCGGACCTGGACGGCGACACCGTGGCCTATCACTTCCAGGAGCCGCTGGGCGTGGTGGGGCAGATCATTCCGTGGAACTTCCCGATCCTGATGGCCGCCTGGAAGCTGGCCCCCGCGCTGGGCGCCGGCAACTGCGTGGTCCTGAAACCGGCGGAGTCGACCCCCATCAGCATCCTGGTGCTGGCCGAGCTGATCGCCGACCTGCTGCCGCCCGGCGTACTCAACGTGGTCAACGGCCTCGGCCGCGAGGCCGGCATGCCCCTGGCCACCAGCAAGCGCATCGCCAAGATCGCCTTCACCGGCTCCACCGCCACCGGCCGCGTGATTGCGCAGGCGGCGGCCAGCAACCTGATTCCGGCGACGCTGGAGTTGGGCGGCAAGTCGCCCAACATCTTCTTCGCCGACGTGGCCGATGCCGACGACGCCTTTTTTGACAAGGCCATCGAAGGCCTGGTGCTGTTCGCCTTCAACCAGGGCGAGGTGTGCACCTGCCCCTCGCGCGCCTTGATCCATGAATCGATCTACGACAAGTTCATGGCCCGCTGCCTGGAGCGCATCGCCGCGATCAAGCAGGGCAACCCGCTCGACCTTGCCACCATGATCGGCGCACAAGCCTCGCGTGAGCAGATGACCAAGATCAGCGCCTACCTCGACCTGGGCCGCCAGGAAGGCGCGCAGGTGCTGTGCGGCGGCAGCGCGGCACAACTCAGTGGCGACCTGGCCGACGGCTATTACATCCAGCCCACGGTGTTCAAGGGCCACAACAAGATGCGCATCTTCCAGGAGGAGATCTTCGGCCCGGTGCTGGCCGTGACCACCTTCAAGACCGAAGCCGAAGCCCTGGAGCTGGCCAACGACACGCCCTACGGCCTGGGCGCCGGTGTGTGGACCCGCAATGGCAATGTGGCCTATCGCATGGGCCGCGCCATCAAGGCCGGCCGCGTGTGGACCAACTGCTACCACGCCTACCCGGCCCACGCGGCCTTCGGCGGCTACAAGGAATCGGGCATCGGCCGCGAAACCCACAAGGACATGCTCGACCACTACCAGCAGACCAAGAACTTGCTGGTGAGCTACAGCGAGAACAAGCTGGGCTTCTTCTGATCCGAACGCGCGGTCCCCGCCGCCATGGTCTGGCGGCGGGGATGGTGACCTCAGGCCAGATCGAAGCGGTCCAGGTTCATCACCTTGGCCCAGGCCGCCACGAAGTCGCGCACGAAGGCCTGCTGCGCGTCGCTGCTGGCATAGACCTCGGCCAGCGCGCGCAACTGCGAGTTGGAGCCGAACACCAGGTCGACCACGGTGCCCGTCCATTTCAGGGCGCCGGTGGCGCGGTCGCGCCCCTCCAGCACACCCTCGTCGGTGGCCGACTTGCGCCACTGCGTGTTCATGTCCAGCAGGTTCACGAAGAAGTCGTTGGTCAAGGTGCCGGGCCGCTGCGTGAACACGCCATGCCTGGCCTGCCCCACGTTGGCATCGAGCACGCGCAGGCCGCCGATCAGCACCGTCAGCTCCGGTGCGCTCAGGCGCATCAGTTGCGCCTTGTCGACCAGCAGCTCGGCGACGTTTGCCTCCTGCCCCTTGCGCACATAGTTGCGAAAACCGTCGGCCTGCGGCTCGAGCACAGCAAACGCCTCCACGTCGGTCTGTGCCTGTGAGGCATCCGTGCGCCCGGGCGTGAAAGGCACCGTCACATCCTGACCGGCCTTCTTCGCGGCGGTCTCGATGGCCGCGCCGCCCGCCAGCACGATCAGGTCGGCCAAGGACACCTTCTTGCCGCCAGCCGCCGAAGCGTTG
>JAZKDA010000204.1:0-3211 GCA_040387815.1 Pseudomonadota bacterium | reverse complement strand
CCGTTGGCGCCGCCACGCTTGTCGCTGCCGCGGAAGGTCGAGGCCGAGGCCCAGGCGGTGTTGACCAGTTGGCCGACGGACAGGCCTGACGCAAGCACTTGCGCCTTGAGCGCGGCGATGTCGGCGGCATCGACCAGGGGGTGATCGACCGGCGGAACCGGGTCTTGCCAGATCAGCGTTTCCTTGGGCACCAGCGGGCCGAGGTAACGGGTGATCGGGCCCATGTCACGGTGGGTCAGCTTGAACCAGGCGCGGGCGAAGGCGTCGGCCAGCGCCTGTGGGTCCTGCATGAAGCGGCGCGAGATCTTCTCGTAGGCCGGATCCACGCGCAGGGCCATGTCGGCGGTGGTCATCATGGGCGCATGGCGCAGGGCCGGGTCATGCGCGTCTGGCACGGTGGTTTTGGCGGCAGGGTCCTTGGGTGTCCATTGGTGGGCGCCGGCCGGGCTCTTGCTCAACTCCCACTCGTAGCCGAACAGGGTCTCGAAGTAGCTGTTGTCCCATCTTGTCGGGGTGGGCGTCCAGGCGCCCTCAATGCCGCTGGTGATGGTGTGCACACCCTTGCCGCTACCAAAGCTGTTCTTCCAGCCCAGGCCCTGATCCTCGATGCTGGCGCCCTCGGGTTCGGGCCCCACGTACTTGCCGGGGTCGGCCGCGCCATGGGCCTTGCCGAAGGTGTGGCCGCCGGCCACCAGGGCCACCGTCTCCTCGTCGTCCATCGCCATGCGGGCAAATGTTTCGCGCACGTCGCGGGCCGAGCCGACGGGGTCGGGGTTGCCGTTGGGCCCCTCGGGGTTCACGTAGATCAGGCCCATCTGCACGGCGGCCAGAGGCTTGGCCAGCTCGCGGTCGCCGGAGTAGCGCTGGTCGTCCAGCCACTTGCCCTCCGGACCCCAGTAGATTTCTTCTTCCGGCTCCCAGATGTCGGGCCGCCCGCCGGCGAAGCCGAAGGTCTTGAACCCCATCGATTCGAGCGCGACGTTGCCGGCCAGGATGATCAGATCCGCCCACGAGATCTTGCGCCCGTACTTCTGCTTGATCGGCCACAGCAGCCGGCGCGCCTTGTCGAGGTTGCCGTTGTCCGGCCAGCTGTTCAGGGGCGCGAAGCGCTGCGCACCGGCGCCCGCACCGCCGCGGCCATCGGACACGCGGTAGGTGCCGGCGCTGTGCCAGGCCATGCGAATGAAGAACGGCCCATAGTGGCCATAGTCGGCGGGCCACCAGTCTTGCGAGTCGGTCATCAGGGCGTGCAGGTCCTTGATCACGGCGTCCAGGTCCAGGGTCTTGAACTCCTTCGTGTAATCGAACGCCGCCCCCAACGGGTTGGCCGCTGGGGAGTGCTGGTGCAACACCTTCAGGCCGAGCTGGTTGGGCCACCAATCGGTGTTGCGCTGCGCTCGGGTCGCGGCCTGCTTGCCGGCATCGCCTGAGAAGGGGCACTTGGCTTCGTTCGACATGGTGTTCTCCGTTGATTAGGGTGCGTGTGACGGCTGAGTGTCGCCTGGGTTGCAGTCTAGAAGCGCGATGCCGGCCCAGCCAATGGGTTTTGGCAATTTGACCGATAGGCGCAGCCGACAATGCATGCTCCATTGCCGCCACAGCCCTCCACACACGCAAGCCATGTCCGCAGCCGCCATCACCACAGACATCTACAAGCTCTACCCCTCGCCGCGCAACCGGCACCGTGAGGTCTTCCTGCACGAGGTGTTCGTACCCCACCCCTATGCGCTGGTCGACCCGCCCAGCTACGACCCCAAGGGCAAATGGAGCCTGTTCGGGGCGCACCGCCTGGCCGACGGCAAGAACGGCCAGCTGGTCACCTTCGAGCTCGAGGCCGACGCGGAGCGCTTCAAGGCGCGCTTCATTCCCGACTGACCGGGTGGCGGTTTTCCGCAAACTTACAAACCGCGTGGTCGGTTATGTCGTAAGCTAGGCGCTTTCCCGGTTAACTGTTCATACCGGCCAGATGGAGCCCGCCCCATGAGTATTGCCAAGCAAGAATTGCCCGTGATCATCGTCGGTGGAGGCCTGGGTGGCCTGTCCACCGCCCTGGCGCTCGGCCAGCAGGGCAGGCCGGTCAGACTGCTGGAGCAATCTGACGAAATCGCGCCCATCGGCTACGGCGTGCAGATCGGCCCCAACGTCATGCCGGTGCTGGCTCGGCTGGGCGTGGAGGACGAGGTGCGCAAGGCCGCCTACTACCCGGACAACCTGCACCTGCTCGACGCCTGCTCTGGCGAGACGCTGTTCCAGATCCCGCTCAAGGGCCAGGCGTTCGAGCAACGCTTTGCCACGCCCTACATCTCGATCCACCGGGTCGACCTGCACGAGATCCTGCTCAAGGCCTGCCGCCGACTGCCCAACATCGATCTGAACCAGGCCACCACCGTGACCGGCTTCAGCGAGGAGGGCGACACGGTGCTGGTGCACGCGGCCGACGGCCGCGTGATCACCGGCGCCGCCCTGGTGGCGGCGGACGGCTTGCGCTCTCGCCTTCGCACGCAGCTGCACCCCAGCGATACCTGGCGCGAAACCGGCTACAGCGCCCACCGCACCATCGTCACCCGGGACAAGGCCCCCCAGCGCATGCGCGATCGGCGCGGCGTGACCATGCTCACGGGCGATGGTTTTCACGTCATCTACTACCCCTTGCGCGGCGGCTCGGAGATCAACATCGTGGGCGTGTTCCAGGTGCCCGCTGCCGCCGAGCCGGCCGACAAGGCCTACCAGGACCGCATCGCCCATCTGATCGAGCGGGCCGTGCCCGAGGTGCATGACGTGGTGGGCGTGCTGAACATGTCGCGCCGCTGGCCGATTGCCGACCGAGAGCCCGTGCGTGGCTGGCACCGGGGGCGCATGACGCTGCTGGGGGATGCCGCCCACGCCACCCTGCAGTCGCTGGCGCAGGGCGCCGGCATGGCGCTGGAAGATGCCGTCACGCTAGGTGACCTCATGGCGGCCCACCCGGGCGAGCCGGCCGTGGCCTTTGCCGAGTTCGAGCGCAAGCGCTTCTTGCGCACCGCCCGTGTGGTGCTGGAGTCGCGCGCCCTGTGGCCGGTGTATCACTGCGCCGGCATCGAGGCTGAGGTCCGCAACAAGCAGATGCAAGACCGCACGCCCGAGGATTACTACCGCTGTCTCGAATGGCTGTGGACGCCGGCCATCGAGCGCCGCTGAGTGGTGGCATGGTGCTCAATGCGGGGCATCGCGC
>JAZKDA010000203.1:15665-17632 GCA_040387815.1 Pseudomonadota bacterium | reverse complement strand
TGCCGGGCATGCAGTCGGCCTTCATCGACATCGGCCTGGAGCGCGCCGCCTTTCTCCATGTGGCCGACGTCTGGCAGCGCACCCCCGACGGCGAGCCGCCGCCGCGCAACAGCCAGCCGCTGGTGCCCATCGAGCGGCAGGTGTTCGAGGGCCAGGCGCTGCTGGTGCAGGTGATCAAGGACCCGATCGGCACCAAGGGCGCGCGCCTGGCCACCCAGGTGAGCGTGGCCGGGCGCCTGCTGGTGTTCCTGCCGCAGGACGACCATGTGGGCGTGTCGCAGAAGATCCCCTCGGCCGAGCGCGATGCGCTGCGTGCGCGCCTGCAGGCGATGGTGGGCGACAAGGCCACGGGCGGTGGCGGCGGCTTCATCCTGCGCACCAACGGCGAGGATTCGACCGACGCCGAGCTGGCCGAAGACATTGCCTACCTGCGCAAGACCTGGGCGCGCATCAAGGAGGCATCGCTGCGGCTGCCGCCCATGTCGCTGCTGCACCAGGACCTGGACCTGCTGCAGCGCGTGCTGCGCGACCTGGTGGGCGACCACACGCAGACCATCCGCCTCGATTCGCTGGAGCAGTTCCAGCGCCTGCGCGCCTTCGGGCAGGAGTTCATGCCCGCCGCGGCACCCAAGCTGCAGCACTACAAGGGCGAGCGCCCCATCTTCGACCTGTACTCCATCGACGAAGAGGTGGCCAAGGCCCTGGGCCGGCGCGTGGACCTCAAATCGGGCGGCTACCTCATCGTCGACCAGACCGAGGCGCTCACCACCATCGACGTGAACACCGGCGGCTACGTGGGTGCGCGCAATTTCGACGACACCATCTTCAAGACCAACCTGGAGGCCGCCCAGGCCATTGCCCGCCAGCTGCGCCTGCGCAACCTGGGCGGCATCATCATCGCCGACTTCATCGACATGACGCGCCCCGAGCACCGCGAGGCGGTGCTGGCCGAGTTGCGCAAGCAGCTGGCGCGTGACCGGGTCAAGACCATGATCGGCGGCTTCTCGCAACTGGGGTTGGTGGAGATGACCCGCAAGCGCACCCGCGAGTCGCTGTCCCACATGCTGTGCGAGCCCTGCCCGGCCTGCCAGGGCTCGGGTCAGGTGCGCACCGCGCGCACCGTCTGCTACGACATCCTGCGCGAGATCTTGCGCGAGGCGCGGCAGTTCAACCCGCGTGAGTACCGGGTGGTGGCCTCGCCCAAAGTGGTGGAGTTGTTCCTCGACGAGGAGAGCCAGCACCTGGCCGGCCTGTCGGACTTCATCCGCAAACCCATCTCCTTGCAAAGCGACAGCGCCATGGGCCAGGAGCAATACGACATCGTGCTCCTGTGATGCGCCCGCCGATTCCGATCCTCACCTACCACCAGGTCGATGCGGCGCCGGCATCGGGCACGCCGTTTCGTGGGCTCACCGTCACGCCCGGCGCCTTCGCGCGGCAGATGGCGATGCTGGCGCTGCTGGGGTGGCGCGGGCTGTCGATGACGGCGCTGGGGCCTTTCCTGCGCGGTGAGCAGCGGGGCAGGGTGGTCGGCATCACCCTGGACGACGGCTACGTCAACAACCTCACGCACGCGCTGCCCGTGTTGCGCCGGCACGGTTTTTCCGCCACCTGCTACATGGTCAGCGGGCAGCTGGGCGGCGCCAACGTCTGGGACGCCGCGAGCGGTATCCCGGTCAAGCCGCTGATGAACCGCGAGCAATTACGCGCCTGGGTGGCCGGCGGCCAGGAGGTCGGCGCGCACACCCGCCACCACGTGGACCTGCGCGCCGTCGATGCCGCCACAGCCCGCGACGAAATCGCCGGTTGCCGCGCCGAGCTGGAGGCGCTGGTCGACGCCCCCGTGCGGCACTTCTGCTACCCCTACGGCCACTTCGGACCGGAGCATGTGGCCCTGGTCCACGAGGCCGGCTACGCCACCGCCACCACCACCCAGCGCTCGCGCGTGCTGGCGTCCGACAGCCTGC
>JAZKDA010000203.1:10057-15655 GCA_040387815.1 Pseudomonadota bacterium | reverse complement strand
ATTGCCCCGGGCGCCGGTGCTGGGCACCACCAGCCTGCCGGTGCTGTGGCTCAAGGTCGCCACCGCCTATGAGGATCGGCGGCGCCGATGAGCCCGGGCCAGCAGATGCCCCGCTTGCGAATCGCCGTATTGAACCGCGTGTTCGCCTTGCGTGGCGGCGGCGCCGAGAGCTATTCGGTGCGCATCGTCGAGGAACTGGCGGCCCGCCACGAAGTGCATGTGTTCGCGCAGGAGATCGCGCACGAGCATCCGGGCGTGAGCTACCACCGCATCCGCCTGGCGCTGCGCAAACCGCGCTGGCTGAACCAGCTGGCCTTTGCCTGGGCCACCTGGCGCGCCACGCGCGAGGGCTTCGACATCGTCCATTCGCACGAGAACACCTGGCACGGCGACATCCACAGCATCCACGTGAAGTCGGTGCGGCGCAGCCTGTTGGCTGGGCGTGGCGGGGCCGCGCTGGCGCTGCGCTGGCTCAAGATCGCGCTCAGCCCGAGGTTGCTCACCTACCTGGGGTTCGAGGCCGCGCGCTATGCGGCTCGGCCCGGGCGGCTTGTGGTGCTGGCATCGGAATCGCTGCGGCGCGAGGCCGCGCAGGTATACCCCGATGCGGTGCCGCGGATGCGGGTGGTGACGCCGGGCGTGCATCTGCCGGCCAGGGCGGCGCCCGATCAGCCATCGGCTCGCGCGTCGTTGGGCCTGGCGCATGCCGGGCCGCTGCTGCTGTTCGTGGCCAACGACTATGCGCGCAAGGGCCTTGAGACACTCTTGCAGGCACTTGCCTCGCTGCCTCCCGATGTGGCGCTGGCCGTGGTGGGAAAAGGCGAGCAGACCGCGCGCTTTCGCGCGCAGGCACAGGCCATGGGCGTCGGTGAGCGTGTGCATTTCCTCGGGCCACGCGACGATGTGGGCCCGGCGTACGATGCGGCCGATCTGCTGGTGCACCCCACGCGCGAGGACAGCTTCGCGATGGTGGTGCCTGAGGCGATGGCGCATGGCCTGCCGGTGGTGGTCAGTGCCGCGCCCTGGTGCGGGATTTCGGAGCTGCTGCGAGATGGGGAGGATGCGTTGCTGCTGGCCGACCCGTTGGATGCGAGCGAACTGGCTGAGCGTGTGGGCATGCTGCTTCAGGATGCGGCCCTTTGCGCGCGGCTGCGTGATGCAGGGCTGGCCTTCGCGGCGGCGCATACCTGGGCTGCAACGGCGCAGGCTTTCGAGGCGATCTATCGGCAGAGCTTGGCGAGCCGGGGCCGCTGACTGTGCGTCACGGGCCGTCGCTGCGCTTGGCCTTGGCCTGGATTCCCGCCTTCGCGGGAATGACAACTTCTCTGTCATCCCCGCGAAGGCGGGGATCCAGGAGCGCGCTCTCACTCGGAGGAACCAAGCGCTCAAGCGACAAGTGTGAAGTGCTTCCGGCTGAAATCCAGCCCCGTCAACTGCTCCACCCGCCGCGACAAGCGGTACTTGCGCTCCTTCGAAGTGAGCTTGTAATCCGGATTGAACACCAGGCTTTGCTCCGCCTCATGCGCGATCCAGTGCGCCATCACCGCCGGGTGTGTGCCGGTGAATGGCGTCACCGCCTGCGGATCGAAATTCGCGTAGTCGATCTGCATCGGCGTCGAGCCCTTCCAGTATTTGGCTACCTGGTCCAGCTTGGCCTGCATCTGAGTGGCCTTGCGCACCCAGCCGTAGTGGTAGATGTGCGCGCCGGCCAGCGCGCCGCGCGGGTTGCGCGGCTTCTTGTGCTGCTGCATCACCAGCCAGTACTGGCCATCGGGCGCATAGGTGCGGATGGTGTTGCGAATCAGCCGGCACTCGCGCCGGTACCAGCCCGGGCTGACCGACACATAGCCCGGCGTGCCGTAGAAATGCTTGTAGTCGAACACCAGGGCCTCGACCTGCGGGTTGCCATGGTGCCGCTCGACGCTGGCGCGGATGGCCGCGAGCTCGCCCTCGTGCAACACCTCGTCGCCTTCGAGGTAGAACGCCCACTGGCCGGTGCAGGCGTACTGGGCGATCATCTTCTGCTGCGCGTACACGAAGCCGCGGTCGCCCATGTGCTCGTTCCAGACGGTCTCGATGATGCGTATCTTGGGGTCGCCCAAAGCCCGGATGCGTGCCAGCGTGTCGTCGTCGCTGCGGCCGACCGCGATCACGAACTCATCGACCAGCGGCAGCAGAGAGCGGATGGATTCGATGAAGGGAAACCCCAGCGACACCCCGTTGCGGATGAAGCTGAAGCCGCTGATGCTCACGTGCGCCATCAAAGCACCTCGTCCTGCACGGCGTCCAGGCCGCCCTCGGAGGCCAGGGTGTAGAGCCGCGCATAGTGGCCGCCCGAGCGCAGCAGCTGCGCATGCGCGCCGCTCTCGACGATGGCGCCCTGGTGCATCACCAAGATGCGGTCGGCATGCTCGATGGTCGACAGCCGGTGCGCGATGATCAGCGTGGTGCGGCCGGTCATCAGGCGTTGCAGCGCGGTCTTGACCGCCAGCTCCGATTCGTTGTCCAGCGCCGAGGTGGCCTCGTCGAGGATCAGCACCGGCGCGTCCTTGTAGAGCGCGCGGGCGATGGCCAGGCGCTGGCGCTGGCCGCCTGACAGTTGCGCCGCGTTGTGGCCCACGAGGGTGTCCATGCCTTGGGGCAAGGCCTCGACCACCGACCACAGCTGCGCGGCCTCCAGCGCGGCGCGCACCCGGGCGGGCTCCAGCGTCTGGCCGAGCGCCACGTTGGCGGCCACCGTGTCGTTGAACATCACCACATCCTGGCTCACGAAGGCGAACTGGCGGCGCAGGGCGCCCAGCTGCCACTGCGGCAGTTCGACGCCGTCGAGCAGCACCTGGCCGGCGGACGGTTCGACGAACCGGGGCAGCAGGTTCACCAGCGTGGTCTTGCCCGAGCCCGAGCTGCCCACCAGGGCCACGGTTTCGCCGGGCTCGACCCGCAGGTTGACGGCGTTGATCGCATCGGCGTTGGCATTGGCGTAGCGCACCGTCACATCGCGCAGCTCGATCGCACCACGGGCGCGATCGGCCGTGAAACTGCCGCCGCTCTCTGGCGTGATGCGGTCGATGAGGTCCAGCCCGCGCTCGACGGCCGCCAGGCCGCGGGTGATGGGCGAGGCCACTTCGGACAGGTGCTTGATCGGCGCCACCAGCATCAGCATGGCCGTGACAAAGGCCGCGAAGCCGCCCACGGTAATGCCGCTGCTGGCGCTTTGCCACAGCGCGGTGACGATCACGGCCGACAACGCGGCGGCGGCCAGCATCTGCGTGAGCGGCGTCATGGCCGAGGCGGAGATGGTGGCCTTCATGGCCAGTTGACGCAGCTCGTGGCTGAGGGCACTGAAGCGCTGGGCCTGGCCGGCCTGGGCCTGGTGCAGGCGCACGATGCGGTGCGCGAGCACGTTCTCCTCGACCACATAGGCCAGGCGGTCGGTGGCATCCTGGCTCGATTGCGTGATGCGGTGCAAGCGGCGCGACAGCGACTTCATCACATAGGTGACGCCGGGAAAGATGATCAACACGATCAGGGTGAGCTTCCAGTTGATGTACAGCAGGTAGGCCATCAGGGCCACCAGCGTGAGCGTGTCCTTGATGAGAGACAGAAGCGCGTTCACCAGCAGCGTCACGCCGGTCTGCACCTCATACACCAGCGTGTTCGACAGGCTGCTGGCCGAGGCGTTCGAGAACAGCGACAGCGGCGCATCCTGCAGCCGCGCGAACATGCGCTCGCGCATGGCCACCATGCCGTGGTTGGCCATGTAAGCCAGGCTGTACTGCGCGATGAAGCCGGCCACGCCCCGCACCGCGAACAGCCCGAGCAAGAACACCGGCACCAGCCACAGATCGAGCTGCCCGCCCGAGAAGCCGCGATCGAGCAGCGGCTTCATCAACGCCGGCACCATGGGCTCGGTGAGTGCGGCCACGAACACCGCGAGGATCAGGGCGGGCAAGGCCCAGCCGCTGCCCGCGAAGTAGGGCAGCGGGCGCTTCATGCGCGGGATGAGGCCGGCCAGCCCGGTGCGGGTGTCGCTCATGCGGCTTCCTGTCGGGGGGCCGTCGCCGGGCCGGTGGCCGCACCCAGCGCCAGCAGCATGCCCAGCGCCAGGACGAAGGTTTCGCCGGTGACGGCGTCGTAGAGCACGGAGTTGAGCAGGCACAGGATGGCGGTGAGCCACAGCACGGCACGCAGGGCCTCGCGCTCGCGCCGCGCGAAGCCGCGGGCGTCGCGCAGCAGCGCGGCGAACACGGCGATCAGCAGCAGCGGGCCGGCGATGCCCAGTTGCACAGCCCACAGCAGGTATTCCTGGTGCGGATTGCGAACGTCGACCGTGTTGGGGATGATCCGCTCGCCGGCCATGCGCCGGTATTCGGTGTTCCAGCTGCCAGCGCCAAACCCGTACAGCGGGCGCTCGGCCAGGATCTGGACCGAGCGGCTCCAGAACTCCAGCCGTTGGCCGGCCGAAGTGTTGCGCTCGCCCTGGCCGAAGGCGCGCGATTCGTTCACCACCCGCAGCGCGCCCTCGCGAAAGGGCTGCGATACCGCGCCGATGGCGGCCACCGCGACGACCGGCGCGACCAGCGCCACCCAGCGTGTGCGCCAGGACAGCGACCACCACAGCACCAGCCCCAGCATCAGCAGCAAACCCAGTTGCCCGCTTCGCCCCGGCAGGGCGATACCGACATTGAGTACGGCGGCGACCGCCAGCGCGGCGGCGATCCAGCGGCCGTGGCGGGTGGGAAAGTCATCGCGCAGGTACCAGCACAGCACCGCCAGCAGGGCGGTGAGCATGCCCTGATCGAGGTAGCTGGAGAACACGGTGCCCACCGAGGTACGCGCCTCTCGCGCGTAGGGCAGTTCGACGCCCGACCAGAGCAACCAGGAGCTGAGCATGACGAAGGCTTCGACGGCGATGAAGGCACCGACGGCGATCGCGGCCTCGCGGCGGGTGCGAAGCAGCAGCAGGCAGGCCGGAATGAGCAGCAGCTTGGCGTGCTTGAGCCAGGCGTTGGCGGCCTGACCGATGGGGGCGGTGCTCCAGGCGATGCTCAGTGCGAAGACCGCCAGCACGATGCTGATCGCCGCCAGCAGATGGCTTTGACGCAAGGCCTCGGGCCAACTGTGACTGCGCGCCGCGCGCACCACGGCCACCAGCGCGAACAACACCACGAACGCCTTGGCGGTGTTCGCGGCGGCGATCGAGACGGGCAGGGCGGCCGCCATCAGGTACACGGGCCATGGACGCATGCTTTCCCAAGCGCGTGAGGCGGGCAAAGGGCGGACTCCGCAGTTGTTGAGTGGCCGGAATTATCGCCTGAGCGAACAGCGGGCACGCCGCGCCGGATGCACCGCGCCGCTGGATCCCCGCCTGCGCGGGGATGACGCCATGTTTGTCATTCCCGCGCAGGCGGGAATCCAGGCGCGCGCCTTGTCCGGCGTGCCGACATCACGGTCCGGGCGCCAGCTCCCGCGCCAGTCGCTGCTCCCAGCGCCACGCATCGGCAATGATGTCTTCGATGTTGTCATGCCGGGGTTGCCATCCCAGTTCGGCCCGCGCCCGCGCGGCGTCGGCCACCAGCACCGGCGGGTCGCCGGCCC
>JAZKDA010000203.1:0-10028 GCA_040387815.1 Pseudomonadota bacterium | reverse complement strand
GGATGGCATGGCCGGTGACGCGGCGCGCAGCCGCTATCACCTCATTGACCGAGTGCCCCAGGCCGTTGCCCAGGTTGTAGCTGGCGCTTGCCGCGCCTGCCTCCAGCGCCTTCAGGGCCAGCAGGTGGGCGCTGCACAGGTCTTGCACATGGACGTAGTCGCGCACACAGGAGCCGTCAGGCGTGGCGTGCTGCGAGCCAAAGCGCGCGATGTGGGGGCGGCGGCCCGAGGCCACCTGCAGCACCAGCGGGATGAGGTGGGTTTCGGGATCGTGGCGTTCGCCCAGGCTGCCGTCGGGGTGGGCGCCCGCCGCATTGAAGTAGCGCAGGCTGATCGAGCGCAGCCCGTGCGCGCCGTCGTAGTCGCGCAGCAGATGCTCGACCGCAAGCTTGGTATGGCCGTAGGGGTTGATCGGCTCGGTGCGGTGGCGCTCGGGAATCGGCACCTCCACCGGGTTGCCATACACCGCCGCGGTGGAGGAAAAAATGAAATGCCGCACATCATGCCGCACCATCAGATCCAGCAGGTTCAGCGTCTGGACCAGGTTGTTGCGCCAGTAGTCGCCGGGGCGTTGCACCGATTCGCCCACCAGGCTGGAGGCGGCGAAGTGCATCACCACGCGCGGGCGGCATTCACGCAGCACCGCGTCCATGAAGCGCGCGTCGCCGATGTCGCCGCGCCGCAGTTCGTGCGGCAGCACGGCCTGCGCGTGGCCGGTGGTGAGGTTGTCGACCGCGATCGGCGCAAAGCCGTTGTCGCGCAGCATCCGCACCATGTGTGAGCCGATGTAGCCGGCCCCGCCGGCCACCACGACCGTGGTTCCTGTGTCCATGTGGGGTGCAATAATGAAACGTTGAACGTCGAGGGATTATGCGGTGGCATCAGCCAGCGCGGGGCCCGCAAGCGCCAATGAAACGTCTGTCCATCACCATCATCACCAAGAACGAAGCCGGCAATATTTCGGAATGTGTGCGCTCCTGCCGCTTCGCCGACGAAGTGGTGGTGGTCGACAACGGCAGCACCGACGACACCGTGGCCCTGGCCCGCGCCGAAGGCGCGCTGGTGCACGAGATGGATTGGGCCGGCGACGGCCCACAGAAAAACCGCGCGATCGACCGCGCCACCGGCGACTGGTTCTTCTCGCTCGACGCCGACGAGCGCATCACCCCCGCGCTGGCCGCGGAGATCCGCGCCGCGATCGAGCAGGACGGCATCGACGGCTATCGCGTGCCCCGCATCTCGATGTTCGCGGGCCGCTTCATGCACCACGGCGGCTGGCGCCCCGACCATACCTGGCGCCTGGCACGGCGCGGCCGCGCACGCTACACCGACAGCTGGCTGCATGCGCACCTGCGCGTCGATGGCCGCACCGGTACGCTGCGCGAATCGATCGTCCATTACAGTTACCGCAACCTCGACCAGGTGCTGCACAAGCTCGACCGCTACTCATCCGATGGCGCGCGAGAGATGCAGGCACGGGGCCGAAAGGGCTCGCTGGGCCGCGCTGTCGCGCATGGGCTGTGGGCCTTCGTGCGAACCTATGTATTGCGTCGCGGCTTCCTCGATGGCCGTTTCGGTTTCATGCTGGCGGTTTTCAATGCGCAGACGACCTATTACCGCTACCTCAAGCTCTGGTTGATGCAGCACCCCCCCATGGCCGGGAACCAAGCGGGTTCGTCGATAGACGAACTTGCGTCACGACAAGGAGAAAGACACCCATGAATCCCAATTGCGGACATTGGCGACGCCGACACATCATGGGCCTGGCCGCTGCCGGCCTGGCCGCTCCAGCCCTGGCGCAGTTCCGCGTTGAGGTGACCGGCGTGGGCCTGACCCAGCTGCCGATCGCTGTTGCCCCCTTCCGTGGTGAAGGGCAAGCGCCCCAGCGCATCGCCGCCATCGTGCAGGCCGACCTGGAGCGCAGCGGCCAGTTTCGCCCGGTCGATGCCGGCGCCGCCGCGCTCGACGAGACCTCGCGCCCCGACATCGCGCCGCTGCGCCAGCGCGGTGCCGATGCGCTGGCTGTGGGCAGCGTCACCCGTCTGGCCGATGGCCGCTGGGACGTGCGGTTCAGGCTGTGGGACGTGGTCAAGGGCGTCGACCTGGGCGGACAGAGCTACGCCGTCACGGCCGGCGACCTGCGCCTGGCGGCCCACCGCGTCTCGGACTTCATCTACGAAAAACTCACCGGCGAGCGCGGTGTGTTCTCCACCCGCATCGCCTATGTCACGCGCGGGGGCAACCGGTTCAACATCTGGGTGGCCGACGCCGACGGCGAGAACGCGCAATCGGCCCTGGCCAGCCCCGAGCCCATCATTTCGCCCGCGTGGTCGGCCAACGGCACGCAACTGGCCTATGTGTCCTTCGAGTCGCGCAAGCCGGTGGTCTATGTGCACGACGTGGCCACCGGCCGCAGGCGCCTGCTGGCCAATTTCCGCGGTTCCAACAGCGCGCCGGCCTGGGCGCCCGACGGCCGCACGCTGGCTGTGACGCTCAGCCGCGAAGGCGGCTCGCAGCTGTACATCATCGATGCCGGTGGCGGCGAGCCGCGCCGCCTGATCGAATCGGGCGGCATCGACACCGAGCCGGTGTATGCACCCGACGGCCGATCCATCTATTTCGTGAGCGACCGTGGCGGCGCGCCGCAGATCTACCGGGTGCCGGTCGGCGGCGGCTCGGTCGAGCGGGTCACCTTCACCGGTAGTTACAACATCTCGCCCGCCATCAGCCGGGATGGCCGATGGCTGGCCTACATTTCGCGCGTTGGCGGCGCTTTCAAGCTGCATGTGATGGAGATGGCCAGTGGAACCACCACCGCCATCACCGACACCACCGGCGACGAAAGCCCCAGCTTCGCACCCAACAGCCGCCTGATCGTTTATGCGGCACGGCAGGGCGGACGCGAGGCGCTCATGACCACCACCCTCGACGGCCGCATCAAGGCGCGGCTGGCGGGGCAGGGTGGCGACATCCGCGAACCCGACTGGGGCCCGTTCCAAGGCTGAAGCCATCCCATTCGCCACGATACAAGCACAATACGCACAGGAGTTCTTGCCAATGAGAAAGCATACCTACCTCGCCCTCGCGATGGCTGCCACCTTGGCCGCCTGCGGATCCGCCGTCAAGCTCGACGACGTGCCCGTGGAAGACCGCAGCGGCAGCGCCGTCGGCACGGCGCCGGGCGGGCAGACCGGCGGGCAGCCCGGTCAAAGCCGGCCAGCTGACCCGAACGCCGCCGGCCAGAGCCGTGTCGCGCCGGTGGCCGCCGACAGCGCCGCGAGCCTGACCCAGGGACCGGTGGGCGTGGGCCGCATCGTCTACTTCGACTACGACAGCTACACCCTCAAACCAGAGTATCAAACGCTGGTCGAATCGCACGCCCGCCACCTGCGCGCCAACCCGGCGCGCAACCTGACCATCGAGGGCCACACCGACGAGCGCGGCGGCCGCGAGTACAACCTGGCGCTGGGCCAAAAGCGCGCCGAGGCCGTGCGTCGCGCCCTCACGCTGCTCGGCGTGACCGACCGGCAGGTCGAGGCCGTGAGCTTCGGCAAGGAAAAGCCCGCTGAAGCCGGCTCCGACGAGGCCGCCTTCGCCAAGAACCGCCGCGCCGAGCTGGCCTACCGCTGATGGCTGTCCACAAGCCCCTGCTCGCCAGCATGGCCCTGGCTTTCGCGGCGCTGGCGTCCGCCCCGGCCCATGCGCAGCTGTTCGGTGGGGACGACGAGGCGCGCCGCGCCATTCTGGAGTTGCGGCAGCGCTTCGAGGCGCAGCGCGTCCAGACCGAACGCCAAGCGGCCCAGTCAGCGGCCGAGATGCGCCGCATCTCCGAAGAATCCGCGCTGGCGCGCCAGGACATCGACCAGCTGCGTCGTGCGGTGCTCGACCTCAGCACGCAAATCGAAGCCTTGCGCGGCGACCTGGCCCGTGTGCGTGGCACCGACGAACAGCTCGCCCGGGACATTTCCGAGTTGCAACGCCGCCAGAAAGACCTGGCCCAGGCCGTCGAGCAGCGCCTGCAAGTGGCGGAAGACCGCCTCAAGCGCGTCGAGCCGACCAAGGTGACCGTCGATGGCCGCGAGTTCACCGCCGACCCCACCGAGCAGCGCGACTTCGACGCCGCCCTGGCCGTGTTCCGCAGGGGCGACTTCCCTGCTGCGCAAAACGTGTTCGCCGAGTTCGTCCGCCGGCACCCCCAAAGTGGCTACACGCCCTCGGCGCGTTTCTGGCTCGGCAATGCGCGCTACGCCAACCGCGACTACAAGGGCGCAGTGGAGGACTTCCGCGCACTGCTGCAGCAGGCGCCCGACCACGCGCGCGCCCCCGAGGCCGTGCTGTCCATCGCCAATTGCCAGATCGAGCTGAAGGAAACCGCGGCCGCGCGCCGCACCCTGCAAGACCTGGTCGCGGCCTACCCGCAGTCCGAGGCCGCTTCGGCCGCGCGCGAACGCCTGTCCAGACTGCGGTGACCACGCCGGCCGCCCAGCCCGAAGCCGACCGGCAAGCCGACCTGCACCGCCGCTTCGGCGGCCTGGAGCGGCTGTACGGCGTGGCGGGCGCCGCCGGCATCCGCCGCGCGCATGTGGCGGTGGTGGGCATCGGAGGTGTCGGCTCCTGGGCCGCCGAGGCGCTGGCGCGAAGCGGCGTGGGCGAGCTCACGCTGATCGACCTGGACGACGTGGCCGAATCCAACATCAACCGGCAGATCCACGCGCTTGACACCACCCTCGGCCAAGCCAAGGTGCTGGCCATGCGCGATCGCATCGCGCGGATTCATCCGGGTTGCGTGGTGAACCCGGTCGAGGATTTTGTCGAGCCCGAGAACTGGCCGGCGATCTTGCCCGAGGGCGTCGACGCCGTCATCGACGCCTGCGACCAGGTCAAGGCCAAGACCGCCATGGCCGCCTGGGCCTTGCGCGGCAAACGCATTTTCATCAGCGTCGGCGCGGCCGGGGGCAAGCGTCTGGCCCATCGGGTCGACATAGACGACCTGGCCCGCTGCACGCACGACCCGCTGCTGGCGCAGCTGCGCTTGCGCCTCCGCAAGTTTCACGACGCGCCGCGCGAGGGCAAGGCGATCGGCATCGCTTGCGTCTTCAGCCGCGAGGCCGTGGCCCCGCCCGATGCCTCTTGCGCGATCGAAGGTGACGGCTCGCTCAACTGCCATGGCTACGGCTCCGTCGTGAGCGTCACGGCCACCTTCGGCCAGTGCGCTGCGGGGCATGTTCTCGATGTCTTGGCTCGAAAAGGGGCTGGCGCCTAGGCTATACTCATGGGCTACGCTAAAAGCGTGGGACGTTAGCTCAGTTGGTAGAGCAGCGGACTTTTAATCCGTTGGTCGCAGGTTCGAATCCTGCACGTCCTACCAGGCTCCATAAGGGTTTGCTGCTATGAAAATCGCAGCAAACCCTTTTTCTTGTCGAGCATGAAAGTGACCGGCCTTGACTTTTCGCAAGTGTGAAGTCAGAAACGGCACAAAAAATGTGATCGATGATCTACCCTGCATCCGTCCCGCCCACAACGGATCAGCTCATCGTGCCCGATTTCCGGCGCCTGATCGACGCCGCTCCCGATGGCGTGTTCGTTGCGGATGCCGGTGGCACCTATGTGTACGTCAATCAGGCCGGTTGCCGCATGCTCGGGATGCAAGCGCATGAGATCCTTGGAAAGTCGATCTTCGATCTGATCCCCGAGGCCGACGCGATGCGGTTTCGGGCGTCCCAGCACACCATGCTCGAGGGCCGAACTCATGTTGACGAATTTGCGCTGCGGCACAAGGACGGCCACTGCGTGCCGGTGGAGGTCAGCGCGAACATCCTGCCCGACGGCCAGTGGCAGGGTTTCGTGCGCGACATCACAGAGCGCAAGCGGCTGGAGCGGCAGGTACAGACCAACGAGCGCAACCTCTCTGGCGTGTTCGACTTGTTGCCGGTCGGTGTATGGATTGCCGACCGCGAGGGCATGATCACTCACGGCAACGAGGCTGCCCGCAAGATCTGGAGCGGCGAGCGCCGGGTGGGTCCGCAGCACTATGACGTCTACAAGGGCTGGTATGTCGACAGCGGCGAGCAGATCGCCGCCGACGATTGGGCGATGGCCCGAGCGGTGTCCAAGGGCGAGACCTCGATCGGCGAACTGGTGCGAATCCAGTGCTTCGACGGCACGTTCAAGACCATCATCCACTCGGCGGCGCCCGTGCGTGACGACAATGGAGAGATCGTCGGGGGCATCGTCGTCAACGAGGACATCACCGAGCTTTACGACGCCCAGCAGCAGTTGCAGGAGAGTGAAGCGCGGTTCCGCACGGTGTTCGAGCTGATTCCCGTCGGGGTCTACGTGTCCAATCGCGAGGGCCGCATCACGGCGGGCAACCCGGCGGGCCACGACATCTGGGAAGGCGTGCGGCACGTCGAGCCGGGTGAATACGGCGAATACAAGGGGTGGTGGGTCGACAGTGGCAAACCCCTCGCGGCGCACGACTGGGCGATCACCCGCGCGCTGCGCAAGGGCGAGACCTCGTGCAACGAGCTGATCCGCATTCAGTGCTTCGATGGAACCTACAAGACCGTGATGAACTGGGCGGCGCCCATCAAGGATCAGGCCGGCAACATCTCCGGTGCGGTAGCGATGAACCAGGACGTCACTGCGCTGGTGCGAACGCAGGAGCAGTTGCGCATGGCCGTTCAAGAGCGCGAGCAGATCCTGGCGGTCGTGGCGCACGACTTGCGCAATCCGCTGGCGAGCATTGCGTTCCGCGCGGCGATGCTGACAAAAAAGGTGGCCGAGAATCAGGGCGCGCAGGAGTTGGTCGCAACCCATGCCGCCGCCATCGTGGAATCGGCGCAGCGCATGGCCGGGCTGGTGGACGACTTGTTGGCCGTCTCGGTGGTCGACTCCGGTGGCACAATGCTCAAGCTGGAGCCGGTGCAGGCCGATGTGCTGCTCTCCATGGCGGCCGAGCAGGCGGCGCCGATGATCGACGCAGCGCGATTGCATCTGGCGCTGGAGCACGACGATGACATGCCCCCGGTGCAAGTCGACACCCATCGAATCATGCGCGTGTTCGGGAACCTGCTTGACAGCGCGTTGAAGTTCACGGAACCGGCTGGCCAGATTGTGGTGCGTGCGCAGGCGGCGCCAGGGGCGGTACGGTTCAGTATTGCCAACTCCGGGCCGGCGCTGCCCGCCGAAACCGTGGAGCGGCTGTTTCAGCCGTTCTGGCAGGCCGGCCGTGAGGATCCGCGCGGTGCGGGCTTGGGCCTGTCGATCTGCCGCGCGATCATCGAGGCGCACGGCGGCTCCGTGTGGGCCGAATCAGTGCCCGGAACGCGGCTGAAGATTTCGTTTCTGCTGCCGTGCGACCGGCCACTCCCGCCGGTGTCGTGATTCAGCGGCAGCCCCGTCACACGCGGTGACCGAGCGCTTCGCTAGGCGATCCGAGCCCCCGGCCAGCGCTTCTCGGCGATCAGACTTCCCACCAATTGAATGACGAGTTCGCGCACACGGGTGGCCGCGACGGTGAGCGACGCGTGTTCCGGCTGGAACAGCCAGGCCGTGCGGTCCATGGTCGGGTTGCAGATCGGAAGAAAGACAGTGCCCTGCTTGGGCGACATGGAGATGGTGTTCGCCGCCATCATGATGGAGCTTCCCAGGCCGGACTCGACCGCGCCGACGATGGTCTTGACGCCGCTCAATTCGGCGATCACCTTCAACTCGCGGTTGGCGCGGTGCGCTTCGCGTTCAAGCAGCAGTCGGATGCTGTTCGGCCTTGAAGGAAGGACCAGGGGCCACTTGACCACCTCGGCGAAGTCGATGCTGCGAGCGCGTCCATACATCTTTTTTGCCAGGGGATCCACAGAGACGAAGTGCAGGCGCTCGATGAACAGCGGCAGCCGCTCGAACCCGCGAAGCGGTTCGTCATGGAACAGGATGGAAAGGTCCAGTCTGGCGGTTGCAAGCTGTTCGGACAGCAGGCCGGTCAGTCCTTCGACGATGCTCAACTCGACCAGCGGGAACTGGGTGCGAACGGCTGTCAGCAGGGGCAAGGCCAGGATGGCCGCGGTACTGCTGGGGATGCCGACCGCGACGGTGCCCCGGACCTCGCGGTCCAGCGATCGAATGGTGTCGCCTGCGGCCTCGATGTGCTTGATGACCGCCTGCGCATGCAGGTACATGACCCGGCCCGCCTCGGTCGGCTTGACGCCGCTCTTGCTGCGCAGCAAGAGCGTGGTCTGTAACTCGGCTTCCAGATTGGCCAGCTGACGGCTGAGGGCCGACTGAACGACGTTGAGCTTTCTGGCGGCGGCCGTGATGCTCTGGGCGTCCACCACGGCGACGAAGTAGCGGCACTGGCGCACCTCCACGATCAAGGCCTCGCCTTCGTGCGCACGCGCGATCGGCGCCCAGGTTCCCCTACATCGCCAGCCACTGGCTGAACCATTCCCGCGTGGCGGTCGTCGCTGTTTCGAACTCGTCCATGTAGGGATCGTAATGGTCGCCGCGCGTGATGACCACCTTTTTGGGCTCCAGGGCGGATTCATAAGTGGGCAGCATGAGCTGTGCCTCCGCCTGCGAGACGATCATCAGCAGCGGCGTCGGGCTGATCAGGCGGGCGTAGACACCGGGCTCGAACTCGGAAATCGCTTCGAGCGAGCGCAGCGTCAGCGTGTTCTTCCAGTGAACCTTGTCCTCGTCGGTGAGGAACTTGAAGAACTTCACACGGTTGGACGAGCGCCCGGCGATGGCATCGTTGGGGTCGTCGACCGAATGGGGCACCGTCGCGGGCGGCTTGCCCAGGAAGCGGTTCATCCGGTCTTGTTCCCAGCGCTTTCGGTTGGCGGCCAGCTCTTCGGGCTGATACCGGCGGATGGTGCCGGCGGCGCCGCTCACGCTGGGCACCTGTGCCACCACGCACTTGACGCGTCGGTCGACCGCGCCCACCACCAGCACCTGGCCCCCGCTCAGGCTGGTGCCGAAGATGCCGATGCGGTCCTTGTTCACCTCGGGCAGGGTGCAGGCGAAGGTGATGGCGCTGCGGTAGTCGCGAATGTGCAGCGGCGGGTCGATCTCGAAGCGTGGCTCGCCATCGCTTTCACCGAAATTGCGGTGGTCGTAGGCCAGCGAGGCGATGCCGGCGCCCAGCAGCACATCGGACAGGGCCGGCAGAAACCACTCCTTGTGGCCGCCAGCGCCGTGCGTCATGACCACCAGCGGGTGAGGGCCGCCGGTGACCGGCGTCTTGAGCCAGCCCCTGAGCGTCTTGCCGTCGTCGGTGCGGAACTCGATGCTTCTTTTCACTGTGGCTCCTTCATTGCGCGGTCACTTAATGCGCCTTCGTTCAACCGGGTCGCTTTCATGGATCGGTTCGTCAACCGACGATGCTTCGGCTGCGCAATTGCGCGATCGTCGCGGCGTCCAGGCCCAGCTCGCCCAGCACTTCGTCGCTGTGCTGCCCCACGCGCGGCGCCGGTGCGAAAACGGATCGGTTGTCCCCGTCGAAACGCGCGGGGCGATTGGGAATGCGCGATGTGCCGTAGGCGGCTTCGTCGACGGCGGCGAAGGTGCCCAGGTGCTGGATCTGCGGATCGTGCTCGACCTCGTCGAGGGTGCGTTCGGGGCCGAAGGGAACGTCGTTCGCCTCCAGGGCCGGCAGCCAGTCGGCCCGGTCACGCGTGGCGAAGACCTCGGCCAGAACCTTGGCGATCTCGGCATAGTTCGCGACCCGGCTCGCGCCGGTTGGATACTGGTCGCGCAGCTCGGGCCGCTCGATCGCCTGGGTGAGCGCGTGCCAGAACTTGTCGGGCGTGGACAGGTGCAGGCCGATGCGCTTGCCGTCGCGGCAGGTCAGGATGTAGGCCTGCGACACCGCCCCGCGGTAGTAGAAGGGCTGGTCCTTGCCGAAGAAAAGAAAATCGGTCAGGGGCTCAGTGGCCATCGCGAGCATCGACTCCAGCAGATTGACCTCGACCTTGCGGCCCTTGCCGGTGCGAGACCGCTCATGCAGCGCGCCCAGTACCCCGATGCAAGCC
>JAZKDA010000202.1:0-3485 GCA_040387815.1 Pseudomonadota bacterium | reverse complement strand
TTCAGCTATGACGAAGAAGTGGGCTGCTTCGGCGTGCGCGAGCTGATCGCCGACATGCGCGATGCCGGCATCGCGCCGCTGGCGTGCATCATCGGCGAGCCCACCTCCATGGTGCCGGCCATCGCCCACAAGGGCGTGTGGCGCTGGCGCTGCTGCGTGCGCGGCAAGGAGGCGCATTCCTCGCTCACGCCGCAGTCGGTCAATGCCATCGAGATGGCGGCGCGGCTGGTGGGCAAGCTGCGCGACATGGCCGAGGGCTTCGAGCGCCACGAGCCGCGTTACGAAGGCTTCGACGTCCCCTTTTCCACCGCCAGCGTGGGCCAGTTTCATGGTGGCATCGCCGACAACGTGGTACCGCGCGACGCCGAGTTCCGCTACGAATTCCGCGACCTGCCTACCGCCGATGTACAGGCCATGCAGCGGCAGGTGATCGCGCATGCGCGCGCGCTGGAGCCGGCCATGAAGGCCGTGGCGCCGGACGCGGGCTTTGCGTTCGAGACCATCTGCGAGATCCCCAGCTTCCTGGGGTCGAAAGACGATGCGGTGACGCGGCTGGCCATGCGGCTGGCGGGCGAGGACCGCACCACGCTGGTGGCCTTCGGCACCGAGGCCGGCCTGTTCAAGCAGGCCGGCATCCCCACCGTGGTCTGCGGCCCCGGCAGCATCGTGCAGGCGCACCAGCCCGATGAATTCGTGAGCCTGGAGCAGCTGGCGCGCTGCCAGGCGTTCATGCGCGGCCTGGCGGCCACGACCGCTTTGGGCTAGGAGCTAAGTCCGTACCCGGCCGTCGCCGGTCAGCATCGACAGCTCGACGAAGTTCGACGCCACATGGTCGGTGGCGGAGAACGACACCGCAAAGCCGCCATAGCTCTGGTTGCCCAGCGCCTCCAGGCTGGCCACCAGGGTGTCGCGCGTGGGCTTGGCGCCGGCGCGGCGCAGGCCGTCGGCCATCACCTTGGCTGCCAGGTAGCCTTCCATGCTGGAGAAATTGACCTGGTGGTCGCCGCCCGCCTTTTTGGTGGCTTCCACGAATTCGCGCGCGATCGGACGCGCCGCGTTGTAGGGCGAGGGCATGACCTGCGACACCACCACGCCGGCGCCGTCCTTGCCCAACTCGTCGGCCAGGGCCTGGGTGCCGACGAACGAGACGTTGTAGAAGGTGCCGCCGTAGCCGGCCTTCTGGGCGGCCCGGATGAAGGCAGCGCAGGACTTGTACGCGCTGACCTGCACGATGGCGTCGGGCGCTGCCGGGAGCAAGGCCTTGACCGCCGCCGCCACGTCCACCGAATTGCGCTCCACCGTGGCCAGGGCCACCGGTTTCATGTTGAGCGCGGCCAGCGCCAGCGTCACCCCGTCCAGGCCTGCCTTGCCGTAGGCGTCGTTCTGGTAGAAGACCGCGATCTTCTTCAGGCCCAGGCTGGTCAGGTTCTTGACGATCAGCGCGGTCTCGTCGTTGTACGAGGCGCGCACATGGAACGCGTAGCGGTTGAAGGGCTGGCGCAGGGCCATGGCCCCGGTGAAGGGCGCGAAGAACGGAATCCTGGCGCTGGTGGCCAGTGGCAGGGCGGCGACGCTGGTGGGCGTGCCGATGTAGCCGAACAGGGCGAACACGTCGTCGGCGATCAGCTTGCGCGTGTTCTCGGCGCAGCGGTCGGGCTCGTAGCCGTCGTCCACGTTGACCAGCTCGACATTGCGGCGGTTGATGCCGCCTTGTGCGTTGAGCTGGTCGAAGTACAGCTTGGCGCCGCGGTTGAACTGGATGCCCAGCTGGGCGGCCGGTCCGGTGAAGGGGGCCGACTGGCCCAGGACGATGCGATCAGCGCCCTGCGCGCGCAGCGCGGGAGCGCCGACCACGGCGATGGCGCCCAGGGCGCGGGAGAAATGGCGGCGAGTAAGCATGCCACCATTTTCGCAGACCCGCAGATCCGGATATGGCGGCAACTTCCTAAGAGAAAAGAACTACTCGCGCACCCGCCCCTGCGAGTCGATCAGGCTCAGCTCCACCAGCTTGGAGCCCACCCGCTCTTCGGTGAAGTGCACGCGAAAGCCCCCCACCAGGAAGTCGTCCAGTCCATCGAGCGCTTTCTTCAGCCGCACCCGGTTGGGGTCGCGCGCCAGGCGCCGCAGTGCCTCGGCATAGACCCGGGCCGCGATGTAGCCCTCGAGCATGTAGACGTTGGGCTTGCCGGCCTTGGCTGCTGCCGCATCGGCCTGCAGCTCGCGCACCACCGCGACCTTGGCGTTGTCGCTCTTGGGCACCACCCGCACCACCACCACCCCGGCGCCGGCTGCGCCCAGCTCTTCGGCCAGCAGGCTTTCTCCGGTGGTGGAAAAGCCGTAGACCGGCCCGCGGAAGCCCTTGGCCCGCAGGTCGCGCACCGCGGCGGCCGCGCCCGACGCGTCGCTGATCACCAGCACCGACTCCGGCCTGGCAGCCAGGGCCTTGTCGATGCTGCCGGCCACACTGCCGCTCGTCAGCGCAGCCTTGGCCACCAGGTTGGCGCCCATGCTGGTCATGGTGCGCTCGGCCGCGTCGAGAGCCGACAGCGATTCGCCGTCGGCGCCGTGCAGGATGGCCAGCTTGCGTGCGCCCAGGGTCTGGGCGTGGCGGGTGATGGCCGCGGCTTCTTCGGAATAGCCCGGCCGTAGCGAATAGACATTGCCGTACATCGCGCCGCGGAATTCGTCGGCGGCCGACATCGGGGCGAACAGCAGCACGTCGCCATCCTTGATCAGCGGGTAGGCGGCCGTCACCTGCGGCGAGCCGTAGTAGCCGAACAGCGACAGCACGCCCTGGTCGAGCAGCTTCTTGGTATTGGCGGCGGTGGTCGCCGGGTTGCCGCGGTCGTCCAGCGTCACCAGCTCGATCTTGCGCCCGTTGATGCCGCCCTGGGCGTTGACGCGGTCGAAGTAGACCTTGGCGCCCTGATGGAAGGGCACGGCCAGCGCCGAGCCGGGGCCGGTCAGGGCCAGCGACTGCCCCAGCACGATGGCGGTCTTGCTGACGCCCTCCTGCGCCAGCGCCGCGGACATCCCGGCCAGCCCGAGGACGGCTACCATCAGGCTTCGAGCCAGCGAACCCATGCATCTCATCTTTGTCTCCTGTTGTCGACGGTCTGTCCCCTGGCAAGCGCGGCCGGTGCAGGGCTGCCTGGAATGGGGGCCGCTTGCAGCTTTTGGAGCAAGCGCGGCCTTCTTGCGAAAACTATAGGGTTAACTCATGGACCGCACCATCGGCAACACCCTTAGCGTCAGCGACGTGAAAGCTTCGGGCCAGGTGCGCGGCGCCTGCCCGCACGACTGCCCCGACACCTGCGCCCTGGTCACCACGGTGGCCGACGGCGTCGCGGTCAAGGTGCAGGGCAATCCGCGCCACCGCCACACCGACGGCGTGCTGTGCACCAAGGTGTCGCGCTACGCCGAGCGCAGCTACCACCCCGAGCGGCTGCTGCAACCGTTGCGGCGGGTGGGCCCCAAGGGCGCAG
>JAZKDA010000201.1:852-8412 GCA_040387815.1 Pseudomonadota bacterium | reverse complement strand
CATTGAACAGCGTGGACTTGCCCGCGTTGGTGTAGCCCACCAGCGAGATGTTGAACGCGCCCTGGCGCTCGCGCTGGCGCCGCTGGGTGCCGCGCTGGCGCTTGACCTTCTCCAGCCGCTCACGGGTGCGCTTGATGGACTCGCCGATCATGCGGCGATCGAGTTCGATCTGCTTTTCGCCGGGGCCGCCGCGCACACCGGCGCCGCCGGTCTGGCGCTCCAGGTGCGACCAGCGGCGAACCAGCCGCGTGCTCACGTACTGAAGCCGCGCCAGCTCGACCTGCAGCTTGCCCTCATGGCTGCGGGCGCGCTGCGCGAAGATCTCAAGAATGAGCATGGTGCGGTCGTTGACCGGCAGGCCCAGGTGCCGCTCCAGGTTGCGCTGTTGCGCCGGGCTGAGGGACTGGTCGAACAGCACTTCGACCGCGCCGGTCTGCTCGGCCGTCGCCTTGATCTCATCGGCCTTGCCGCTGCCGATGAAGAGGGCCGCGTCAGGCGCCTTGCGCTTGCAGGTCACCCGGGCCACCGGCTGCATGCCGGCGGTCTGCGCGAGCAGGCCGAGTTCCTCGAGGGCCTGATCGAAATGAGGCGTGCCGAAGTCGACCCCGACCAGCAGGACCGGGGGGACGGAGTGTTGAGTGGATTCTTGCAAGATGGATGCCCGGACTCGGTGTCAGAACCCGGGCGGCGCGCCGGGCGCGCCGCATGCACGAACAGGCAGCGGGCGTCTCGGTGCTTTCGGCCGTGGAGAAGGTCACGGCGCGTCCGGGAACAATGGTGGAAATCGCGTGCTTGTAGACCATCTGGGTCACGGTATTGCGCAGCAGCACGACGTATTGGTCAAAGGATTCGATCTGCCCCTGAAGCTTGATCCCGTTGACCAGGTAGATGGACACGGGCACATGCTCGCGTCGCAAGGTGTTGAGGAAGGGGTCTTGTAGAAGTTGCCCTTTATTGCTCACGATATTCTCCGTGTTGTTCGGAAGTTTCTTGGAATTTGCACCTTACCACAGCAAAAGGGCCGAGCAAGTAGGCCGTGGGCCATAGCCCGTACCTGGGCCCGGACACCCGCTCTTCAAGGGGCTTGCGCCGCTAATCCTTGTCGGCGTACGGATTGGTCGAGGTCTTCATCTCGATGCGCAGCGGCGTGCCGATGAGGTTGAACTCCTTGCGGAATCGCCCTTCCAGAAAGCGCTTGTAGGCATCGGTGACGTGTTCGAGCGAGTTGCCATGGACCACGATGACCGGCGGGTTCATGCCGCCCTGGTGCGCGTAGCGCAGCTTGGGCCGGAACATGCCGGCCCGCTTGGGCGACTGGAACTGCACCGCTTCGAGCAGCAGCCGCGTGAGCACCGGCGTGGACATCTTGCAGTTGGCCGACTTGTAGGCCAGGGAAATCGAGGCCCAGACCGGGCCCAGGCCCTGGCGCTTCTTGGCCGAGATGAAGTGCATGGCCGCGAACTTGAGGAAGGCCAGGCGCGATTCGATCTGCCGCTGCACCTGCTCTCGCTCGTAGGCGTCGACCGCATCCCATTTGTTGATCGCGATCACCACGGCCCGGCCGCTCTCCAGGATGTAGCCGGCGATGTGGGCGTCCTGGTCGGTCACGCCCTGCGTGGCGTCCAGCAGCAGCAGCACCACATTGGCCGACTCGATCGCCTGCAGCGTCTTGACCACCGAGAACTTCTCGATGGCCTCGAACACACGGCCCTTGCGGCGCAGGCCGGCGGTGTCGATCAGTTCGTACTTCTGGCCGGCGCGCTCGAAGGGCACCGAGATCGCGTCACGGGTCGTGCCCGGCAGGTCGAAGGCGACCAGCCGTTCCTCACCCAGCCAGGTGTTGATCAGGGTCGACTTGCCCACGTTGGGGCGTCCGGCCACGGCCAGCTTGATGGTGCCCGGTTCGCTGGGCTCCTGGTCGTCGTCGTCGGGTTCGGGCAGGTTCAGCTGCGCGAAGGCAAGCTCGACCAGGCTGCGCACACCCTGGCCATGCGCGGCCGACACCGGCAGCACTTCGCCCCCCAGCCCGAGCTCGTAGAACTCGGCCAGCTGGGCGCCCTCGGTCATGCCCTCGGCCTTGTTGGCCACCAGCACCGTCGGCTTGCCCAGCTTGCGCAGGTAGTTCGCGATGTCATGGTCCTGCGCCGACAAGCCGCCGCGCGCGTCGACCACGAAGGCGACCACGTCGGCCTCGGCCACCGCCTGGCGCGTCTGCTTGGCCATCTCGACATAGATGCCGCTCTCGGCCGTGGGCTCGAAGCCGCCGGTGTCGATGACGATGAACTCGTACTTGCCGTGCTTGGCGTTGCCGTAATGACGGTCGCGCGTGAGGCCGGCGAAGTCGGCGACGATGGCGTCGCGCGACTTGGTGAGCCGATTGAACAGGGTGGACTTGCCGACGTTGGGCCGGCCCACCAGGGCGAGGACGGGTTTCAATGGGCGGGTTTCACTGCGGGACGAACCCGAACACGCCGCCACCGCGGGTCACCACCACCAGGGTGTTGCCCGCCAGAACCGGCGCGGCGGCGATGGCCGTGCCGTCGGTGGACAGCCGATTGAGAAGGCTGCCGTCTTCGCGCGAAAGCAGATGAACAAAACCGTTGCCGTCGCCGACGGCCACCGAGCGGCCCACCAGCAGGGGCGCCGTGAGGCTGCGCCATTGCAGCGAGGTGTTGACCCAGGCCTGCTCGCCGCCCTCGCGGCGCCAGGCGATCAGCCGGCCATCGGATTCGGCGCCGAACAAATGGCGATCGTCGCCACTGATGCCCTGCGCGCCATTGGCCGGGCGGGTCCAGGCGACGGTACCGCGGGCGGTGTCGACGCAACCGACCGCGGCCTGGAAGGCACGGGCGCAGACGGAGTCGCCCACGCGGCTGACGCTGCCGACCAGATCGACCAGTCGCTCGACGTCGTTGGTGCCGCGCGAGGTGGCAATCGGCGCGTCCCAGCGCACACTGCCGTTGAGCGGGTTGAAGCCGGTCATGCGGCCGCCCTGCCCCGCCACCAGCGTGTCACCCACGGGCAGCAGCACGCCGCCCTGGCGCAGCACCAGCGGCTCGCCCGGGCGCTGCTGCAGCCACAGCCTGCGGCCGGTGGTGCCGTCATGCGCACTGACCGAGCGGTCGCCGCCCAGCACGAACACGCGGCCGCCGGCGACCAGGGGCGCGGTATACGCCTGGGCCGCGAGCTTGTGGCGCCAGAGCACCTGGCCCTGCGAGAGGGCCACCAGTTCGTTGTCACGCGTGACCACAGCGGTCGTCTTGCCATCGGTGCCGACACCGGCCGTCAATGCGCGGCCCACACCGGCGCGCCAGGCTTCACGTCCGGTCGCGGGGTTGAAGGCGGCCACGGTGCCGTCGGCGCTGGCCACGGTGACCAGGTCGGGCGCGGCATGGACCGACAGCGGAAAATCGACCGAGCCGATGCGGGCCGACCAGGCCTGCTGCACCCCGATCAGCGCCGGATTGGGCGCGAGTTCGGCCGGCTGCACACGGGCGGGCCGGCCGCCCAGGAAGCTGGGCATGACCGAGCAGCCGCTGAGCACGGTGGCCAGCAAGGCGGCAGTGGCCAGGCCGCGCAACGGCAAGTGCGCAAGCGGCTTCATGACTTGGCCGCTCCGGCCGCGGCCTTGGCGGGCGTGGGCTCGCCGCCCAGGGCCGCGAGCTTGATCTCGACCAGCCGTCGGTACTCGCCCTGGTCGCCCAGGCCGTCGAGCGCCTTCTGGTACTCGGCGCGCGCCTGCCCCGCCTTGCCCTGCAGCGTGAGGATGTCGCCGCGGCGGTCGGCCGCCAGCGGCTCGAAGGAGGATGGGAACTTGACCGACAGCTGCTTGAGCGCGTCGTCATATGACTTGGTGTCAGCCAGCAAGGCCGCCAGCCGCAAGCGGGCCAGTGCCTGGTAGCCCTCGTCGGAAGACTTGTCGGCGACCCACGTGAGCGCCGCGCGGGCCTCGTCGTCCTTGCCGTTGTCCTGCATGGCCTTGGCCGCCAGCAACGCGGCCTGCTGGGCGTAGGCCGTGCGGCCATATTGGTCACGCACGTCGGTCAGGGCCCGCTGCACCTGCGGCAGATCCTTGGCCTTGACGGCGCGCTCGACCGCGTCGTACAGGGCCGAGGCCTGTTCGGCCTGGCGGCGCTGCCACCAGTTCCAGCCGTTGTAGGCCGCGATCGTGCCGAACACGACGATCAGCACCCAGGTGATCAGGTTGCCGTACTTGCTCCAGAAGTGCTTGATTTGCGCAAGCTGCTCCTGTTCTTCGAGATCGAGGTGTTGTGCCATGGGGTATGAGAAAGCTGTGGGCGATTGTAGTGAGCCGTGGCGGCGATCAGGCGCGAAGCCGCGCCGCCCACGCCGCGGCCTGTTCCAGCGGCAGCCGCTCCTGGGTGCCCTGGCCGTCGCGCAATGACTTGACGGTGACCTCGCCCGCCGCGAGTTCTTCGCCACCGAAAATCAGGGCATGCCGGGCGCCGCTGCCATCGGCCTTCTTGAACTGCGACTTCATGCTGCCCTGCCCGGCTTCCGAGCTGGCGTGCATCTGGACGCTGACGCCCGCCTCACGCAGCACCCGCAGGGTACGCAGCACCTGGGGGATGGCCGACGCGTCCGGGACGATGGCGTAGCAGTCGGGTGCCGGCGGCGGGATGTCGGCGCCCTGCTCGCGCAGCAGCTCCAGCACCCGCTCGACCCCCAGGGCCCAGCCGACCGCCGGGGCCGGCTTGCCGCCGATCTGGCCGATCAGGTAGTCATAACGGCCGCCCGCGCAGATGGTGCCCTGCGACCCCAGTCGTTCGGTGACGAACTCGAACACGGTGAGGTTGTAGTAGTCCATGCCGCGCACCAAGCGCGGGTTGACGCGGTAGGCGATGCCGTTGGCCTCCAGCATGGCCTTGACGCCATTGAAGTGCGCCAGGGAGGCCTCGCCAAGAAAATCGATCAGGCGCGGCGCGCCTTCGACGATGGACTGCATGGCCGGGTTCTTGGTGTCCAGGATGCGCAGCGGATTGCTGTGCAGGCGGCGCCGGGCTTCCTCATCGAGCAGATTCGCGTGGCGCTCGAGGTAGGCGATGAGCTCGGCGCGGTGCTGGCGGCGTTCGTCCGGCTGGCCCAGGCTGTTGATCTCCAGCCGCACATCGGCCAGGCCCAGCTCGCGCCACAGCGCGTCGGCCAGCAGGATGATCTCGGCGTCGACGTCGGGGCCGGGAAAGCCCAGGGCCTCGGCGCCGATCTGGTGGAACTGACGGTAGCGCCCGCGCTGCGGCCGCTCGTGGCGGAACATGGGGCCCATGTAGTACAGGCGCTTGCCGCCGTCGTACAGCATCGAATGCTCGACCACCGCGCGCACCACGCCGGCGGTGTTCTCGGGCCGCAGCGTGAGCTGCTCGCCATTGAGCCGATCTTCGAAGGAGTACATCTCCTTTTCGACGATGTCGGTGACCTCGCCGAGGCTGCGCACGAACAAGGGCGTGGGCTCGACGATGGGCGTGCGGATGTTGCGGTACGCATGGCGTGCCATGAGCGAACGGATCTTGTCCTCCAGCCATTCCCACTGGGCGGAGACCGGCGGCAGGATGTCGTTCATGCCTTTCACGGCGGCAAGGGCCGGCGCCTTGGCGGCGTTGTTGTTCTTCTCGGTCATGTGCGAAGGCTCAGGCGGTCTCGGGTGCGGATTGTGTTTGCCCGGTTTGCGGGTGCCCGAACCGCTTTTCGATGTAGTTCTCGACGATGTGCTGGAACTCGGCGGCGATGTTGTCGCCGCGCAGGGTGAGGGCCTTTTCCCCGTCGATGAAGACTGGCGCCGCCGGCGCCTCGCCGGTGCCGGGCAGGCTGATGCCGAGGTCGGCGTGCTTGCTTTCGCCAGGACCATTGACGATGCAGCCCATCACCGCGACCTTCATCTCCTCGACGCCCGGATAGCGCTCGCGCCACACCGGCATCTGCGCGCGCAGGAAGTCGTCGATCTGCTTGGCCAGCTCCTGGAAGGTGGTGCTGGTGGTGCGCCCGCACCCGGGGCAAGCGGTGACGCTGGGCACGAAGTGGCGCAGGCCCAGGGCCTGCAGGATCTCGGAGGCGATCACCACCTCTTGGGTGCGCGCCTCGCCGGGCTGCGGGGTGAGCGACACGCGGATGGTGTCGCCGATGCCCTCTTGCAGCAGGATGCCCATGGCCACGCTGGAGGCCACGGTGCCCTTGGTGCCCATGCCGGCTTCCGTCAGGCCCAGGTGCAGCGGATAGTCGCAGCGGCGGGCGAGCTCGCGGTAGACGGAAATGAGGTCCTGGACACCGCTGACCTTGCACGACAGCAGGATCTGGTTGGCATCCATGCCCAGCGCCTGGGCCAGGCGGGCCGAATCGATGGCCGAGGTGATCAGCGCCTCATACATCACCGCCTTGGCGTCCCAGGGCGGGGTGCGGCGGCTGTTGTCGTCCATCAGCTGGGCCAGCAGTTCCTGGTCGAGGCTGCCCCAGTTGACGCCGATGCGCACCGGCTTGTTCCAGCGCAGCGCGGCTTCGATCATCTGGGCGAACTGGCGGTCGTGCTTGTCGCCCTTGCCCACGTTGCCGGGGTTGATCCGGTACTTGGACAGCGCCTGCGCGCAGTCGGGATAGTCGGTCAGCAGCCGATGGCCGTTGTAGTGGAAGTCGCCGATCAGGGGCACATCGATGCCCATGCGATCGAGTTGCTCGCGGATATAGGGCACCTGCTGCGCGGCTTCGGGCGTGTTGACCGTGATGCGCACCAGCTCGGAGCCGGCCAGCGCGAGTTCCTTGACCTGGATCGCTGTGCCGATGGCATCTTGCGTGTCGGTGTTGGTCATGGACTGCACGCGCACCGGGGCATCGCCGCCCACGGTGACCACGCGCGATCCCCAGACGACGCGGGCCTGGCGGGAGCGGCGCGGGCGCGGCGTGGCCGCGTCGATCGGAAGGCAAGCGGCGGGCTGCATCAGCGGACCTCGAAACGGGCGACGTTGTCGCGGGCCAGGGGCGCGAGATCGAAGGGCCGGCCATGCACGTTCACCTGCACGGCACGAACGCTCCCCACCGTGACGGCCAGCGGAGGCGCGCCGGAGACACTGATCGATTCACCCGCGGTGAGGGTGCGGCGCAGCGGAACGTTGCCCTTGGCGTCGGCCACGTGGACCCAGCTCGCCTGGGTCGCATGGAACTCCACCGTCACCCCGCCCGCGGTGGCGACGGCGTCATCCGGGACCGCGGGCGCGGCAAGCACCGGGACAGCCTGGTCGGTTTGGGCAGGGGAAGGCGCAAGCTGGTTGGCAAGGGAGGGCGTGACCGATTCGGTCACCTGCCCGGCGGGTGCGCCGGGCTGGGCCGGCTCGGCAATCGGCGCCGGCTGCGCGTCGGCGCCCGGTGGTACCACCAGCGTTTCGGTGGACGCGCCGGGCTGCGTCGTCGAGGGCGCAAAGCTCGGCAACCACCACACGATCAGGGCCGCCACCACCAGGGCGGCGGCGGCGATCACCGGCGGGCGCATCAGCTGGGCCCGCAGCGGGCCGCCGGAAGACTCGCCGGGCACCCGGAACGGCACGTTGATCGGCTCGT
>JAZKDA010000201.1:0-842 GCA_040387815.1 Pseudomonadota bacterium | reverse complement strand
CGCTTTGCGGCAGCCTGTCGAGCACCACGCGTGGACTGACCTTGAGGTTGCGGCACACGCTGGCGGCCAGCGCGCGCGCGAACACCACGTCGGGCAGCAGATCGATGCGGTCCATCTCGAGCGCCTCCAGCTGACGTGGCGGCACCTTCAGGGACCCCGCCAGCACGTCCAGGTGCAGGCCCGCCTGCTCGCGCGCACGGCGCAGCAGCGCGCCGGCGGTCGGTTCCGCCTCCGAGGCGGAAACCTCCTCACTCATTGAAGGCTCCCTTGTCGAGCAGCGTCACCTCGCGCGATTGCGGATAACGCTTTCTCAGTTGTTCGGCCAGCTGGTCCATGGCCACGCGATCGCCGAGCCGCTGCTCGACGCGAATGCCCAACCACAGCGATTCGGCATTGGCCAGATCGGTGTTGTTCAGGCGCCGTATGTAGAACTGCGCGCGCGGCAGCTCGTTGCGCCGCAACAGCAGCGACGCCAGGTTGTAGCCCGTGACCGGGTTGGCGGCGTCGAGTTCGTAGGAGCGTGAAAGGCTCCGCTCGGCGTCCTCGAAGCGGCCGGCGCGCGACTGGCACAGGCCCAGGGCCATGAAGCTCTTGGCCCGCCCGCCGTAGAGCGGGTTCTCCAGCGCCTGCCGCAGCGCGCGGAAGGACTCGTCGAAACGGCCTTGCTGGCATTGGAGCCAACCGAAATTGTGCAGGGTGTCGCCGTCCTTGCCATCGAGTGCGAGGGCGCGGCGAAAGCTGTCCTCGGCCTGCCGCGGCTCGTTGAGCCGCATGAAGATGAGCCCACGCAAGTTGTAGGCGGGCGCGTATTTCGAGTCGATCTTGATCGCCTTTCGCGCGGT
>JAZKDA010000200.1:12390-24777 GCA_040387815.1 Pseudomonadota bacterium | reverse complement strand
TCACGCCGCGGTCGTGCGCCTGGTAGTAGGGCTTGGCACCCTTGAAGCTGGGCAGGAAGCTGTGGTGGATGTTGATCGCCCGGCCGGCCAGCTTGCGGCACAGCTCGTCGGACAACACCTGCATGTAGCGGGCCAGCACCACCAGCTCGGCGCCCTCGGCTTCGATGATCTCGTATTGCCGCGCCTCGGCCTGGGCCTTGGTCGCCGACGTAACCGGGATGTGGTGGAAGGGCACGTTGTAGCTGGCCGCCAGCTGGTAGAAGTCGCGGTGGTTGGAGACGATGGCGCGGATGTCCAGCGGCAGCAGCCCGCTCTTCCAGCGAAACAGCAGGTCGTTCAGGCAGTGGCCTTCCTTGCTCACCATGATCACGGTGCGCATCGGCTCGCGGGTGGCGTGCAGCTTCCAGCCCATCTGGAACGGCTTGCCGAATTCGCCCAGATGGGCCTTGAGTTCTTCATGCCCCAGCCGATCGCAGGCGAACTGAACCCGCATGAAGAACAGGCCGGTGTCGGGGTCGTTGTACTGGGCCGCCTCTTCGATGTTCCCGCCGCGCTCGAACAGGAAGCCCGAGACCGCATGGACGATGCCCGGCCGGTCGGGGCAGGAGAGGGTCAGGATGTACGCGTGGCTCATAACCGTGGCATTGTCGCAGGGCACGGCTTGCCCCTGGCAGCCGGGGCGGGCATCATGGTTCCTCCTGTCCTGCTTTACTGGAAATGTCCATGCACCGTCGCCAGTTTCACGCTGCCGTCGCAACCCTTGCGCTCGGCTCGTCCTTGTCGCCCGCCGCCTTCGCGCAGGCGCTGAGCCTGGCCTCCATCAGCAACGCCGACGCCACCGGCGCGCTCAAGACCGCACTGGAGACCGGCGCCATCGCGGCTGTCCAGCTGCTGGGCGCGCCCGACGGTTTTCTGAGCAATCCCAAGGTGCGTATCCCCCTGCCCGGCTACCTGCAAGATGCCGCCAAGCTGATGCGCACGCTGGGCCAGGGGCGCAGGGTCGACGAGCTCGAAACCGCCATGAACCGCGCCGCCGAATCGGCCGTGCCACTGGCGCGCGACATGCTGGTGAAGGCCGCGCGCTCGGTCACCGTGAGCGACGCCAAGAAGATCCTCACCGGCGGCGATACCTCGGTCACCGAGTTCTTCGCCGGCCGCACCCGCGCCCCGCTGGCCACCCAGTTCCTGCCGGTGGTCAAGCGCGAGACGGCCAAGGTGTCGTTGGCGGAAAAATACGACCAGATCGCCAAGAAGGGCGTCAGCCTTGGCCTGGTCAAGCCCGACGACGCCAGCATCGACCACTATGTCACGCGCAAGGCGCTGGACGGCCTGTACCTCATCATCGGCGAGCAGGAGCGCAAGATCCGCCAGGACCCGATCGGCACCGGCAGCGCGCTGCTCGGGCGCGTGTTCGGCGCCTTGCGATAACAACAACAGGAGACTCAGGTGGCATTGCACGACTTCAACATGGACAGCCACTGGCTGCCCTTCACCCCGAACCGCCACTTCCGCAAGGAGCCGCGGGTGTTTGTCGCCGCTGACGGCATGCACTTCACCACCCACGACGGCCGCAAGGTCATCGACGGCATTTCCAGCCTGTGGTGCGCCGGCGCCGGCCACAACCGCGCGCCGATCAACGAGGCGATCAAGAAGCAGCTGGACACGCTCGACTACGCCACCGCCTTCCAGGTGTCGAACGACCGCGCCTTCGAGGCGGCGCAGATGATCGCCGGCATGGCCCCGGGGGATCTGAACAAGGTGCTGTTCTGCAACTCGGGCTCCGAGGCGGCCGACACCTCACTGAAGGTGGCACTGGCCTATCACCGCGCCCGTGGCGAAGGCCACCGCACCCTGTTCATCGGCCGCGAGCGCGGCTACCACGGTGTGGGCTTCGGCGGCATGAGCGTGGGCGGCATCCCGGCCAACCGCAAGGCCTACGGCACGGCGCTGCTGCCGCGGGTGGACCACATGCGCTTCATCCACGACCCGGTCAACCACGCCTTCATCCATGACGAGGACCCGGTCTGGAAGGAAGACCCCCTGCTCGACCTGGAGCAGCGCATTTTGCCGCTGCACGACCCCAGCAACGTGGCCGCGGTCATCGTCGAACCCGTGGCCGGCAGCGCCGGCTGGTACCTGCCGCCCCAGGGGTATCTGAAGCGCCTGCGCGAGATCTGCGACAAGCACGGCATCTTGTTGATCTTCGACGAGGTCATCACCGGCTTCGGCCGCATGGGCACCAACTTCGGCGCTGATTTTTACGGCGTCGTGCCCGACATGCTCAACTTCGCCAAATGCGTCACCAACGGTGTCATCCCGCTGGGCGGCGTGATCTGCCGCGACAAGATCTACGAGCAGATGATGAAGACCGACGCACCCGAGCACGTCATCGAGTTCTTCCATGGCTACACCTACTCCGGCCATCCGGTGGCCTGCGCGGCGGCTGTCGCCACGCTGCAGCTTTACGAGCGCGAGAAGTTGTTCACGCGGGCCGGCGAGATGGGCAAGGTGCTGGGTGATGCCTTTCACAGCACCTTCAAGGGGCTGCCCAACGTGATCGGCATCCGCAGCCGCGGCTGCGCGGCGGCGGTGGAGTAGGCGCCTCTGGCCGGCGCGCCAGGCAAGCGAGGCTACGACGTCTTCCTCGACTGCTTCAAGCATGGCTCGCTGGTGCGCCCGGCCGGCGATGTGCTGGTGATCGCGCCGCCGTACATCGTCGAGCGCGGGCATATCGACCAGATGGTCAATACGTTGGCGGATGCGATTGGGCGGGTGGGTTGAGGCGCGAAAGCTGAGGCGCAGGGACCGGCCTCAGCCGCGCGGGCCCAGCTGGCGCCGCAGTTCGCCACAGTAGTCCTTGCCCGGCCCCTCGGGCGCCGGCCAGCGCACCTGCCGCACCGCCAGTGTGCTTGGCAAGTGCCGGGGCACACCCAGCGCCGGATCGACATGGCCGCTGCCGGCCACCAGCACCACCGTCTTGCCCGGCCGCGCAGCGCCCGCCAGCGTGTCGGCCATGGCACGGTCACGGGCGACCTGGATGCGCGTCATGGGGACGATCTGCCCCTCGGGCAGCAACCCGCAATGGCCGTCGCGAATCGCCGCGCGCTGGCGTGCCAGGGCATCCTCCGGCAGGGCCTGGTCCAGCGCGGCATCCGCCATGACGGCGCGCATGCGCTCGCGTGGCAGGTTGGCGCCCAGCACTGGCACGCCAACACGGACCGCCGCCATCACCACCGGCCCATACGCCGCCCAGGGCCAGGCGGCCTCGTTCCAGCGCAGCGATGCGCGCACCGCCGCCTCGCTGGCATCGGCCGCAAGGCCGGTGGTCGAGGCGCCCTGCTCGGCCATCTCCATGGCCAAGGCCGCGAGCCGGCCGTGGGCGGCCAGGCGCTGCACCGTCTCGAGGTGGCGGCGGTGGTGGTCGGCGGCATCGTGCTGCTCGCCCAGCAACAGTACTGCCGGTTCGGTGTCCGGCAGGGCGGCGCATCCGGCCACGAGCATCGCCGACAGTACGGGCGTCAGCAGTGCACTGCCCGCGCGCAGCGCGGTGCGTCGGATCGCAAGAGGGTGGCGCATGCGGCCATACTAAGCGCCCGGACCGCTCGGTCGCGGCGCCAGAAAAACATGTCCCGCAGTTTCCTTTTTCGCACGATCGCCACCCTCGCCGCAGGCTGGATCGCCGCCCTGATCTGGCGCCATTTCAAGCTGCCCCTGCCCTGGATGGTCGGCCCGCTGCTGATCACCGCCGTGGGCTCGATGGCCGGCGCGCCCACTCAAAGCTCCACCGGCCTGCGCAACGCCGCCCAGTGGATCATCGGCACTGCCTTGGGCTTGTACTTCACGTCGCAGGTGTTGGAACTGGTCGTGCGCCTGTGGTGGGCGGTGGCGCTGGCCCTGACCTGGGCCCTGGCGATCGGGTGGGGCTTTGGCGCCTGGCTGGACCGCGTCCTGGTGCGGCAGATGCCGGGCGACCCCTTTCAGCGAAGGGCCACGAGTTATTTCGCGGGGGCCATTGGCGGCGCTTCCGAGATGACCCTGCTGGCCGAACGGGCCGGCGGCCGCACCGACCTGGTGGCGGCGGCGCACAGCATGCGGCTGTTGGTGGTGACCATCGGCATACCCTTCGCCTTCCAGTTCGGCGGGCTGCAGGGCCTGGACCCCAGCCTGCCCGGGCCGCGCGCGGTGGCGCCGGCAGGCTTGATGATGCTGGGCGCGGCCACCCTGGCCGGTTCCTGGTTGCTGTCGCGTACCAACTGGGCCAACCCCTGGTTCATCGGCGCTTTCGGGGTGGCGATGGCCCTGACCTTGGGCGGGGTCGAGCTGTCGGCCTTGCCAACACCGCTGAGCAATGCCGCACAACTGGTGCTCGGTGTCGGCCTGGGTGTGCGTTTTAGGGCCGAGTTCATCCGCACCGCGCCACGCTGGCTGGGGTCTGTTGCCGTCGGGACGGTGGTCATGATCGGTCTTTGCACGGGATTTGCCTGGCTGCTCAGCCTGGCGACGGGCTTGCACCCGGCCACCCTGGTGCTGGGAACCTCACCGGGCGGCATTGTCGAGATGGCCATCACGGCCAAGGTGCTGGCCCTTGGGGTGCCGGTGGTGACTGCGTTCCAGGTCTGCCGCCTGGTGGCCGTGCTGTTGCTGGTGGAGCCTTTGTATCGCTGGCTGGGGGTGGTGCGTTAGCGCATCAGTGCATGACGAGCGGGTTCTGCGCGAGCTCGGCGTAGCCGTCGAGGGTTTCCTCGACTTCCTCCTGGGTGGGCGTGTTCAGCTTCCAGGCGTTGATCTGCCGCTGGAAGGTGTCGGCCCAGCTGCCGTCCAAGTACAGCTCTTTGTTGGAGCGCTTGTCGACAATCTCGAAGCCGTGCCGCGCGATGGCGGGTTCGCTTTCGCCCTCGGCCGGCGCATTGGCCTGCATGTGGACAACGACGAACGATTCGGAGTCATAAAGCATCTGCATGGTGTGAGTCCCTTCTTGCCGATACAGGTAACAACGTTCCTTCCGGTTTCAAGGTGGACCGTGGCGCCGGCTTTGTGTGGGTAATTCCACACTTTCACAATAGACCTTGCCCACTTCAGGATTTGTCGGTGGGCAACCCCAGGTGTTCGAGCCAATCCCCGTCCGGCCCTGTCAGACGCAGGCGCACCGGTGCGTAAGCTCGTCCGGGCGCGAGCCATACATCCAGCCGGGGCTCGAACTCGCGTTGGGGCGGTCGCACCAGGTGCAGCGCCCGCAGGGGTCCGGCCGGCAGGGCAAGGTCTTCCTCGCCGACCACGGTGAAGCGCCAGACCGCCGCCTCACGGGCACTGGCGACCTGCAAGGTGATGCTGCGGCCCGGGCCGAAGGCGCCTGGCCGGGCGGCGATCAAGGCGCCCAGTTGCACCCATACGCTCAGGCGGTCCTGGGCGCCCGGCATCAACGCCGCCGCTGGCATGGCCGCGCTGAAGACGATCCGATCGTGCACCGGGTCGAAATGCACCGCCTCCTCTGTCCGGCGGCGCTCGCCGAAGCGGCGCGGGGCCAGGCCCTGCGGGGTCAACAGGCCCGAACTGGTTTGCAGGCGAACGCCCGGCGGGTCGGCCTGGATCTCGTGGCGAATCTCATAACGGTGTCCGTCGTGCTGGAAACGCAGCAGGGCTTCGCCTCGCACTTCACGGCCCCGGCTGCGACCGGACAGTTGGTAGCGCAAGGTCAGGGGCCCCGGCAAGGCGGCCTGCGTGGGCGGGTCGGCAAGCAGCTCGCGCGGGATCGCGGAGGCGAGCGTGCTGGGCAGGGCTTCAACCCCTGCGGGCGCTTCATCGCCCACGGATGGAACCCTTTTTGAAGCCGCGCTCGCGCGCGGGGCGCCGCCTGTGGGCGGCCGGGTCGGTGCCGCCAGCGGCAAGGCAGGCGCGGCCGCTTGCACATCCGCCTCGGTGGGGGCCAGGGTGCGCAGGATCAGCGGTGGCGCCGTATGCGTCCGCGGGACTGGCGTGTCAGCGGTCGATCGCGCGCCCGAGCCCGTCGGTGGCGCCGACAACAGCGCAATGTGGGCCGCTGCCACGGCCGTGGCCAGCGCGGCCAAGGCCGCACGCCGCCGTGCAGCAGGCATCATGGGCAAGCCTGTGCCCCGCCTCATCCCCCCTCCGTAGAATTCCGGTTCATTTCACCCTGTGTCAAAGCGCGGCGACTCTAACCTCCCGCCGTGACGCAAACAAGCGCCTCATGAAACTCGCCACCTACAAAGACGGTTCCCGCGACGGCCAACTGGTGGTCGTCTCGCGCGATCTCGGCACGGCCCACTACGCCACCGGCATCGCACAGCGCCTGCAGCAGGTGCTGGACGACTGGAACTTTCTTTCTCCGCAGCTGCAGGATCTGTACGACGCCCTCAACGCCGGCCGGGTGCGCCATGCCTTCCCCTACGATCCCGCACGCTGCCTGGCGCCCCTGCCGCGCGCCTACCAATGGGCCGACGGCTCGGCCTACATCAACCATGTGGAGCTGGTGCGCGCCGCGCGGGGCGCGCAGGTGCCCGCCAGCTTCTACACCGACCCGCTGATGTACCAGGGCGGCAGCGACGACTTTCTCGGCCCCTGCGATCCGGTGCGGGTGCCGCGCGAGGAATACGGCATCGACTTCGAGGCCGAGATCGCCGTGATCACCGGCGACGTCAAGATGGGCGCCAGCCCCGACGACGCGCTGGAGGGCATTCGCCTCTTGATGCTGGCCAATGACGTGAGCCTGCGCAACCTCATCCCCGACGAGCTGGCCAAGGGCTTCGGATTTTTCCAGAGCAAGCCGGCCACGGCCTTCAGCCCGGTGGCGGTCACGCCCGACGAACTCGGCGAGGCCTGGCGCGGCGGCCGGGTGCACCTGGCCCTGCACAGCAGCTGGAACGGCCGCAAGGTCGGCCTGTGCGATGCGGGCCCGGAGATGACATTTCATTTCGGCCAGCTGATCGCCCACATCGCCAAGACTCGCAATGTGCGCGCCGGCAGCATCGTCGGCTCGGGCACCGTGAGCAACAAGGGCGTGCAAGGCCCGGGCGGCCTGACGGAGTGGCCCAAGGGCTACAGCTGCATCGCCGAAAAGCGCGCCATCGAAACCATCCAGGACGGCCAACCCAGCACCGGGTTCATGAAGTTCGGTGACACCATCCGCATTGAGATGAAAGGTCTTGATGGCCTGAGCCTGTTTGGCGCGATCGAGCAGGAGATCGCGCCGGCCGGGCCCGCCCAGGACGGTTGAGCGGGCCCGTTGACCCGGCGCCGCTGCCCGAGCGCCGGACCGCTCGAAGGCGTACGATGGACGTTCGCTCCCTGGTGGAGTGCGAACGGGTCCGGCCATGAAAGAGAAGGAACTGCGATTGGCGATCGTGTTCTTCGGCGGCGTTTCCCTGGCCGTCTATCAGCATGGCATCAACCGCGAAATCCTGAACCTCGTGCGCGCCTCGAAGCTGCTGCACCGGGCCCGCTCGCAGGCAGACGGCGCGCTCCTGTCCTTTCACAGCCGCTATCCGGACGAGCCCGAACGATCGACCGGCGACGTCTACTTTCAGTGCCTCAAAGCCATCGGCAAGCACCTGGCCCTGCGCGTCGTCGTCGACGTGGTGTCGGGTTCCTCAGCCGGCGCCATGAACGGCATCGCGCTGGCCAGGGCCCTGGCCCATGACCTCACCCTGGCGCCGCTGACCGACATGTGGTTGGTCGAGGCCGACATGCTCAAGCTGCTCGCGCCAGAGGCCAAGGCCCGTTCGTGGAGCAAATGGATTCTTCGGCCCTTCGTCGTCGGCCCCCTGCTGGCCCGGCTGCACCGCGAAGGCCTGGTCGTTGGCGAGGTCGATGCCGAGATGCAGGAGCGCATCTCGGTGTTCGTGCGTTCGCGCTGGTTCAAGCCGCCGCTCGACGGCCGCCGCCTGGCCAACCTCGTGCTCGACGGTCTGACTGCGATGGAGCGGCCCCAGCCGTCGAACGAATCGCTGATGCCGTCCGGCACCACCTTGGACCTGATGGTCACAGTGACCGATTTCCGGGGCGTCGAGCGCGCGATCTTCATCCACGATCCGCCGGTGGTGAACGAACGCGAGCACCGTGGCCTGATCCGCTTTCGCCTTCACCACGACAGGGCCGGCCATCTGCACAGCGAGTTCGACCTCGACAACGTCCCTTCGTTGGCGTTCGCGGCGCGCGCGTCGGCGTCGTATCCGGGGGCGTTCCCGACCGCGCAGCTGCGCGAGATGGACGACATGTTGGCATCGCGCCACCTGCCCTGGACCACCCGGTCGCGCTTTCTGGCACGAAACTTCGGCGGCTACCGCGAGCAGGGCCGCAATCCGGAGGACGCGGTGCTGGTCGATGGCAGCATCCTCGACAACAAGCCGCTCATGGCCACCCTCTCGGCAATCCGCGGCCACAGCGCGTTCCGCGAGGTCGACCGCCGCCTGGTCTACATCGACCCGCATTCGCTGACCGACAAGACGCCGGCGCGCACCGGTGTGCCGGGCTTTTTCGCGACCCTGCGTGGGGCGCTGTCGGACCTGCCACGCACCGACCCCACCTACAACGACCTGGCCGACCTGAGCCACTACAACAAGCAGGTGCGGCGCCTGAAGGAGACCATTGAGCATGCGCGGCCCGGCGTCGCGAAGCTGCTGGACCAGGCCACCGAGGGCCGCATCGGCGGCGACTTCACGCTGGGCGACCTGCGGCATTGGCGTCTGACTTCCACCAACCTGCTGGCCAGCACGCCGATCGTCTACGACGCGTACATGCGCTCACTGGTGCTCGAGGGCCTGGACTTCGTCGCTTGCCTGATCAACGACGCCTGCCAATGGTCCAGGGACAGTGCGACGGCGCACAAGGTGCAGGAGATCGTCGAGGCCTGGGCCGCCCGGCAGGACGTGCTCCTGCCCGATACCTACCGCGTGCCGCAGGCCGCCCAGGAAAACGCCGATGTACCGGCGTTCGCGAAGACGGTGATCGACTTCGGGTTGGTCTACAAGCGGCGGCGGCTGAACTTCGTGTTGCACGAGATCAACGATCTTTATGACGATGCCTTGGAGACCCAGGGCTGTGTGTCCCCGTCCGAGGACCTCGACCTCATCAAGATCCAGATCTACCGGCTGATCGATGATCTGTCGGTCTACGACGACACGCGCTTTCTCAGTGCCCAGGCGGTTGCCCAGTGCCGCAAGGTGTTCCTGGGGAACCTGGAGCAGGTGGAGGCCGACGAATTCGTCCGCGCGCATGACGCCGGTATCGCCAGCCTGGTCAAGCGCCTGGCCGTCGAGTGCGATCTGGCCCGCCGCCTCGACGACGCGGACGCGGTGCTGTCCTCGCCGCTGGTGCAGGGCCTGGCGCCCCGCTGCCGCAGTGCGATCCTCGGCGGCTACCTGGGCTACTTCTACTGGGACATCATCCTGCGGCCGGCGGTGAGCGCACTGTCCCTGGACGCCGGACCGATCGAGGAAATACTGATCGATCGGATCAGCCCCGACGACGCGGTGAGCCTGCGTTCACCGGAAAACCGGCGCGCGCTGCTGGGCGGCACCTTTGCCGGCTTTGGCGGCTTTCTCAGCCGCGCCACCCGCGAGAACGACTATCTGCTCGGGCGGCTGCATGCCGTCGACCGGCTGCTGGACATCGTCGCAAGCGCGATGCCGGCGCCGGTTCGCAAGGCCGTCGATTTCCCGGCCTTGAAGAAGGCGGCCTTCGAATGCGTGATCGAGGAGGAGGCGCAGCGCCTGCACCTCATCCCCGAGCTGGTGGCGCGTGTGCGCGCGGCGATCGCCGCACTGGACTGATGTCCTGCGCGGCGCGTTCATCCGATCGACTGCACCTGGCGCGACTGCTGAAACGCGCGCCCGAAGCGGTTGGCGAGGAAGTGGGGCAGTTGAATCTGCTCCTGGCGTATGAACCCCGAGCGCGGTAGCCTGCCCTCGCGAAACAGGTCCACCGCCGTGCAGACGCCCGCTGCGGTGGTGATCTGGATCGCCGAGGTCGGCGCATCGGACTCGCGGTCGGCGAAGATCTTTCGCGCGAACACCTCCTGCACCAGCGTGCCGTGCCGCTGGCCCGACACCGTGACGAACACCAGCACCACGTCCTGCATGGTCGCGGGCATGGCCCGGCGCAGGATCGACTTCAAGGTGTCGGTGTCGCTTCCCAGGCGCAGGTCCGTGAGCAGGAACTTCATCAGGTCGCGGTGGCCGGGGTAGCGCACGGTCTTGTAGTCGAGGTTGCGCACGCGGCCCTGCATGGACTCGCACAGGGTGCCCAGGCCACCCGAGGTGTTGAAGGCCTCGTACTCGGTGCCGTCCAGGCAGAAGTGCTCCATGCCTTCGAGCGGCAGCACCTCGGTGCGCTCGCCGTCGCGCACGCACTCGCAGGCATGGCCGTACTCGTTGATCAAGCCGTCGACGCTCCAGGTCAGGTTGTTCTTGAGCGCGTTGGTGGGAAAGGCCGGCAGTGCGCCGACCCGCAGCTTGACTTCGTCGAGCGTGTCGAACGATTGAGCCAGGTGGTGCGCCACGATGGCGATGAAACCGGGTGCCAGGCCGCACTGCGGCATGAAGGCCGTGGCGGCGCCGGCGGCCATGCGCCGGATCTCGCGGGTGGCCGCGATGTCCTCGGTCAGGTCGAAATAGTGGCAGCCGGCGGCCAGGGCGGCCTTGGCCACCGGAACCGCCAGGTGATAGGGCAAGGCATTCACCACGGCGGCGCGACCGCGCAGGGCGCGGCCCAGGGCCACGGGATCCTGGGTGTCCAGCGTCTGGACAGCGATGCCTTGCGCCCTCAGCTTGTCGAGCGGCAAGGCCTGCCGGTCGAAGACCGTGATGTCGAAATCGCCGCTGTCCCGCAGCAGACGGGCGATCGTCTGCCCGATGTGGCCGGCGCCCAGCAGTGCGAGTCTCATGACCTTCTCCCGATTGGCAGCAACAGCACCAATCTACGCGGCAGGGAGGTCAGAAAGTAGTGCTGTTATGCCCGAAAGCGGCAGATGTTCGACCGATTGACATCAGCTCCTGATCACTTGGCCAGTGTCCGCGTCGCGCCACTGCGTGGTCACAACCGCAGCCACGGCGTGCCGCTTTCCTGTGCCTGCGCATTGCGCAAGGCACCCAGGAAGCGGTCGCACCACCAGTGCACGTCTTGCTGCTGGCAGCTCTCGAGCAGCGCCTGGTGGCGGGTGCGGCGCTCTTCCAGCGGCATGGTCAGTGCTACATGAATCGCCTCGGCGGTGCCCTCGGCGTCGTAGGGGTTGACCAGCAGGGCGTCGCGCAACTGCTCGGCGGCCCCGGCAAAGCGGGACAGCACCAGCACCCCCGGGTCCGCCGGATCTTGGGCCACGATGTACTCCTTGGCCACCAGGTTCATGCCGTCGCGCAGCGGCGTCACCAGGGCGACCTGGCTGGCGCTGTACAGGCCGGGCAGGCGCGCGCGGGCCACGGTGCGATGCATGTAGCGCACCGGCATCCAGTCAAGCTCGCCATAGTTGCCATTGATCGAGCCGCACAGGCTCTCCAACTCATGCAGGATGTCCGCATAGGCGCTGACGTCCTCCCGGCTGGGCGAGACGATCTGGATCAGGGTGGCGACACGGTGCGAGTCGGGGTAGCTCTTGAGCAGTTCGCGGAAGGCGCGCATTCGGTGCGGCAGGCCCTTGGAGTAGTCGAGCCGGTCGACGCCCACCAGCAGCTTGCGCTTGGAATAGTCACGCCGCATGCGCGCGGCCATTTCGAGGGCCTCCTTGCCCTGGCCCAGTGCGCGGAATTCCTCGACGTCGATGCCGATGGGAAAGGCGTCGGCGTGCAGCGTGCGGTTGAACACCCGCCAGCGGCCCTCGCCCAGATCCTGCGCGTGGGCCTCGCGCTGCATGTAGCGGCCAAAGTGCTCCAGGTCGGCCTGGCTTTGCAGGCCCACCACGTCGTACGAGCACAGCCCCCGCATCAGCCAGTCGTGCCCCGGAATGGCCGCCAGGATCAGCGGCGGCGGAAGCGGAATGTGCAGGAAAAAGCCGATGCGCTGCTGGCAGCCGAGCGCCCGCAGCTCGCTGCCCAGGGGGATGAGGTGGTAGTCGTGCACCCACACAATGTCGTCGGGCCGCAGCTGCGAGGCGAGTTGCCGCGCGAACATCTGGTTCACGCGGCGGTAGGCCTCGATGTTGGCAGTGTCGAAATGCGCCAGGTCGAGCCGGTAGTGAAACACCGGCCAGAGCACGCCGTTGGAGTAGCCCAGGTAGTAGGCGTCGTAGTCGGCGCGGCTGATGTCGGTGGTGACCAGTTTCACCGCGCCGGCCTGGCTGGTGTGCAGCCGACCTTCGCCCGCCTGGCCGCCGTCGGCCGCCTCGATGATGCGGCCGCTCCAGCCGAACCACAGGCCACCGGTGTTCTTCAGCACTTCGGA
>JAZKDA010000200.1:5337-12380 GCA_040387815.1 Pseudomonadota bacterium | reverse complement strand
CGCCCGCCGCCGTCTTGCGCGGGTCGGCGACGCGGTTGGACACCACCACCAAGCGCGCGGTCTTGGGCGCCGGGGCCGGCATTGCGGTACGCCGCGCGCCTCCCGGCGCTGACGGCCCTTCACGTTTGAAGGCCGCGTCCGCACGGGCGAGAGGGGGTGGTGCGCGGGGTGATTTCATATCACCGTGTCCCAGCGCGCCGACAGACGCGTCGCCGCGTTGATCAGGCCGACCATCGAATAGGTTTGCGGAAAATTGCCCCACATCTCGCCGGTCGTCGCATGCGTGTCCTCGGACAGGAGGCCCAGCGGATTGCGGCTGGCCAGCATCAGCTCGAAGATGGCGCGGGCATCGTCGCGCCGTCCGATCCGCGCGAGGGCGTCGATGCGCCAGAAGGTGCAGATGTTGAAGGCGGTCTCGGGCTTGCCGAAATCGTCGGCCGCTTCGTAGCGGCGCATGTACGGGCCGTCGCACAGGCTGCGCTCGAGTGCCTCGACGGTCGAGACGAAGCGCGGGTCGCGCGGGTCGATGAAGTTCACCTCGGCCATCAACAGCGCGCTGGCGTCGAGGTCGCGCCCGCCGAAGCTTTCGACGAACGAGCCGCGCTCCTCGCTCCAGGCTTCGCGCAGGATGCGCTCGCGGATCAGATCGGCCCGCTCGCGCCAATGGGTCACGCGCGCAGGCAAGGCCAGGACATCGGCCACCTTGGCCAGCCGGTCGCATGCGGCCCAACTCATGAGCGCCGAGGAGGTGTGGACCCGGGCCCGGGTGCGCAGCTCCCACATGCCCGCATCGGGCTGGTCGTGCAGGCGAAAAGCTTGCTCGCCCACGGCTTCGAGATCGCCGAACTCGGTGCGGCCGGCGCGGCGGAACAAACGGTGGTCGTGGAAGGCCTGGGCCGCACCCAGAACGATGTTGCCGTAGACATCGTGCTGAAAATGCTCGGCGGCCTGGTTGCCGACCCGCACCGGCCCCATGCCACGGTAGCCGGGCAGGTGCTCGAGGATGGTCTCGGACAGCTGGTCCTCCTGGCCGATGCCGTACAGCGGCTGGATGTGCCCGCCGCGCGAGCGCACCACCACGTTGTTCAGCCAGCGAAGGTAGTCTTCCATGGTTCCCACTTCAGACAGGCTGTTGAGCGCGCGCACCACGAAGAACGCATCGCGCAGCCAGCAAAAGCGATAGTCCCAGGTGCGGCCGCTGTTGGGTGCCTCGGGGATGCTGGTGGTCATGGCCGCGACGATCGCGCCGGTGTCCTCGAACAGCGACAGCTTGAGGGTGATGGCGGCGCGGATCACCGCGTCTTGCCACTCCAGCGGCAGCGACAGTGCGCGCGACCAGTGCTTCCAGTAGCTGCTGGTCTCCTGCTCGAAGCCGCGGGCGGTGTCCTCGATGCCGGTCAGCAAGGTCTCGTCGGGTCCGAGGATGAAGTTCATCGGCCGGTCGACCACGAAGAACGACTCGGACAACAGGTACGACAACGGCGCGTCGCTGTTCAGGCGCAGGGTGGACTGCGGGCCGACGTAGCGGATATGGGTGCTGCCCTGCGTGATCTGCGGCGACTGCCGGCCCCAATCGAAGCGCGGACGCAGCAGCACGCGCAGCCGCGGCGAGCCGCCCAGCACGATGAGGCGGCGCACGATGGTGAGCGGGCGGAAGGTACGACCTCGATTGAGGAAGCGGGGCGCGAAATCGACGATCTCCACACCCTGGCCCTGCCGGTCGAAAAGGCGTGTGCGCAGGATGGCGGTATTGGGCTCGTACGATTGCTCGCTGCGTTCGAAGTCTTCCAGCTCGAAACCCCAATAGCTGCCCGTGGCGCTGGGGTCGAGCAGGGCGTTGAACACCGGGTCGCCGTCAAAGCGCGGCAGGCAGCACCACACGATGTTGGCGCGCGAATCGACCAGCGCGCTGAATGCGCAGTTGCCGATCACGCCCATGTTCAGAGAGGGTTGCGGGGCCTGGTTCATGGGCGGGACTCCGTGTCGCTGTCTTGTTGTGATTGGTGGGCCAGGACGGCCCGCAGTTGCTCGCGCATCTCGGACGGGTGGGCCATGCGGTGAGTGGCCACGGTCGCGCCCTCGCCCACTTTCACGGCCACGCCGCCCAGGCGCTGCACCGCGTCGAAGCCGGCCTCGTCGGTCACATCGTCGCCGATGAAGATCGGTGTGCGCCCCTTGAATGGCGGCTCATCCAGGAATGCCTCGATCGCATGCCCCTTGCTCACACCACTGGGCTTGGCCTCCAGCACCATCTTGCCGCGCAGCAAGGTCAGGCCCGGCGATGCCGCCACCGCCGAGCGCATGGCCGCCATGCAGACCGCCTCCAATGCGGGCGCCTGCCGGTAGTGCAGTGCGACCGAGCCGCGCTTGAGTTCAACCCGCAGGCCGGGGTGCTGTCGTGCCAGTGTCTGCGCCGCCGCGTGGACCCGCGCCGCCGAAGGAACATCCACAAGCACGAGATGGCCATTCGCGCTTCTGCGTTCGGCGCCATGCACACCCGCCACCGGCAGGCGCACCGGCGCGAGCAGGGCGTCGATCTGCTCGATGGGCCTGCCGCTGATCACGGCGACCGCTCCATCCAGGTGGGTATGAAGGGCCTGCAGCGTGGCGATCAACTCGCCCGGTACGACCACCGCCTCGGGGCGCGGGGCGATGTCCACCAGCGTGCCGTCAAAGTCCAGGAAGAGCGCACAGTCAGGTTGGAGATAGGCGGAAAGATTCATCGGCGTTCACCCTATCAGGCCAGCGGAACAGTCAGCGACTTTGTGAACGCCTGCGGATGTAGGAGGTTGCCGACAGTGCGGCCACGGGTGTTCTGGCTGGGCCGGCGGCGTTCGCGATGTGAAACGAGAGAGGGAAAACTGAGCGCATCCGGCCTGGCCATCGACCTGCTGACTTGCGCCGGCCCGGGAGTTCCCCAACAATCGGCTCGTAACTCACAGGCAACAATCATGTCCATTTGTTCTTTCGTCCATCGCCCTGCGAAGTCTGTGTCGTGGCTGTCGCTGGTGCTGTTGTGCATCGCTTTCTCGCCCGTCAGCGCGTCGGCCGCTCAGGACGCGCTCAAGCGTATCGCCGATCGCGGCCAGATCAACATCGGATTCAACGAGGATGCGCCGCCATTTTCGGTGCGCGCAAATGGCCGGGGCGACCCGATCGGCTACAGCATCGACCTGTGCCTTGCGATGGCCGAGCGAGTCAAGCAAGAGACTGGCCAGGCCGATCTGCGCGTGAAGTTTCTGCCGGTGCCCACCGACCAGATGGTGCGCATCGTGCGCTCGTCGGGCGTCGATCTGATGTGCGCCGGCACCTCGGACACGGTCGAGCGCCGTGCGTCCATGGCGTTTTCGCAGCCGATCTTCATTTCGTCGGTCAAGATGATGGTGCGCAACAAGGACGGCTACAAGGATGCCGCCGACATCAAGGGCAAACCCATCGCTGTGCTGGGCCGCACCACGGCCGAATCGGCGGTGCTGGCCTTCAGCAAGCAAAAGAACCTCGATCTCGAGATCTCCCGCGCGGTCGGCGCCGACGCGGCGCTCGGCAAGTTGCGCCTGGGCCATGTGGCCGCCTGGGCCCGTGACGAAGTGCTGCTGCGGGGCATTCATCAGCGCCAGCCCGACGCGGCCGATTTCACGATCCTGCCCAACGCCATGTCCAGCGAGGTGATCGCGATTGCCTATCCGAGCGACGCCGGCCTGCAGCGCGTGGTCGACCAGACCCTCGCCGGCCTGGCCCGCGATGGCCGTCTCGAAGCCCTGTATCAGCAATGGTTCGTCAAGCCGAACCCGGCCTCGCAAAAGGGCTTGAACCTGCCGCTGTCGACCGAGCTGAAAGAGGTCTTCGACCGCCAGCGCTGAAGCGGTGCCCGCCGTCCCGGGATAATCGGCGCAGCGGTCCGCAGGGCCGCCTGCCGAGATCTTCCATGTTTGAATTTTCATTTGCGCGCCGGATGGCGCTTGCCTCGGCGCTGCTGCTGCCGATCACCTCGTTCGCCCAAGGCGCGGCACCGGTTGCGATGCAGGACGCCTGGGTGCGCGTCAGCGTCGCCGGGCAGCAGGCCACCGGTGTTTTCATGCGCCTTCAGGCGACCGAAGCGCTGCGCCTGGTCAGCGGCAGCACACCAGTGGCCGGCGAGGTCGAGATCCACGAGATGAAGCTCGAGGGCGACGTGATGCGCATGCGCCCGCTGCGCGAGCTGGCCTTGCCCGCCGGCAAGGCCGTCGAGCTGCGCCCAGGGGGCCTGCACATGATGCTGCAGGACCTGAAGGCGCCCTTGCTCGCGGGCAGCCAGGTGCCGCTGACCCTGGTGTTTCGCGACGCGCGTGGCGCCGAGCGCAAGCTGGAGGTTCAGGTGCCGGTCGCCCTGCGCGCACCCGGCCCGGCGGGCGGCATGCGCAGCGACGCGCCCGAACCCATGCACAAGCATTGAGCTCGTACGCTCCACCGGCTTTCCCGCGCCATCGACGCCATGGCGGCGGCCTGATAAGCTGGCCCCCAATCACCCCAGGAGTCTTCGAATGAGCGACGCGCACAACTCCGGTTTCGGCCGGTTCGTCCCCGGCTTCGACTTCCTGCAGAACCTGGCGCGTGGCGCCAGCGATGCCATGCCGAAGATGCCGGGCGTGTCGAGCTGGATTGCCCCCACCCTCGACATCGAGGAAATCGACAAACGCATTTCCGAGCTGCGCGCCGTGCAGTTCTGGCTGGAGCAAAACGGCCGCGCCCTGGCCGCCACGGTGCAGGCGCTCGAAGTGCAGCGCATGACGCTGGCTACCTTGAAGGGGATGGACGTCACCCTGACCGACCTGGCCGAGGCGATGAAGGTCAAGCCGTCACCGGACGCGCCTGACAAGCCGCCCGTGGACAAGGCGCCAGCGGCCCAGGCGCGGGCCGAGCCCGCCGCGGAGCCCGCTCAGGACACGTCCGCCACGGCACACGCCAAGCCGGCCGACGGCCCGGCGCAGCCGGTGGTCGACCCGCTGCAGTGGTGGTCATCGCTCACGCGGCAGTTCCAGGAAATCGCGGCCGGCGCCTTGAAAGACGTGGCTCACAAGGACCCGGTCGAAGCCACGCGTGAGTTCGCCAGTGGCATGGAGCAGGTCATGAAGGCCGCCACCTCGGCGGCCCAAGCCGCCGGCGCGGCGGGCAAACCGGGCCCCGCCGCCAGGAAGACGCGCGCCGCGACCACCGGGGCCAAGGCCGGCACCAAGCCGCGCAAGACGGCGCCGCGCAAGACCGCAACCCCCCGGTCACCGGCCTAGCGCGGCCCGCTCGCAGGCAGGCGACGGTCATGACGCTGTTTCCCTTCGGCCATGCCACGCATCCGCAGTGGCCCATGGCGGCGGGCCTGGTGCTCGCCCAGCTGCGTGCGCAGATGGCGCGCCCGCAATACGCCAGCGCGTCGACCCTCGGCCTGCTGTACATCACCGACCATTACGCGGGCCAGGCGCAGGACATCCTCGACCACCTCTCGGCCGAACTGCCCGAGGTGACCGACTGGTGCGGCACGGTGGGCATCGGCGTGTGTTCGAGCAACGTCGAGTACTTCGACGAACCGGCGCTTGCCGTCATGCTGTGCGCCGTGCCGGCCCACCAGTACCGCGTGTTCTCGGGCGTGGCGCCACTGGGCACCGGCGTGGGCATGGGCTTCGAGCCGGCGACGGCCCTGATCCATGCCGACGCCTCCACGCCGGACCTGCCCGACCTCATCGCCGAGATGGCGGGCCGCACCACCAGCGGCTACCTGTTCGGCGGGCTGGCTTCCAGCCGGCGGCGGACGGTGCAGTTCGCCGTGGGCGGCAACGGCAACATCCAGGGCCAGGGCGCGGCCGGCGGCGTGTTCAGCGGCGGGCTGTCGGGCGTGGCGTTCTCCGAAGAGGTGGCGCTGGTGTCGCGCATCACCCAGGGCTGCCTGCCTGTGTCGGTGCAACGCGAGATCACGCAGGCCGAAGGCAACGTCATCCTGGCGCTGGACGGCCAGCCCGCGCTTGACGTGCTGCTGGACGAGTTGAACATCTCACTGGACGAACCGCAGACCGCCATGGCCGCACTGCGTGCCACGCTGGTGGGCATCACCTCGGCAGGCGGGGCGGCGGTGGGCCGAACCGGCAGCTTCGGCCCCGACGTGCGGGTGCGCCACATCATCGGGCTGGACCCGGGCAGGCGCGGCGTGGCCGTGGCCGACCAGGTCGAGGCGGGCATGCCCATGGCGTTCTGCCAGCGCAACGTGCGCGCGGCCCGCGCCGACCTGACGCGAATCTGTGCCGAGGTGCGCGAGGAGCTCGAGCCCGAGGAGATGAGCCTGCATGTCGCCACCGCGCTGGCGGCGGCCGATCCCCGCGCCGAGCCCAGCCCGGCGCGCCGCATCGCGGGCGCCATCTACGTCAGCTGCGCCGGGCGCGGCGGCCCGCATTTCGGCGGGCCGAGCGCCGAGATGCAGATCGTGCGCCACGCCCTGGGCGACGTGCCCCTGGTGGGCTTTTTCGCCGGCGGCGAGATCGCGCATCACCAGCTGTATGGCTATACCGGGGTGCTGACGGTGTTTACCGCGGCTGACTGAAGCCGAACTGCGAGTCGGTCCTGCCATCGCGCGGCCGAAGCACAATGGGCCCATGAATGACATGCTGCTGTGGGTGGCCAGCACGATCCTGATCGTGCTCGGCATGGCAGGCGCCATCCTGCCGGTGCTGCCGGGGGCGGTGCTGGTGCTGGCCGGGATCGTGCTGGGCGCCTGGATCGACGGCTTCACCCGCGTCGGCGTGCCGGTGGTCGTGGCGGTGGCGGTGCTGGCTGTGCTGTCGTGGGTGGTGGATTACCTGGCCGGCGTGATGGGCGCGCAGCGCGCCGGGGCCAGCCGGCAGGCGGTGACAGGCGCTTTGCTGGGCACGGTGGCCGGCGTGTTCATGGGGCTGGTCGGCGTGCTGTTCATGCCCTTCGTCGGTGCGGTGGCGGGTGAGTTGCTGGCCCGGCGCAACCAGGCGCAGGCCTTGCGCGTGGGTGTGGCGACCTGGCTGGGCACTGTGCTGGGGATCGTCGCCAAG
>JAZKDA010000200.1:0-5327 GCA_040387815.1 Pseudomonadota bacterium | reverse complement strand
CGCCGGACGAACCTCGCTCCTGGATCCCCGCCTTCGCGGGGATGACGAGGGATGTGTCACACGCCGCGCTGGCGAGCCTGCCTGAACTGCGCCGCGAAGGCGGCAAAGCGCCCGGCTTCGAGCGAGTGGCGCACTTCGGCCATGAGGTTCAGGTAGTAGTGCAGGTTGTGGATGGTGGCCAGCATCGGCGCCAGCATCTCGCCGCAGCGCTCCAGGTGATGCAGGTAGGCGCGTGAGAAGCCGCCGCTGACCGTGCCGTCGGGGTTCATGGCGCCCTTGCAGGTGTAGCAGCCGCAGGTCTCGTCGAGCGGGCGCTCGTCGCTGCGGTGCCGGGCGTTGCGCAGTTTCAGGTCGCCAAAGCGGGTGAACAAATGGCCGTTGCGTGCGTTGCGGGTTGGCATGACGCAGTCGAACATGTCCACGCCCTGCTCGACGCCGGCCACCAGGTCTTCGGGCGTGCCCACGCCCATCAGGTAACGGGGCTTGTTCGCGGGCAGGCGGTGCGGGGTGTGGGCCATGATGCGCAGCATCTCGTCCTTGGGCTCGCCCACGCTCACGCCGCCGACGGCATACCCGGGAAAGTCCATTGCCACCAGGGCGTCCAGCGACTCCTGGCGCAGGTGCTCGAACATGCCGCCCTGGACGATGCCGAACAGGGCGTTGGGGTTTTCCAGCCGCGCGAATTCAGCCTGGCAGCGCAGGGCCCAGCGGCGGCTCAGCTCCATCGAGAAGCGGGCTTCGGCCTCGGTGGTGAAGTGGCCCTTGGTCTCGTAGGGCGTGCATTCGTCGAACTGCATGACGATGTCGCTGTTGAGGATGGTCTGGATCTGCATCGAGATCTCGGGCGTCAGAAACAGCTTGTCGCCGTTGACGGGCGATGCGAACTTGACGCCCTCCTCGCTGATCTTGCGCATCTCGCCCAGACTCCAGACCTGAAAGCCGCCGGAGTCGGTGAGGATGGGCTTGTTCCAGTTCTCGAAGCGGTGCAGGCCGCCAAACTGTTGCAGCACGTCCAGGCCAGGCCGCATCCACAGGTGGAAGGTGTTGCCCAGGATGATCTGCGCGCCCATCTCCTCGAGCGAGCGGGGCGTGACGCCCTTGACGGTGCCGTAGGTGCCCACCGGCATGAAGATGGGCGTTTGCACCTCGCCGTGGTTGAGCGTGAGGCGGCCGCGCCGGGCATGGCCTTCGGTCTTGAGGACTTCGAATTCGAGCATGGTGGTCAGGCGCAAGTGCGCTTTAAGAGCATGGCGTCGCCATAGCTGAAAAATCGGTAGCGTTGGCCGATCGCGTGCCGGTACAGGGCCATGACGTGTTCGTAGCCGGCGAAGGCGCTGACCAGCATCATGAGCGTGGAGCGCGGCAGATGGAAGTTGGTGACCAGCAGGTCGACGATCTGGAAGTCGAATCCCGGGGTGATGAAGATGCGGGTGTCGCCGGTGGCCTGGCCGTCGCGGGCCCAGGATTCGAGTGTGCGCACGGTGGTCGTGCCCACCGCCACGATGCGGCCGCCGCGCGCGCGCGTGTCGGCGATGGCTTGCTGCGTGGCGGCCGGCAGGTCGTACCACTCGCTGTGCATCTGGTGCTGGGCAAGATCGTCCACTTTCACCGGCTGGAAAGTGCCGGCGCCCACATGCAGGGTGACGCTGGCGCGCCGCACGCCGCGGGCGTCGAGGGCGGCCAGCACGGCTTCGTCGAAGTGCAGGGCGGCGGTGGGCGCGGCCACCGCACCGGGGTGGCGTGCGAACACGGTCTGGTAGCGGCGCTCGTCCTCGGCGGTGTCGGCATGCGCGATGTAGGGCGGCAGCGGCACATGGCCGTGGGCGGCCATCAGCGCGTGCGGCTCCGCGGAAAAGCGAAAGCGAAACAGCGGGCCGTCGTCGGCGGGCCAGCGGCCCAGCAGGGTGGCTTCGAAGCCGCCGTGCATCCGCAGGGTGGTGCCGACGGGGGGCTTCTTGCTCACCTTCATATGGGCCACCACCTCGTGACCGGTGAGCACGCGCTCGACCAGCAGCTCCAGCTTGCCGCCGGTGGGCTTCTCGCCGAACAGGCGGGCCTTGATCACCTGTGTGTCGTTGAAGACCAGCAGGTCGCCGGGCGTGAGCAAGCCGGGCAGGTCACGGAAGATGCGGTCGGCCGGCGTGGGGCCGGTGCCGTCGAGCAGGCGCGAGGCGCTGCGCTGCGCGGCGGGGTGCTGGGCGATGAGCTCGGGAGGCAGGGCGAAGTCGAAGTCGCCGACGGTGAATGGACGCATGCTGCTTGAGGGTCGGACGGACCCGTGCCAAGAAAAAAGAGAGGGGATTGGAAGAGGCAGAATTGTCCCATGCCCGCCCCCCCACCCTTGTCCGCGCCGCAGAAGGCGTTGCGCAAGCTGGGGCTGGCCCGAGACATCGACCTGGCGCTGCACCTGCCGCTGCGCTACGAGGACGAGACCCGGATCGTACGGCTGCGTGACGCGCGCGACGGCCAGGCTGTACAGATCGAAGGCACGGTGACCAGCAACCAGGTGGTGCTGCGGCCGCGCCGCCAGCTGGTGGTGACGGTGGACGACGGCACCGACACCTGCCAGCTGCGCTTTTTCAACTTCTATCCCTCGCAGCAGAAGGCGCTGGCGGTCGGCGCGCGCATCCGGGCGCGCGGCGAGGTGCGGGGCGGCTTTCTGGGGCGGCAGATGCTGCATCCGGTGTGCCGGGCCGCCGAGGGCGAGCTGCCGCAGGCCTTGACGCCGGTCTATCCCACGGTGGCCGCCTTGCCCCAGGCCTACCTGCGCAAGGCGGTGCTGGCTGGGCTGGCCCGAGCCGATCTGTCCGACACCTTCGCACAGGGCATGGCGCAGCGGCTGCGGCTGCCGGCGGGCTGGGGCCTGCGCGAGGCGCTGCAGTTTTTGCATCATCCGAGGCCCGACACCGCACTGGCAGCACTGGAGGACCGCAGTCACCCGGCCTGGCAGCGCTTGAAGGCCGAGGAGCTGCTGGCCCAGCAGCTGTCTCAACTGGCCAGCAAGCGCGAGCGCGATGCGCTTCGGGCGCCGCCGCTGGCCGGTGCGCCGGGCGGGCTGCACGAGCAGCTGCTCGCGGCGCTGCCCTTTGCGCTGACGAAGGCCCAGCGCCGGGTGGGCCAGGAGATCGCGCACGACCTGGCGCGGGCGGTGCCCATGCACCGGCTGTTGCAAGGCGATGTGGGCTCGGGCAAGACGGTGGTGGCGGCGCTGGCGGCGGCAGTGGCGATCGACGCCGGCTGGCAGTGCGCGCTGATGGCGCCGACGGAGATTTTGGCCGAGCAGCACTTCCGCAAGCTGATCGGCTGGCTGGAGCCGCTGCTCGCGCCGCGCGGCCTGCGGGTGGCGTGGCTGACGGGCAGCCAGAAAAAGAAGGAGCGCACGGCGATGCTGGCGCAGGTCGCCAGCGGGGAGGCGGCGCTGGTGGTCGGCACGCACGCGGTGATCCAGGAGCAGGTGCGCTTTCGCCGGCTGGCGCTGGCCATCATCGACGAGCAGCACCGCTTCGGCGTGGCGCAGCGGCTGGCCCTGCGCGACAAGATGCAGCCCGAGCCCGACGAGCCGCCGGGGCCCGCGCGCGAGCCGCACCTGCTGATGATGTCGGCCACCCCCATTCCGCGCACGCTGGCCATGAGCTACTACGCCGACCTGGACGTGTCCACGCTGGACGAGCTGCCGCCCGGGCGAACGCCCGTCATTACCAAAGTGATCGCCGACAACCGCCGCGACGAGGTGGTCGAGCGCATCCGCAGCCAGCTGGCGCAGGGGCGGCAGGTGTACTGGGTCTGCCCCCTGATCGAGGAGAGCGAGGCGCTGGACCTGAACAACGCCACCGCCACGCACGAGGCGCTGACGGCGGCGCTGCCCGGCGTGCGGGTGGGGCTGCTGCATTCGCGCATGCCGCCGGCCGACAAGAAGGCGGTGATGGCGCTGTTCGCGGCCGGCGAGATGGGCGTGCTGGTGTCTACCACGGTCATCGAGGTGGGCGTGGACGTGCCCAATGCCTCGTTGATGGTGATCGAGCATGCCGAACGCTTCGGGCTGTCGCAGCTGCACCAGCTGCGTGGCCGGGTCGGGCGCGGCGCGGCGGCTTCGGCCTGCGTGCTGCTTTATGCGACGGGCGAGAACGGGCGTCTGGGCGAGACGGCGCGGTCCCGGCTCAAGGCCATGGTGGAGACCCACGACGGCTTCGAGATCGCCCGCCGTGACCTGGAAATCCGTGGCCCGGGCGAGTTCCTGGGGGCGCGCCAGTCGGGCGCGCCGCTGCTGCGCTTTGCCGACCTGGAGGCCGACCGCTCCCTGCTGGAAGCCGTGCGTGCGCTGGCGCCGGCGATGCTCGATCAGCACCCGCAACTGGCGCAGCGCCATGTCAACCGCTGGCTGGGTGGAAAATCGGAGTATCTGAAAGCCTAGGCTCGTCGCCAGAACACACCGTTTATGACCCTCACCGAGCTCAAGTACATCGTCGCCGTCGCCCGCGAGAAGCATTTCGGCAAGGCCGCCGAAGCCTGTTTCGTCTCGCAGCCGACGCTGTCGGTGGCGATCAAGAAGCTGGAGGAGGAGCTGGAGCTCAAGCTGTTCGAGCGAAGCGCCAACGAGGTGGCGGTGACGCCGCTGGGCGAGGAGATCGTGCGCCAGGCCCAGAGCGTGCTGGAGCAGGCCGCCGCCATCAAAGAGATCGCCAAGCGCGGCAAGGACCCATTGGCCGGCCCGCTCAAGCTGGGGATCATCTACACCATCGGTCCCTACCTGCTGCCCAGCCTGGTGCGCCAGGCGATCGCGCGCACGCCGCAGATGCCGCTGATGCTGCAGGAGAACTTCACCGTGCGCCTGCTGGAGATGCTGCGCACCGGCGAGATCGACTGCGCCATCATGGCCGAGCCTTTCCCCGACACTGGCCTGGCGATCGCGCCGCTGTATGACGAACCCTTCATGGTGGCGGTGCCGAGCGCGCACCCGCTGGCCGCGCGCAAGTCGATCACGGCGCAGGAGCTCAAGACCGAGACCATGCTGCTGCTGGGTGCGGGCCACTGCTTTCGCGACCACGTCCTGGAGGTCTGTCCCGAGTTCGCCCGTTTTTCCAGCAACGCCGAGGGCATCCGCAAGAGCTTCGAGGGCTCTTCGCTGGAGACCATCAAGCACATGGTGGCTTCGGGCATGGGCGTGACGCTGGTGCCGCGCTTGTCGGTGCCGAAAGAGTCGCTCGCGTCCAAGCCGCGCCGCCGCAAGGAGGACGAGAGCTTCGTGCGCTACATCCCATTCGCCGACGACGTGCCCAGCCGCCGGGTGGTGCTGGCCTGGCGCCGCAGCTTCACCCGCTACGAGGCGA
>JAZKDA010000199.1:25262-33217 GCA_040387815.1 Pseudomonadota bacterium | reverse complement strand
CCGGCGGCATCGACTCGCACATCCACTTCATCTGCCCGCAGCAGATCGAGGAAGCGCTGGCCTCGGGCATCACCACCATGTTCGGTGGCGGCACCGGGCCGGCCACCGGCACCTTCGCCACCACGTGCACGCCCGGCCCCTGGCACATCGAGCGCATGCTGCAGGCGGCCGATGCCTTCCCTATGAACCTGGGCTTCATGGGCAAGGGCAATGCCAGCCAGCCGCAGGCCCTGCGCGAGCAGGTGGCCGCCGGCGCCATCGGCCTGAAGCTGCACGAAGATTGGGGCACCACGCCCAGCGCCATCGACCAGTGCCTGTCGGTGGCCGACGAGATGGACATCCAGGTGGCCATCCACTCGGACACGCTCAATGAATCGGGCTTTGTCGAGAACACCATCGCCGCCACCAAGGGCCGCGGCATCTGCGCCTTCCACACCGAGGGCGCGGGCGGTGGGCATGCCCCCGACATCCTGCGCGTGGTGGGCGAGGCCAACTTCCTGCCTTCGTCCACCAATCCCACCATGCCGTACACGGTGAACACGTTGGACGAGCATGTGGACATGCTGATGGTGTGCCACCACCTTGACGCCGCCATCGCCGAAGACCTGGCCTTCGCCGAGAGCCGCATCCGCAAGGAGACCATCGCGGCCGAGGACATCCTGCACGACCTGGGCGCCATCAGCATGATGTCCAGCGACAGCCAGGCCATGGGCCGGGTGGGCGAGGTGATCCTGCGCACCTGGCAGACCGCGCACAAGATGAAGCTGCAGCGCGGCAAGCTGCCGGGCGACGGCGAGCGCCACGACAACGTGCGCGTCAAGCGCTACGTGGCCAAATACACCATCAACCCCGCCATTGCCCACGGCATCAGCCACGAGGTGGGCAGCATCGAACCCGGCAAATGGGCCGACCTGGTGGTGTGGAAGCCAGCCTTCTTCGGCGTCAAGCCCTTTGCCATCCTCAAGGGCGGCACCATCGCCATGGCCGCGATGGGCGACCCCAACGCGTCCATCCCCACGCCGCAGCCGGTGCATTTTCGGCCGATGTTCGGCAGCTTCGGCGGCTCGCTTTCGCGCAGCTCCATCACCTTCGTCTCGCAGGCCGCGCTGGCCGCCGGGCTGCCGCAGCGCTATGGCCTGGCCAAGACGGTCAGCGCTGCCAAGAACATGCGCGGGGTGCGCAAGCAGCACATGGTGCACAACGGCTACCTGCCCAAGATGGAGATCGACGCGCAGACCTACGCGGTGCGCGCCGACGGCCAGCTGCTGACCTGCGATCCGGCTACGGTGCTGCCGATGGCGCAGCGTTATTTCCTGTTCTGATTTTTCTGTTCTGATAGCCTAGGCTCCATGCTCCACGTGACCAAATGCCTGGCGGGCGGGCAAAGTTTGGCGGCCGTCCTGCTGCGGCGCGCCGCCACGGTCGAACTCGACTGGGACGTCCGCCAGAAAAGCCGCTTCGACTGCACCGATTCGCAGGGCCGCACGCTCGGCGTTTTCCTGCCGCGCGGCACGGCGGTGCGCGGCGGCGACGTGCTGGTGGCGCAAGACGGCTCGCTGGTGCGCGTGATCGCCGCGCCGCAGCCGGTGCTGGTCATTCGCCACTGCGCCGAACACGGGACACCGTTTGACCTCACCCGCGCCGCCTATCACCTGGGCAACCGGCATGTGCCGATCGAGCTCAAGCCAGACCACCTCAAGATCGAGCCCGACCATGTGCTGGCCGACATGCTGCGCGCCATGCACCTGATCGTCAACGAGGCGATCGAGGCCTTCGAGCCCGAGGGCGGCGCCTACGCGAGCCACGGCGGGCAGGGTCACACGCACGCGGATTCGCATTCACACTCGCATCACTCGCAATCGCACCTGCCCTCCGATCCGGATTCGGCTGGGCACGTGCACCCTCACCCCGCGCCGCAGGAGCACACCCAGGACGACCACGAACACAGCGACGTCGGACCCGAGCCCGAGCCCGGGCCCGAGCACGGACACGGCCATGGTCATGCCCACCACCGGCATTGAGCTGGGCGATGCCGCGCTGCTGCAACTGATCTGGCTGGCCTCGCCGGCCCTGCCGGTGGGTGGCTTTTCGTATTCCGAAGGGCTGGAGAGCGCGGTCGACTGCGGCCTGGTGACCAACGAAGCCACCGCCGCGAACTGGCTGGCCGACCAGCTGCACATCACCCTTGCGCGGGCCGACCTCGCCGTGATCGCGCAAGCCGTCGACGCCGCCCGCAGCGCCGACACCGATCGCCTGCGCGCGCTGGACGACTGGGTGCTGCGGACGCGCGAAACCGGCGAGCTGCGCCAGCAGACCCAGCAGATGGGCCGCTCGCTGGTGGAGTGGCTCAAGTCCGTGCGGCCCGTCGAGGGTGCCGCGGCGGCAGCCCTGGGCCCGCTCACCTACCCCGTGGCATTCGCCGTGGCGGCGGCGCCCACCGGCGCCGCGGTGCGCGCCATCGTGCTGGCTTTTGCCTTCGGCTGGGCCGAGAACATGGCGCAGGCCGCCATCAAGTCGGTGCCGCTGGGCCAGGGCGCCGGCCAGCGCATCCTCTGGCGCCTGGCGTCCGACATGCCGGCTGCCGTCGACCATGCTCTGTCCCTCGGCGACGATGAGCGCCAGGCCTTTTCGCCCATGCTGGCCATCCTGTCGGCCCGGCATGAACACCAGTATTCACGCCTGTTCCGATCATGAGCCTGCACCACATCCCCCATCGCACCAAGACCCTGCCGCCGCTGCGCGTGGGCATCGGCGGGCCGGTCGGCTCCGGCAAGACCACGCTGCTGGAGATGCTGTGCAAGGCCATGCGCGACAAATGGGACCTGGTCGCCATCACCAACGACATCTACACCAAGGAAGACCAGCGCCTGCTCACCGTCAGCGGCGCACTGCCGGCCGAGCGCATCATGGGCGTAGAAACCGGCGGCTGCCCGCACACCGCCATCCGCGAGGACGCATCCATCAACCTCGAAGCCATCGACCGCATGCTGGCCGAGTTTCCCGAGGCCGACGTGGTGTTCGTCGAATCCGGCGGCGACAACCTGGCCGCCACCTTCAGCCCCGAACTGAGCGACCTCACCATTTACGTGATCGATGTGGCAGCCGGAGAGAAGATCCCACGCAAGGGCGGCCCAGGCATCACCAAGAGCGACCTGTTCGTGATCAACAAGACCGACCTGGCCCCCTACGTCGGCGCCGACCTGGGCGTCATGGAAGCCGACACCCAGCGCATGCGCCAGGGCCGGCCCTATGTGATGACCAACCTCAAGACGCTCAAAGGTCTGGACGCGGTGGTGGAGTTCATCGAGCGCAAGGGCATGCTCGCGGGCTGATCAAATCCCCTTGGGCTTGGCGATCGCGTTGCTGCGATCGCGCACCGGCACATCCAGCACCCGCGTCGCACCCGCCTCACGCACGCTGACGCGAATATCGCCGTCCGCCGCGGCGTGCGCCCAGACTTTTTTGTAGAAATCCTCCAGCGAGCGCACCGGCGCGCCATCGACCGCTGTCACCCAGTGCCCGGCCCGCAGGCCCGCATCGGCGGCGGGGCTGCCCTCGGTGACGCGGGTGATGCGCACCTGCCCCCGCAGCTCGGTGGCGTTGACACCCATCCAGGGGCGCCCGGCCTGCGGGTTCTGGCCGGTGCGCAGCAGTTCGTCAAACACCGGTGCCAGCACGTCGACCGGCACGAACAGGTTGCCGGGCAGCGCGGTCGGGTCTTGCTCGGGCATCACGTCGCGCATCAGCAGGTTGCCCACCCCCACCAGATCGCCGTCGAGGTTGAACAGGCCGGCGCCCGAGTGGTTCAACACCATGGGCGCGGTGTACAAGCCCATTTCGAGGTGATATTCCCAAAACCCGGTGAACGGGCGATTGTCGATCAGGCGCACCGCACCCACCTGGCGCGGCGCCGTGCCGGTGATGTAGATCAGCGGCGCACCCTTGTCCAATGCGGCGGCGGCGCCCAGCTTCACGGGTTGCACATCCCCCAGCGAGAACAAGGGCCGCAGCAGCCCCAGGCCGGAGACGGCGTCGTAGGCCACCACCTGGGCCGGAATCTTCTTCTGGTCGCGCGTGGTCAGCTGCACGCTCTCGGCCTCGAGCACCAGATAGCCGATGGTGAGCACCAGCCCCTGCGGCGCGATCACCACCCCGGTACCCTCGCGCTCGCGGCCCAGCGTGCGCGCCGACGCCGCGTCCTCGATCACCTGGACCGCCACCCCCACGGTGGCGTTTTGCAGCGCCTCGAAGCGCTGGCGGTTGGCTTCTTCGGTGGCGGATGCCTGCGCTGCAGACTGAGCTTGTGCTCGTGCCAGCGGCAGGGTCAGGCCCAGCAGTAGGACCAGGCAGACGTGAACACAGGCGTGTGTGAATCCTCGGGAACGGCAGGGCATGGCGGTTCGCCTCCTTGAACCATCCTACCGGCCTTGGCCGCCGACGCAAGCGCGACGCGCCGAGCCCCGCCGGCAGGCGGGATGCTCGCGGCGGCCGGCTTGACGCGGCTGCCCGCCGCTTAGAATCGAAGGCTGTCGCGGAGGTGTGGCAGAGTGGTCGATTGCACCGGTCTTGAAAACCGGCAACGGGCAACCGTTCGTGAGTTCGAATCTCACCGCCTCCGCCAGCCCATCGGCATCACAGGGTCGAACTGATGGGGCTGAGAGTAGACCGCGAGCGGGGCGGATGACATTGGTTCCTGACAGCACAGGATTTGTTCAGAGCTTGGCCTCTCGCAATCGCAGGTCGAGCGCGAGCTGGCGTTCCTGACCAAGGCGGTACCGCAGGCCGCGCAATCGCTGATCGGGCGCATCGAGACGGAAAACGAAGCCCTGCCCGCCACGCCTGAGGTGCGCGTCCACCTGGCTGCCGAGATGCGGCTCTTGCGAGCCATCCACAAAATCCTCATCCCCGACATGGTGGGCCGGGTCGCGGGGTAGCTACAGCCCCATCAACTCCGCTCGCTGAAGGATGTTCGCTTGCGCCCGCACGGTCGCCACATCGATCAACACACCGTCGATGGCAATGGCGCCTACACCCTGCTCCAGCGCGCGCTCATACGCCGCCGTCATGGCGCGGGCGCGGTCGATATCCGCTTGGGGCGGGGTGTGCGCGGCGTTGGCCGGATCGATCTGGCTCGGGTGGATGGCCCACTTGCCGACAAAGCCGAGCAAGGCGCCACGGCGGGCCTCTTCCGCATAGCCGGCGGTGTTCTTGAAGTCGGCGAAGGGCCCGTCGATCGCGTCGATGCCGGCAGCGCGCGCGGCGATCACCACTTTGGAGCGCTGGTAGTACCACAGGTCGCCCGGATACCCATGCGGATCCCAGATAGCGCGCTGGTCGATGCCCTGCGAGGCGGAGTAGTCGCCCATGCCCAGGATCAGCGCCTCCAGCCGCGGGCTGCAGGTGGCGATCTGTTCGACGTTGATCAGGCCCTGCACCTCTTCGATCAACACCTCGATGCCGATGCGGCGGCCGAGCTTGAGCTTGATCTCAAGCTGGTTCAGCAGGGTCTCGACAAAATGAACGTCGCGCGGCGCGCGCACCTTGGGCACCATGATGACGTCCAGGTTTGCGCCGGCATGCTCCATCAGGTAGACGATGTCCTGAAACGCATGCTCGGTCTCCACATCGTTGATGCGGACACAGCGGGTCTTGCGGCCCCAGTCGAGGCCGTTGAGGGCATCGGCGACTTGCGTCCGGGCATGCGCCTTCGCGGAGGGCGCGACCGCGTCCTCCAGATCGAGGAAGACCAAGTCCGCGTTGCCCGCCGCGGCCTTGACCATCATGGACTCGATGCTGCCTGGCACCGCGAGCTCGGAGCGGCGCAGGCGGCGCGGTTGCGAATTCATCGATGACATCGAATGGGACATGCCTTCACCCACCCCGCTGCCGCGGTACCCGCCCCTCCAGCGGATACGCCGGATCGCTGTAGCCCGGCGTGGAAGGGTGGCCCGGCGGCACGAGCGAGTCAATGAAGGCCTCGTCCTCCGCGGTGAAAGCATAGGTGGTGCCGCCCAGGTATTCGCTCCATTGTTCTTCGGTACGCGGCCCGCCGATCACCGAAGTGATGAACTTGTTGTTCAACACCCAGGCCACCGCGAACTGGCCGGTGGTGATGCCGCGCGCCTGCGCATGGCGCTTGATCTCCTGGGCGATGCGCAGCGACTCGGGGCGCCACTCGGCCTGCATTATGCGCACGTCGTTCCGGGCGGCCCGGGTCCCCTCGGGGGCGGGCTTGTCGGGCTCGTACTTGCCCGTGAGCACGCCGCGCGCGATCGGGCTGTAGGGCACCACGCCCAGGCCGAAGTAGCCGCAGGCGGGCAGGTGCTCCACCTCGGGCATGCGGTTGAGTGCGTTGTAGTAGGGCGAGCTGACCACCGGGCGGTCGATGCCGATGTCGTCACACAGACGGCAGATCTCGGCGACGCGCCAGCTGCGGTAGTTGGAGAGGCCAAAATAGCGGATCTTGCCCTGGCGCACCAGATCGGCGATGGTGCGCACGGTCTCGGTCAGCGGCGTGTCGTGCTCTTCGCGGTGCAGGTAGTAGATGTCGATGGAGTCGGTGCCCAGGCGGCGCAGGCTGCCCTCGACCGCCAGGCTGATCCATTTGCGCGACAGGCCCTGCTGATGCAGGCCCTTGCCCATGGGGAAGGCCACCTTGGTGGCGACCACCCAGTTGTGCCGGTTGTCCTTGATCGCGCGGCCGATGATCTCCTCCGAACGGCCGGCGTTGTAGGCATCGGCGGTGTCGATGAAATTGACGCCCTGTTCGGCGGCCTTGGCAATGATGCGCGCGGCCTCGGGCTCGTCGGTCTGGCCGCCGAACATCATGGTGCCCAGGCAAAGGGGCGAAACCCGCAGGCCCGATCGGCCAAGTGGGGCATATTGCATGGTGTCGTTCTCCTGAAATGCGGTGGGCGTCAGGTGACGCGGCTCCCCAGTGTCAACCCGAGATTAATGCATCTTTGCGATAGGCATTTCGACAATTCGAATATGCAAGGGGTTTCCCCCTCGCAGAACTGGAAACGTATCGGGCATCATCAAACCAGCGTTGCGACCGCCGAACGCGCACCCGATACCGAGGTAGACATGAGCAGCCCCGTCCCCGCACCCGCCTCCACGCACCTTGCCGTCCGGCCCGAGTGGCTGGCCTTGCAGCAAGAGGAGATCCTCGAGCCCGAGCTGGCGATCGTCGACGCCCACCACCACCTGTGGGATCACGCCGGCAACCGCTACTTCGTGCAAGACATGCTGGGCGACCTGGCCACCGGCCACAACGTTCGCGCCACCGTCGCGGTCGAGGCCAACACCATGCACAACCAGGACGCCCCGCCCGCGCTGCGCCCGGTGGGCGAGACCGAGTTCATCAACGGCGCGGCAGCCCTCTGCGCCAGCGGCGCGTACGGGCCGTGCCGGGTGGCCGCCGGCATCGTCGGCCACGCCAACCTGCTGCTGGGCGGCGAGGTCAAGCCCGTGCTCGAGGCGCATCTGCGCGCTGGTGGCGGGCGCTTTCGCGGCATCCGCTTTTCGGCGGTGTGGCACCCCGATCCGGCCGCCCGCGCATCGCTGGCGACGCCGCCGCCCCACGTGATGGCCGATGCGACCTTCCGTGAAGGCTTCGCGCAGCTGGCGCCGTTGGGTCTGTCTTTCGATGCCTGGATCTATCACACGCAGATCGCCGAACTGACCGACCTGGCGCGGCGGTTCCCCCAGACGACCATCGTCCTGAACCATGCCGGCGGCGTGATCGGCATCGGCCCGTATGCCGGCCGGCGCGAGGCCGTGGCGCTGGAGTGGCGCGCGAGCATGCGTGAGCTGGCCACCTGCCCCAACGTGTTCGTCAAGCTCGGCGGCTTCGGCATGCGGCTGTATGGCTTCGACCTGGGCAGCCGTGCGCAGCCGGCATCGTCACAAGAGCTCGCCGACTGCTGGCGCCCTTATGTGGAAGGCTGCATCGA
>JAZKDA010000199.1:10979-25252 GCA_040387815.1 Pseudomonadota bacterium | reverse complement strand
TGGTGCGCAGCGCTGCATGTTCGAGAGCAACTTCCCGGTCGACAAGGGCAGCTGCAGCTACGCCGTGCTGTGGAACGCCTTCAAGCGCCTGGCCCAGGGTGCCAGCACCGCCGACAAGCAGGCGCTTTTCAGCGGTACGGCAAGCCAGGCATACCGGCTCACACTGAAGGATTGAGCATCAGGTCGGCCGCCTTCTCGGCCACCATCAGCGTGGCCGCCAGTGTGTTGGCGGCCGGCACCTGCGGCATGACGGACGCATCGACCACGCGCAAGTTGTGCAGGCCGCGCACGCGCAGCTGCGCATCGACCACCGCCATCGCGTCATCGGCGCGCCCCATCTTGCAGGTGCCCACCAGGTGGTAGGCGGTGGAGCCGCGGCGCCGGGCGAAGTCGGTCAGCTCGTCGTCGCTGGCCACCTGCGGGCCCGGCAGTGTCTCGGTGTCGAAGAAAGGCGCCACCGCCCGGCTGGCCATCAGGCGACGCGCCAGCCGCAGCGCCGCCAGCAGCACCTCCAGGTCGCGCGGGTCGGCCAGGTAATTGGGTTGCACGATCGGGTCGACGTTGGCGTCGGCCGAACGCGCACGCACGTGTCCGGCACTGAAGGGCCGCTGCTGGCGCGCGCCGCAGCTCATGCCGGGGAAGTCGTCCAGCACATAGTTCTTGCCTTCCTTGTAGCTGGCCGGCGTGAACAGCACCTGGATGTCGCCGCGCGTGAGCCGCGGCTGCGACTTCCAGAACACGTGCACCAGCGAGGGGCTGAGCGACAGGATGCTGGGCGCGCCCGCCAGCCACTTGCCGATCTCAACGCCCAGCCGCCAGCCTTTCGAGAGCTCGTTGATGGTGGTCACATTCCTGGCGCGGGCCGCGATTCGCACGGTGAAGTGGTCGCGCAGGTTCTCGCCCACGCCGGGCAGGTGATGCAGCACGGGAATGCCCAAGTCCTGCAACAGCGGCGCCGGACCCACGCCCGACAGCTGCAGCAGCTTGGGCGAATGCACGGTGCCGCCGCAGACAATGACTTCGCGGCGGGCCATCACCTGGCGCGCCGCGCCGTCCTGCCGATAGCGCACGCCCACCGCGCGCGTGCCTTCGAAGATGAGGGACTCGGCCAGCGCGCGCACCCGCAGGTCGACGCCGCCGCGGCGCAGGGCCGGGTGCAGGAATGCGTCGGCGCAACTGACGCGCCGGCCGTGGTCGATGTAGCGCTGGAAATAACCCACGCCTTCCTGCGTGGCGCCGTTGTAGTCGGGATTGCGGGGAATGCCCGCGTCGACCGCGCCTTGAATGAAAGCCTCGCACAAAGCGTTGGGCCATTGGGGGTTGGTGACGGGCAGCTCGCCGGTGCGTCCACGAAAGCGGTCGTCGCCCTCGCCGATGCGCCGCTCGCTTCGCATGAAATAGGGCAGCACCTCCCGGTAGCTCCAGCCTTCGTTGCCGGCCGCCGCCCAGTCATTGAAGTCGTCGGCATGGCCGCGCGTATAGGCCAGCCCGTTGACCGAACTGGAGCCGCCGACGATCTTGCCCTGCGGGATCTTGATGGCGCGCGAATCGGTGGCCGGGCTGGGGTCGGTGGTCAGTGGCCACATGAAGCCCGGCTTGTACAACGTCTTGACGAAGCCGGCCGGAATGCGCACATAGATGCTGCGATCGGGCACGCCCGCCTCAAGAACGCACACTGTCGCCGTGCCGTTGGCGCTGAGGCGGTTGGCCAGCACCGAGCCGGCGGGCCCGGAGCCGACGATGACGTAATCGAAACTGTCCGCCACCGGCCCGCCGGTGGTCAGGCCTTGCCGGAGGCGGCCGGCGCGCTCAGGTGGAAGCCCTTGTACCCGGCCGCGATCACCTCTTCGCAGATGTTGGTGTAGTTGCCAAAGCCCCCGATGTAAGGCAGAAACACCCGCGGCTTGCCGGGGATGTTGGCACCCATGAACCACGAATTGGCGCTGGGGAACAGCGTCTTGGAGGCCAGCTCATTGTTGTTGGCCACCCAATCGGTCTCGGCCTTGGCGTCCGCCTCGGCGGTGGCCAGGCCCTTGGCCTTCATGTGATCGAGCAGGCGGGCGATCCAGTCGACGTGCTGCTCGATCGACATGACCACGTTGGTCGTGATCGAGGGGCTTTGCGGGCCGGTGATCATGAACAGGTTGGGGAAACCCTGCGTCATCAGGCCCAGGTAGGTGCGCGGACCCTCATGCCACTTGGCCTTGAGCGCCAGGCCGCCGCGGCCACGGATGTCGATGAGGTCGAGCGAGCCGGTGACCGCGTCGTAGCCGGTGGCGAAGACGATGGCGTCCAGCGGGTACAGCTTGTCCGTGGTGCGCAGGCCCTCGGGCTCGATCTTGCTGATGGGCGTGGCGCGCAGGTCGACCAGGCTGACATGCGGCAGGTTGTAGGTGGCGTAGTAGTTGGTGTCCACGCAGACGCGCTTGGTGCCCAGGCCGTGGTCGGTGGGCGCGAGCAAGGCGGCCTTGGCCGGATCCTTGACGATAGAGCGGATCTTGCCGCGCACGTACTCGCTGGCGGTGTCGTTGGCCTGCTTGTTGGTCAGCAGGTCGTTGAACGAGTGGGTGAAGTTGTTGCCACCGCGCGCCCAGCGCTTGTCATATTCGCGCTGGCGCTCCTGTTCGTCGACCTCCAGCGCCGAACGCTGGCTGTATTCGTACAGGATGGCCGAGCGCGAGGCCTTGGCAACGCGGCGGTGCTCGGGGTAGTTGACCTTCCAGGCGTTCTGCTCAGAAACGGGCAGGGGCCGGTTCCACGCCGGAATGCTGAAGTTGGGCGTGCGCTGGAACACCGTCAGCTGCGCCGCCTGCTCTGCGAGCACCGGGATGATCTGGATGCCCGACGAACCGGTGCCGATCACGCCCACGCGCTTGCCGGTGAAATCGACTTCCTCCTTGGGCCAGTTGCCGGTGTGGTACCACTTGCCTTTGAAGGTATCAAGGCCCGGGATGTCGGGCACGCGCGCGGCCGACAGGCAGCCAGCCGCGGAGATGACATAGCGCGCCGTGACACGATCACCCTGGTCGGTGCCCACATGCCACAGGGCGGCGGCCTCGTCGTACACGGCGCTGGTCACGCGGGTGTTCAGCTGGATCATTGGGCGCAGGTTGAAGCGGTCGGCCACATGGTTGATGTAGTTGACGATCTCGTCCTGGCGGGGGTAGCGCTCGCTCCAGACCCACTCCTGCTGCAGCTCCTCGGAGAACGAGTAGGAGTACTGCATGCTCTCGACGTCGCAGCGCGCGCCGGGATAGCGGTTCCAGTGCCAGGTGCCGCCCACGCCGTCGCCGGCCTCGTAGCCGCGGGCTGTCAGGCCCAGCTCGCGCAGGCGCAGCAGCATGTACAGCCCGGCGAAGCCGGCGCCGATGACGACGGCGTCGTATGAGGTGGCGGAGGCGGCGGTCGTCGCCAGGGTCTGGTTCGAGGGTGTGGTCAGGGTCATGGGTGGCTCATCTGTTGGGGTGCGGCCTCAGGCGCGATCGCATGCGGCCCGCCGGAACCGGGCGCCCGGCGCTCGGTCCGCGTCGGAACGGGCACGTCGCCCGCCTGCACTTTGACGGCTGGATTCTGCTGGGCGGGCACCACGTTGGCGATAGGGTCTTCAAGGGATTGACTTGCGCCGCCATTGTGCCCAATTTTTCCAAATAGCGTTGCCAATTTCCCAATTTCGAAACATTGGCCGAGCGCCACCCTTTCCCACCTGCCGCGCCATACGCATCGGCGGACCGTCCGATCAGGACAGCCGCTCGATCAGCGCCACGGCCTGCGGCCACTCCCCATAGCCCGACGCCGGGTTCAGGTGCCCCACCCGCCCCAGGTGTTCCAGCTCGCAGCCCCAGCCGGCCGCCAGCGCCAGCACGCGGTCGAGCGTGCCCAACGGGTCGTTCTGGCTGATCGCGGCGATGCTGCGAAAGGGCAGGCGGCCGCGCGGCACCGGGAACCAGCCGCCGGCTTCCAGGGCTTCTTTCCTCGGGTAGCCCGCGGGCATGGGCGCGTCGAAGTCCGGCGGCGTCGCCAACAGCGCGCCACGCACCTGCGCCGCCCGGGCGCTGTGCGCGGCCCAGTGCGCCACCGCGATGCAGCCGCCGCTGTGGGCGACCAGGACCACCGGCGCGTCGATGGCGGCCATCGCGTCCTCGATGGCCCGCACCCGCGCCCGCCGATCGAGTTGCTCGCGGCCCATGGGCGGCACGCACCGCGCGCCGGGCAAGCGCGCGGCCAGCAGGGTCTGCCAGTGCTGCGGCACATCGTCGCGCAGCCCGGGAACGATCAGGACCGTCGGCACGCCCATGGCGCTCACGCCACCTTCAGCTGCGGCGCCAAACGCACCGGCGAGCGGTTGGCGCGAAAGCCATTGGCGGCCAGGGTTTCATCGGCGTTCTTGTAGAAGGTGCCGATCTTGTAGATGGCACGCGCCTCCTTCGCACTGGCCACGTCGCGGCCGTATTCGTGCGAGATGCGAACCAGCTGCTCGATCTGCTCCACGCTGGTCATCTTGCGGTCGCGGCGCTGCGACCAGATGTTGTCCTCGATGCCGCAGCGCACATGCAGGCCCATGGAGATGGCCATCATGTTCATGGCCAGCACGTTGAGCATGGACGACTCCAGCGTCAGCACCGCGCCGTCTGGCACGCCACGCACGAAGTTGGACAGGTTGTAGATGTTGGGCGCGTCGAAGCCGCCGCCGATGGCCACCCAGGTGAGGATCAGCGGCACGTTGCACGCGCCGCGGCGCATCATGCGCTCGACCGTTTCCAGTTGCGTGATGTTCGCCAGCTGGAAATGCGTCTGGATGCCGGCGGCCGAAAGGCGGCGGATGTGCTCCTCCACCCAGCCTGGGCCGGCGGGGATGGTCATCTCGCGGTAGGCCTGGTACAGCGCCGGGTCGCCGATGGAGGTGCCGCGCAGGTCGGCCTCGCACATCTGCTCGACGATGTTCATCTGGTTGCTGTTGATGGCGATCGTCACCTGGTCGGGCGTGGGGTCGAGGTCCGCCAGCATGTGGCGGGTGTCGTCCGACAACCATTTGGCGGCCTGGCCCTCGGTCTCGGGCGCGAAGCTGATGGAGCCGCCGACCTGGATGATCATCTCCGGCACGCGGCTTCGCACGCCGGCGATCAGCTCATTGAACTTCGACAGGCGCTTGCTGCCCTTGCCGTCGAGCTCGCGCACATGCAGATGCAGCACGGTGGCGCCGGCGTTGTAGCAGTCCACCGCCTTCTGCACTTGCGCCTCCATCGTCACCGGGATGTCCTCGGGGAAGTCGCTCGGGTCCCACTCGGGGCCGTAGGGTGCGCAGGTGATCACCAGCTTGGGCTGGTTCTCGGGAAAGTTGTCGCCGTCGATGAAGTTCATGCTTGTCTCCTGGGGTGGTCTGGACGATGCGTGCGGTCAGAAAGGCTTGTCGCCGACGATGGCGGCGCGCTCCATCTTTCGATGGCAGGGCGCGTAGTCCATCACCGCGTAGTGCTGGGTGGATCGGTTGTCCCAGATCGCCACCGAGTTGGGCTTCCAGCGCCAGCGCACCTGGTATTCGGGCACCATGGCCTGGTTGATCAGGTACTGCAGCAGCGCCGAGGCGCCCTGGGTGAAGTCCTGGCCGTAGCGCACGTTGTCCGGGTTGTGGAAGTTGGTGAAGTGGGTGGTGAAGGCATTGACGAACAGCACCTTTTCGCCGGTCTCGGGATGCGTGCGCACCACCGGATGCTCGGGGTCGGGAAACTGCGCCTTGAGCGCCAAGCGCTTGTCCATGGGCATGGCCGCGCCGAAACTGGCCTCGATGCTGTGGCGCGCCCGCAGCGATGCGATCCGATCCTTGAGCTGCTGCGGCAGCTTCGCGTAGGCCAGCGCCATGTTGGCCCACATGGTGTCGCCGCCCACCGGCGGGCATTCCACGCAGCGCAATACGCAGCCCATGGGCGGCGCCTCGCGCCAGGTGGCATCGGTGTGCCAGGCGTTCTCGTAGCGGTCGTTGGGCTGCTCGGGGTTCTTGTAGATACGCACCAGACCCGGATGCTCCGGGTCGCTGCCGGCCACGGGATGGTCTTCCAGTTCGCCGAAGCGGCGGGCGAAGGCCACATGGTCGGCCCGGCTGAAGTTCTGATTGCGCAGGAACAGCACCTTGTGCGACAGCAGCGCCATCTTGATCTCGGCGCACAGGGCGTTGTCCTGGACGGCGTCCGCCAGGTCGACGCCCAACAGTTCGGCGCCGATGGCGCAGGTCAGGGGTTCGACACGCATGATGGTGCCTCCCGTCAGATCACGAACACCGACGAGCCGGTGGTCTTGCGCGCTTCCAGGTCCCGGTGGGCCTGTGCGGCATCCTCCAGGGCATAGCGCTGGTTGATCTCGATGCGGATGCGGCCGGCCGCCACATGGCCGAACAGTTCACCGGCAAGCTCGGCCTTCTCGGCCGGATCGGCGATGTAGTCGGCCAGCGCCGGGCGCGTGAGGTAGAGCGATCCCTTCATGGCCAGCAGGTTGGGATCGAAGCCGGGAATGGTGCCGCTGGCCGTGCCCACGCTGACCATCAGGCCGCGCCGGCGCAGCGAGTCGAGCGAGGCCATGAAGGTGTCGCGGCCCACGCTGTCGAACACCACGTCCACGCCGCGGCCGCCAGTGAGCTCGCGCACCCGCCTGGCCACATCCTCGTGGCTGTAGTTGATGGTGTGGGTGCAGCCGTGGGCCCGGGCGACGGCGGCCTTTTCCTCGGTGGAGACGGTGCCGATCACGGTCAGGCCCAGCAGCCTGGCCCATTGCGCCACGATCAGGCCGACACCACCGGCGGCGGCATGCAGCAACACCGTGTCGCCGGCCTTGAAGGCGTAGATGCGCCGCAGCAGGTAGGCCGAGGTCAGCCCGCGCATGGTCATGGCCGCCGCCGTCTCGAAGGAGATCTCGTCCGGCAGGCGGATCAGCGGCGCGGCCGCGATCACGCGCTCGGTGCTGTAGGCGCCCAGCGTGTTGGCAAAGCCGGTGTAGGTGACGCGGTCACCGGGTGCGAAGCCGGTGACGCCCTCGCCCACCGCCAGCACCGAGCCGGCCGCCTCGACGCCGATGCCCGCGGGCAGCGGCATGGGGTAGGTGCCGTTGCGAAAGTAGGTGTCGGCATAGTTCAGCCCGACAGCGGCGTGGCGCAGCAGCACCTGGCCGGGGCCGGGTGCGCCGGTGTCGTTCTCTTCGACTTTCAACACCTCGGGGCCGCCGGTGGTGTGCATGCGTATGACGATGGCCATGTCTGTTGTCTCCTGATGCGATGCGCCGGGGCGGCGCGAGATGGCCCAATGTAGGCAGCCCTCGCAGACAGGGCTTTGCAAGAGGCGCCAGATCCTTATCATTTGGTGCCATGAGCCATTTCGTGCGCGCCGCCGCCCTGAGCCACTTCTTCGAGGTGGCGCGCGATTGCGGCATCAACCCGCAGCCGCTGCTACGCCAGGCCGGGCTCAGCCGCGCCTTGCTTCAAGACCCGGACCAGCGCATTCCCGCCGCGTCGGCCGTCAAGCTGCTGGAGCTGGCGGCGCAGGCCAGCGGCGACCCGCAGTTCGGCCTGCGCATGGCGCAGATGCGCGAGGTGTCCGACTTCGGCGTGGTCAGCCTGGTGATCAGCCACCAGCCCACCCTGCGCGATGCACTGCAGGCCACCATCAGCTACATCCACCTGATCAACGAGTCGCTGGCGCTGCAGATGGAGGACTCCGGCGCGATGGTGATCGTGCGCGAGGAGCTGGTGCGCCATGCCAATGCGCGGCAGGCCAACGAGCTGGCCATCGGCGTGCTGTTTCGCCTGTGCACCGCGGTGCTGGGCGGCAGCTGGCGGCCCTACAGCGTGAATTTCACGCATGCGCGCCCGGCTGACACCAGCCTGCACCAACGGGTGTTCGGCTGCCTGCTGGAGTTCGACAGCGAGTTCAATGGCCTGGTGTGCCGCGCCAAGGATCTGGACGCGCTCAACCCGTTGGCGGCGCCGGCGCTGGCCCGGTATGCGCAGCGCTATGTCGATTCGCTGCCGGGCTCGGGCGAAGCCTCGGTGGTGCAGGAGGTGCGCAAGGCCATCTACCTGATGCTGGCCGGCGGACTGGCCACCAGCGACTACGTCGCGCAGAGCCTGGGCCTGAGCGTGCGTACCATGCAGCGCCAGCTTGACGAGGCCGACGCCAGCTTCACCGGGCTGCTCACCGAGGTACGCCGGGAGCTGGTTCAGCGCTACCTCGAGAACCCCCGGCATTCCTTGGTGCGCATCTCGCAGATGCTCGGATACGGCTCGCCCAGCGCCTTCACGCGCTGGTTTGTCACGCAGTTTGGTCTGCCACCCCAACGCTGGCGGCAAGATCGGCGACCGCCCCGGTCCCCGCAGGCCACTCCATCCGATCCAACGCCACCAGCGCGCGCTCAAAGTCGAAAGCCTCGATTGCGTTAGCCACCTCTTTCAGCTGATGCGCCCACGGCCCCCCCATGGTTGCGGCCTGCAGCGCCTCCAGCGCCTGGACGGCGCCCGCATCGCCATCGACCAGAAGCGCGCGCAAGGCCGCCAGCTGCGAGGCCATGACCTGAGGGTCGATCGCCGCCGCAGATGCGGGCTCGTCAGTCCGCGCCAGATCGGCCGGCTTGTCGTCGGCCAAGACCTTCAGTGCGGGCAGCAGGCGTGCGAGCTGATCGAGCACCTCTTTCAACGCGTCGTCGATCTGCTGCGAATGCGCCCTTTGTCCGCAAGCCTGCTCCAGGCGATCGGCCGCGGCCTGCACGGCGCGCGCTCCGATGTTGCCGGCCACGCCCTTGAGCGTGTGGGCGGCGCGGGTGGCGCTGTCGGCGTCCGGGTCGCGAAGCGCCGCGGCAAAGGTATGCGCGAAGTCGTGCTGACCGTGCCAGAATCTGACCAGCATCTTTCGATACAGGGCCCTGTTGCCCATGCAGATGGTCAGCCCAGCCTGCTGGTCGATCCCGGGCAAGTCAAGGTCAGTTGAAAGCGACGCGTCGGCAGGGCTGGCCGCCTGCGCGTCGCGCGGCGCGACAGGCTCGGACGGCCGTACCCAGCGGGCGATCACCGCGAACATGACCTCGGGATCGAGCGGCTTGGCAATGTAGTCGGTCATGCCCGCTTCAAGCACCTTCTCGCGGTCGCCGGCCATCGCATTGGCCGTCATGGCGATGATCGGCAGCTCGCGCCACTGCTCGTGCTTTCGGATCTCACGCGTGGCGGTGTAGCCGTCCATCACGGGCATCTGGCAATCCATCAGGACGCCATCGAAGCGCCCGCCATGCGCGAGCGTGTCCAGGGCCTGCCGGCCGTCGGACGCCACCACCACGGTCATGCCGGCCTGCCCCAACAGCTCACATGCCAACTCCTGGTTCATCTCGTTGTCTTCGGCCAGGAGGATGCGGGCGCCGCGCAGCTGGGTCATCGCTTCGTTGACCGTCTGCGCCGGCACCCCGTCCTTGGTGCCGGACAGCGGCTTGCCCAGCAGCTCGCCAATGGCGTCGAGCAGCTGCGACGGTGTCACCGGCTTGACGAGCAGGGTGTCCAAGGATATTGCGGCGGCATCCGCCTTTGCCTGGATATCCTCACGCCCAAACACCGGAACCATCAGGGCCACCGGCACGCGGTCGGCGCCAGCGGCGCGCAATTGACGCAGGGTCTCCAGGCCGTCCATCTGCTCGAGCTTCCAGTCGATCAGGATCAGGTCATAGGGGAACTTCGCCCGAGTGCCCACCACATGGGCCAGCGCATCCGCACCCGAAGAGACCGAATCCACGGTCAGGCCCAGGGACTGCGCCATGCCCGACACGGTCTCCCGAGCCAGGGCATTCTCATGCACGACCAACATCCTGAGGCCGGCGAGTTCGTCGCGACGGGTCAATACCGGGAACGAGGGCGACTGCGGCATGCCGAGCGTCACCTCGAAATGGAAGGTCGAACCCTCCCCGTAGGTCGACTCGATCCAGATGCGCCCGTCCATCAGCTCGACGAGGCGCTTGGAGATGACCAGGCCCAGGCCGGTGCCGCCGTACTTGCGCGTGGTCGATGCGTCGGCCTGGCTGAATGAGCGGAACAATTTATCGCGCTGCTCTGGCGTGATGCCGATGCCGGTGTCCTTCACCCAGAAGTGCAGGCGCGCCCCCTGCGGTGAAGGTTCGGCCGCCTCGACGCCGATCACGATCTGCCCTTGTTCGGTGAACTTGACCGCATTGGAGGCGAGGTTGACCAATACCTGCTCGAGCCGAAGCGGGTCGCCGACGAACTGCTCTGGAAGGTCGTGCGCCATCTGGAAGACCAGCTCCAGGCCTTTGTCTTCCACCTTCACGCTGATCAGGGTTGCAACGTTGTTGAACACCTCTTCCAGGTCGAAGCCGGTGCGCTCCATGGTGATCTGCCCGGCCTCGATCTTGGAAAAGTCGAGCAGGTCATTGATGATGCCCAGCAGATTCTCGGAAGCCAGCTTCACCTTCTCGATGTAGTTGCGCTGCTTCTTGTCCAAGTCGGTGCGCAGGGCCAAACGTGACATGCCGATGATGGCGTTCATGGGCGTGCGGATCTCGTGGCTCATGTTCGCCAGGAACTCGCTCTTGGCCCGAGTGGCCTCCTCGGCCGCGTCCTTGGCCAGGCGGACCGCCTGGTCGGCGTGCTTGCGCTCCGTGATATCAAGCACCCAGCTCATCAACCCCTCTTCTCCGTTGCGTGAGAAGGGCGCCACCGTCACCAGGAAGTGGCGCAAGGCGCCGCCTGGGGTCACCAGTTGCATCTCCCGGTCTCGCACCTGGCCCACGCGCGCAACCTCGGCGAGCATGAGGTCGCGATCGGATCGCTGCACGAACAGTGAATCGACGCGGCTACCGGCGCGCAAGCCAAACATCGTCTCGAATTCCGGATTGGCGTAGCGCACCAGTCCGTCGATGGCGAAGACAATGCCCACCGGACTGCGATCGAGAATGTTCTGCATCGCGGCGCGCTGGTCTGCAATGGTGCGATCGGCCTCGCGTTGCACGGTGCGATCGATGCCGAAACTGATCAACCTGTCGAGGTTGCCCTTGTCGTCGTAGACGCCGCGGTTGGTCCAGGCGATCCATACCGTCGTGCCATCCTTGCGGGTGTTCTGGTTTTCGCTGGCGCCAAATTGGTCGGGATCGCGCAGCACTGCGGCCATCAGGGCGGCCAGATCCTCGCCCGACGGACCCGTGGCCTGGACGATCGTGCCCACGACATTGCGGCCGAGCAGTTCGGCTTCGGTGTAGCCGAAGTACTCCAGGCCATAAGGGTTGAGATAGATGATGTCGCCCTGCGGAGACCATTCCAGCACGATGCAGCGCGACTGCTCCACCAAGGACCGGTACTTGCGCTCGTTCAGCGTCAGGACTTCCTGCACGCGCTTGCGCTCGGTGATGTCGATCAGCCAGACCAGGGCGGCCGGCTTGTCCTCGTACGTTGTCAGATGGAAGCTTCCCAGGATGTCGCGCACCTGGCCGTCGCGGCCGTGCATACGCAATTCGTGATCGGCGATGTCCTGACCGCCGGTCAGCGTGCGCAAGATGGACTCCCGCTCATTCGGCTCGACAAACAAGCGCGCCGAAGCGTCGCCGGCCGCCAGGTTGAACATCTCGCGGAACCTGGGGTTGACAAAGCGCAGGACGCCTTCGGAAGACACCCCGATGCCCACGGGCGCGGAGTCCAAAATGGTCTGAAGCCTCCTGCGCTCATTGATCACGTGGCGCTGCTCGGCCTGCTCGGCGTCAAGGCGCAGCCGGGTACGCCGGTAGGCCACCCGAAAATAGAGTCCTGTGGAGAGGGTAAATACCAGGAGCAGGCCCACCGCGGTAAACACTTCCCGGCGCCACGGCGCCAGCATCTCGTGTGTGTCGAGCCCGACGAAGATGTACAGGGCGTGGTCCTGCACCTTCCGGTAGTGAAACATGCGTTCTATGCCGTCGGTTGCGGATGCGGCGCGGTAGGTTCCGGCCTGGGGCCGGCTCCGCAGCATCCTCGCACCGGCATCCGACATCGCTGTGCCACCAGGCACCATGGTGGACCCGCCATCGGGTGTATGGCGCGCATACATGGCCATGTCAGCGCCGCGCAGCGCCACCAAGCCGTTTTTGCCCACGTCGATCGGCGCAAACATGGCCGAGAAATGGCCGATGCGAAGCGAACCGAGGACGACGCCGCCAAACGAGCCGTCCGGGCGGTGGTAACGCTTGGCGATCACGATGGACCACTCGCCGCTCACCCGGCCGACCACGGGCTTTGAAATGGCGAGCTCGAGCGAGGGGTCCACCCGGAGTTGCTGAAAATACTCTCGATCGCCGACGCTCAGGAGCGGGCCATCCGGTAGCGTGGTGCCCCATCGCATGCCACCTTCCGCGTCAGTCACCCATATGTCCTGGAAGTCGCGAAGGTAGCGCTTTTGCTCCTTGAGATAGCCGACCAGTCTCACGCTGTTGATCGCCCCCGCTGCCTGCAGGTCGTCAAGTTCGTGGGTCAGCGCCGTGAGGCCGACGTCCAACTTCTCCAGGATGCCACCCACGTTGACGGACAGCGAGTGGGCCAGATTGGTGAGCTCGACTTCGCGTTCGTGCTCGTAACGTTGGTGACTCTGGTACAGGACCAAGCCTGTCAGCCCGTAGAGAAACAAATTGACGGCAACCAGGCCGATCGCCAAGCGCGTGACGACCGTCGTCACCATCGTATTCATTGGATCGGCTCCAGCCACACGGATGTCCGACAGTAGCAGAGGGGGTTACACCCTGCAACAGGGACGGGTTCAGCTTGACTTGGCGACAAGCAATCCGCTGTCCATGGCTTGCCGCCGCCATCGGGAAAACGCGCTCAGGCTCTCGAATCCGAGCAAGTGCGCCACCTCGGTCAAGGTTCGCTGGCCGCCGCGCAAGTGCCGCTGCACCAGGTCGACACGCGTCAGCTGCACAAGCTGCGAGAAATTGCACTGTTCCTGTGCAAGCCGCCGGTGCACGGTGCGCCGGTCCACCCCCATGTGCCGCGCCACCTGGTCGGCGGTGCAGCGGCCCGTGGGCAGCAAGGCCAGTATCAGCTGCTGCACCTCGTAGCGGGTCTTCATGCGGTCCACCGGCGAGGCGCCCGACAGCATCTGGCGCGCGTAACCGCGCATCACCGGATCGGCCTGGGCGATGGGCGTGTCGAGGTCGGCGCTCGTGACCACGATGCCGTCGAATTCCTGCGCGAAATGCACCCGCCGGCCGAACAGGCGGTGATGCACGGCCAGACTGGACGGAGCGGGATGGATGAAATTGACAGCCCGGGGCGACCACTCGGCGCCCAGGAAGATGCGCAGCATGCGGTAGACGGCGCCGACGCCCAGCTCGACGCCCTGGCGGCCGGTGCCGGGCACCGGCAGGAAATCGAGCCGCAGCACGGCGATGCCGCCGCCCTCTTCCACCACCACCGACACAGCCTCGTTATGCAGCTTGCCGTAGCGGGTAAGCGTGGAGACCGCCTCGCGCAGCACGGGCTCGTCGCGCGCCAGCATGCCGACCAGGCCGAAGGTGGACAGGCGGCGGGTTTCGGCCAGCCGAAGGCCGAAGGCCTGCTCACCGGACAGCTGCGCCGACAACTCCAGCAGGCGCATCAGGGCTTCGGCCGGGATCCGCAGGTCGGCGGCGTCCAGGCAGGCGGCCGGCAGGCCCACCCGAGCCAGCATGGCCAGCGGGTCCAGCCCCAGGCCGCGCGCCAGAGCGGCGTAGTTGGTGAGGCTGGCGCTGCGCAGGTAGACGGTCATGAGCGTTTTCCCTCAGGGTCCCAATTGGACAAGCCAGCGTCCCAGATTGTCAATTGCCGCCGGTGCGGCGCTTCTACAGTCCGCCATCTTTTCGCCATGACACCGAGGAACACATGACACAAGCCGCAGCCACTCCCATCTGCGACGCGATGCGCGCGGGCGGGCAATGGAACAAGAACTGGGACCCGATGGCCCGGCTCGACGCCGACTGGACCGAGAAATTCTTCGCCATGGTCAGCGCGCCGCTCAACTCGGGCGTGATCGACCCCAAGACTTTCGAACTGCTGGCCATCGCGGTCGACGCCTCCGTGACCCACATGTATGGCCCCGGCGTGCGCCGCCACATCCGACGCGCGCTGGCCCTGGGCGTGACGCCCGAGGAAATCACCGCGGTGCTGCAGCTGACCGCCACCCTGGGCCTGCACACCATGAGCCTGGGCGCACCCATCCTGGTGGAGGAAATGGAAAACCACCGCCGGGGCCAATTCACCCACGTCAGCGAAGGCTGAACACAGGAGCACACCATGAACA
>JAZKDA010000199.1:0-10969 GCA_040387815.1 Pseudomonadota bacterium | reverse complement strand
ACATGAAGTCACTGAACCTTTCCCGCCGCGCCTGCATGGCCGCCCTGGCCCTGGGCCTGGCGGCCACCGGCGCGCTGGCCCAGAGCGGCTGGCCCCATCGCCCGATCAAGCTGCTCGTGCCCGCCCCCGCCGGCGGCGCCACCGACGTGATCGCGCGCGCGGTCGCCGACGCCCTGCAAAGGAGCGCCGGCCAGCCCGTGGTGGTGGACAACAAGCCCGGCGCCGGCGGCATCATCGCCGTGGAGGCCATGCTGTCGGCCCCCAAGGACGGCCACACCTTCGTGCTGTCGGCCAACTCCCTGGTGATGGAGGTGCCGCACCTGCTCAAGCTGCGCTACGACGTCTTCACCGACCTGGCTGCCGTGGCCGAACTCGCCCGCGTGCCGCTGGTGCTGGTGACCGACCCGCGCCTGCCCATTCGCAACGTGGCCGAGATGGTGGCGTACGTGAAGGCCCATCCGGGCAAGACCAGCTATGCCTCCTACAGCGCCGGCACGCTCTCTCATATCAAGGGTGCGCAGTTCAACCGGGCCACCGGCACCGACATGCAGCACGTGGGCTACAAGGGCTCACCCCCGGCCCTGCAAGACGTGATGGCCGGCCAGGTGCAGTTCATGTTCGACGGCATGGGCACCTCGGTGCCGCTGGTCAAGGCCGGCAAGCTGCGCGCCCTGGCCGTGACCTCACCGACGCGCTCGCCGCTGCTGCCCGAGGTGCCCACGCTGGCCGAGCTGGGCTACGGCGACCTGACCCAGACCATGGGCACGGGCATCTGGTCGACCCCCGACGTGCCGGCCGCTGTCCGCAACCAGCTGCGCGCCGAAATCATGAAGGCCCTGGCGGTGCCGGCGCTGCGCGAGCAACTGCGCGCCCTGGCCATGGAGCCGGGCAACCCCAACCAGACCAGCGAGGACTTCACCAAGGTGCTCAAGCAGGAGTACGAGCGCACCGGCCAGCTCCTGAAGTCCATCGACTACAAGCCCTGACCCTTTTCCACGCCTGCCCACGACGACTTCGCAAGGAATCCCCATGTATCTGCTCGACGGCCACCTTCTTCCAGAGAACCAGCAACCGCTGATCATCACCGCCGCACCCTATGCGCCCTCCTGGGTGCCCTCGGATTTCCCCGAGGACATCGCCGTCACGATGGATGCCCAGATCCAGAAGGCGGTGGACTGCTACAACGCCGGCGCCCGCGTGCTGCACCTGCACGTGCGCGAGCTGGACGGCAAGGGCAGCAAGCGCCTGTCCAAGTTCAACGAGCTCATCGCCGGTGTGCGCAAGGCCGTGCCCGAGATGATCATCCAGGTGGGCGGCTCCATCAGCTTCGCGCCGGAGACCGACGGCGCCGCCGCCAAATGGCTGTCGGACGACACCCGCCACATGCTGGCCGAGCTCGACCCCAAGCCCGACCAGGTGACCGTGACGGTCAACACCTCGCAGATGAACATCCTGGACCACTGGGGTGACGACGAGATCGAGGGCACCTCGATGGACGACCCCGAGGTCTACAAGGCCTACAAGGAAATGACCGTCCCGGCCCAGCCCGGTTGGGTCGAAGAGCACATCGGCCGCCTGAGCGCCGCCGGCATCCAGAGCGAGTTCCAGTGCTACAACATCAACAGCTTCGAGTCGGTCGAACGCCTGATGCGCCGAGGCATCTACAAGGGTCCGCTGGTGCTGAACTGGGTGGCCATCGGCGGCGGCATGGACATGCCCAGCATCTACAGCCTGGCGAATTTCGTGCGTGCCATCCCCGATGGCGCCGTGCTCACCGTGGAAAGCTCGATGCGCTATGTGCTGCCGATCAACATGATGGGCATCGCCATGGGCATGCACGTGCGCTGCGGCACCGAGGACAACCTGTGGAACCAGACGCGCACCGCCAAGATCAGCACCGTGGCGCAGATCGAGCAGCTGGTGCGCATCTCCAAGGAATTCGGCCGCCCCATTGCCACCGCCCGGCAAGCGCGCGAGATCTGCAAGATCGGCGTGTTCTACGACACGGTGGAAGAGACGCTGGCCGCCAACGGCTTCGCTCCCAACCGGCCGGGCAAGCAGCAGGGGTTCTTGCGCAAGTTCAAGTGAGGTAGCGGCGCACCGGATGCGCGTCCTACTGGATTCCCGCCTTCGCGGGAATGACGATCGACTCAAGCGCCGACCCGGCCCGCTGCCTACCATTCGCCCCAACCCAAGCCGCCGACCCAGACCCGGCACCCCGAAAAACCACTGGAGACAAGCATGCGACAAGTCACTCATTCGTTCACCCGCCGCGCCCTGTGTACCGCCGCCCTGGCCCTGGCGCTGCCGGCCGCCTTCGCCTGGACCGACAAGCCCGTGCGCATGGTTGTGCCGGCCCCGGCGGGTGGCACCATGGACGTGGTCGCGCGCATGGTGGCCGACCAGCTGTCCGCCGACATCGGCCAGCCGGTGGTGGTGGACAACAAGCCTGGCGCGGGCGGCGCCATCGGCGTGCAGGCGATGAATGCCGCGCCCGCCGACGGCCAGACCATCATGATGACGGCGAGCAACATCCTCACCGAAATCCCGCACGTGATGAAGACCGCCTTCGATCCGCAGCGCGACGTGCGGCCGGTGGCCGCCATCGCCCGCTCGACCCTGCTGCTGGTGGCCGCCCCCACCCTGGAGGCCAAGGACGCCAGGTCGGCCATCGCCTGGGTCAAGGCCAATCCGGGCAAGGTCAGCTTCGCTTCGTACAGCGCGGGCACGGCCTCGCACTACGCCGGCATGATCCTCAACCAGAAGGCCGGGCTGGACATGCAGCACATTCCCTTCCCCGGCTCGCCGGCTGCCCTGGCCCAGGTGATGGGTGGGCAGATCCCGCTGATGTTCGACGGCATGGCCACCTCGCGCCCGCTGATCGCCGGCGGCAAGCTGCAGGCCCTGGCAATTGCCGCGCGCAACCGCTCGCCGCTGCTGCCGCAGGTGCCCACGCTGACCGAGCTGGGTTACCCCGACATCGACTTCAACAACTGGATCGGCGTGATCGTGTCGGCCGCCATGCCCCTGGCCACCGCCGAAAAGATCCATGCCGCGGTGGTCCGCGCCGCCGCATCGCCGCGCGTGCGTGATCGGCTCATCGGCGCCGGCTTCGAGTTGAACGCCGACGTGCCGCTGGCCCAGCTGGCGCAGTCGGTCAAGATCGAGTTCGACCGCAACGCGGGCATCGTTCAGACCTTCGGCATCAAGCTGCAGTGACCCACCTCGCCGCCACACGGAATCCCCCATGAACGCACTCATGATGCAGCAGCCGCTGCTGATCTCGTCGCTGCTGCGTCACGCCGAGCGTCACCACGGCGACCAGCAGGTCGTCTCCCGCCGTGTCGAGGGCGACATCCATCGCTATACCTATCGCGCGCTGGCCTCGCGCTCGCGCCGCCTGGCCCGCGCCCTGGCCGCGCTGGGCGTCGCCAAGGGCGAGCGTGTGGGCACCATCGCCTGGAACGGCTATCGCCACCTCGAGCTGTACTACGCCGTGTCGGGCTCGGGCGCGGTGCTGCACACGCTCAACCCGCGCCTGCACGGCGACCAGGTCGCCTGGATCGGCAACCATGCGCAGGACCAGGTGCTGTGTTTCGACAAAACCTTTCTGCCGCTGGTGGAGGCGGTGGCGTCGCGGCTGAAGACCGTCAGGCATTTCGTGCTGATGATCGACCGCGCGCAGATGCCGCAGACCAGCACCATCGAGAACCTGCTGTGCTACGAAGACCTGATCGCGTCGCAGCCCGACGATGCCTTCGATTGGCCGCAGCTGGACGAGAACAGCGCTTCGAGCCTGTGCTACACCAGCGGCACCACCGGCGACCCCAAGGGCGTGTTGTACAGCCACCGCTCCACGGTGCTGCACACCTTCGCCTCGGGCCTGCCCGACGCGCTCAACCTGTCGGCGCGCGATGCCATCTTGCCGGTGGTGCCGATGTTCCACGTCAACGCCTGGGGCCTGCCCTACTCGGCCTGCATGGTCGGCGCCAAGCTGGTGCTGCCCGGCCCGGGGCTGGACGGCAAGTCGCTGTACGAGCTGTTCGAGTCCGAGGGCGTGACCCTGTCGGCCGGCGTGCCGACCGTCTGGCAGGGCCTGCTGGCCCACGTTCAATCGCAGTCGCTGGCGTTCTCCACCATGCGCCGCACCATCATCGGCGGCGCGGCCTGCCCGCCGGCCATGATGGACGCGTTCGAAGACCGCTATGGCGTGCAGGTGATCCACGCCTGGGGCATGACCGAGCTCAGCCCGGTCGGCACGGTGGGCATCCTCAAGCGTCACCAGCAAGACCTGCCCCATGCCCAGCGCCGCGCCATCCAGGCCCGTCAGGGCCGTGCGGTGTTCGGCATCGACATGAAGATCGTCGACGCCGAAGGCCGCGAACTGCCCTGGGACGGCAAGGCCTCCGGCGAACTGATGGTGCGCGGCCCCTGGGTAGTGGATCACTACCTGAATGTCGACCAGAGCCCGCTGGTGCCCGACGCGCAGGGCCTGGGCTGGTTCCCCACCGGCGACGTGGCCACCATCGACGCCGACGGCTTCATGCAGATCACCGACCGCAGCAAGGACGTGATCAAGTCCGGCGGCGAATGGATCGGCTCGATCGACCTGGAGAACATCGCCATGGCCCACCCGGCCGTCGCCATGGCCGCCTGCATCGCGGCGCGCCACCCCAAGTGGGACGAGCGGCCGCTGCTGGTGGCGGTGAAGAAGCCCGGCCAGGAACTGTCGCGCGACGAGTTGCTGGCCTTCTACGAAGGCAAGATCGCCAAATGGTGGACGCCGGACGACGTGGTGTTCGTCGACGCGCTGCCCTTGGGCGCGACCGGCAAGATGCTCAAGAACCGCCTGCGTGAACAGTTCGGCGACCACCTGCTCGCGCAGGCCTGAGCGATGGGCGCGACGCTTGCAACCTGGCAAGGGCGCTGGCCGGGCCTGGCCGTCAGCGCCATCGTGGCGCTGGCCGCATTGTTCCTTTCACAGCACTATGGCGCGCCGGTGATGCTGTTCGCGCTGTTGCTGGGAATGGCACTGAACTTCCTGTCGCAGCAGACCCGCTGCGCCGAGGGCATCGACTTCACCGCCCGTCAGGTGCTGCGCCTGGGCGTGGCCCTGCTGGGCCTGCGCATCACGCTGACCCAGGTGCAGGCCATGGGCTGGCAGACCGTGGGGCTGGTGCTGCTGCTGGTGGCCCTGACCATCGTCTTCGGCATCGTGCTGGCGCGCCTGTTCGGCTTCCAGATGTTCTTCGGCCTGCTCACGGGCGGTGCGGTGGCGATCTGCGGCGCCTCGGCGGCACTGGCCTTGTCGGCGGCAATGCCGGCCCACCCGCTGAAGGAGCGCGCCACCTTGTTCACCGTGGTGGGCGTGAGCGCCTTGTCGACGCTGGCCATGGTGCTGTATCCACTGATCGCGCAATCGCTGGGCCTGCAGGGCGTCGGCGCGGGCCTGTTCATCGGCGCCACCATTCACGACGTGGCCCAGGTGGTGGGCGCGGGCTACAGCATCTCGCACGACGCGGGCGACGCGGCCACCCTGGTCAAGCTGGTGCGGGTGGCCATGCTGGTGCCGGTGATCGTGCTGGCGGCCTTGCTGGCCCGCCGCCACCAGGCCGCGCAAGGAGAAGCGTCCGCGCCCGGTCAGCGCCCGCCGCTGCTGCCGTGGTTCGCGGTGGCCTTCGCGGTGCTGGTGGCGGTCAACAGCACCGGCTGGCTGCCGGCCCCCATCGTGCGCGGCGGCGTCGATGTGTCGCAGGCCTGCCTGATCGCGGCGATGGCGGCCATTGGCATGAAGTCGCACCTGAAGGAAATCCTGTCGGTGGGCTGGAAGCCGATCGCGCTGATGACGGCGGAAACGGTGTTCCTGGCCGCCGCGGCGTATGTCGCGTTGGAGGTGGTTGCGCGTTAGGGCCTGTTCCTAACTCAAGCACCTTGCCCGATGCGCACCAGCAAGTCGGCCAGCGCCTCGGGCGCGGTGATCATCGCGTCGTGGCCGGTGGCCAATTCTTGCCACCCCCACCCCGGTTGCTGCCTGGCCCAGGCCTGCGAGCTGACCACGGCCGGTATGACCGGCGCGGTGCAGGCGATGTAAGTGCGCGGCAGGCCGTTGCCCACCGGCCCCTGGATCGGCAGCGGGCTGTCGTACAGGCTCTCGGGCTGGGGCGTCAGGCGCGAGCGCACCCAGGCCGACTGCGGGTGGTCGTCGGGAATGCCAAAGACGGACGGTGCCGGCGGGGCGAAGCCGCGCACGCCATCGACCACCTCGAAACCTTTGCGGCGCTGGGCCATCACCTCGGGCGGCAGCGTGTCGTAGGGGGTCTGGCCGGGCTGGACGATCAATGAATCGAGGTAGACCAGCTGGCCGATGCGCTCGGGCACCCGCTCGGCCGCGCCCGAGATCGCGATCCCGCCGAAGCTGTGGCCCACCAGGACGACGTCGCTCAGATCCTCGTAAACCAGGTGGTTGACCACGTCCTGGATGAAGACCTCCAGCGTGAGCGTGTTCGAGGCCAGGTGCCGCCGCTCCCCGAGGCCGGTCTGGGTAGGGTGCGTGACATGGTGCCCCTGCGCGCGAAGCCGCTGTGCGACGAGTCGCCAGCACCAGCCGCCATGGAAGCCACCGTGAATCAGGACGAAGTTCATGAACGTATGGTAGCGATCCGTCTTTCACGCGAACAGGTCTACCAAGGCGGCCAGTTAGGGATTAGCATTACATCGAACCGCCCGCCAGGCATGGCGGGGGTTGCGCGGGGGTTCGAGGGGAGCGCAAGCTTTCACCCCGGCACAGGAGGCTGAAGTGACCAAGTCCAACACGGGCGCCGACATCTACCTGCACTTCCTTCAATTGTCGGAAGCGGTCCGTGGCGCGGCGGCGCTGCCAGCGCTCGACCCGCTGGAAGAGCGCATGCTCGGCATGATCGCACTGGCCATGCGAAGGCATGAACGGCTTTGCGTGCGCGACATGATGACCCACGCCGAACTCGGCGCGCCGGCCACCATTCACGGCCGACTGAAATCGATGCGCGAAAAGGGCTGGGTCGCGCTGGCCGACACCGAGGACGCCCGACGCAAGCAGGTGGAGGTCACCCCACCGGCGATGCGGTACTTCGCGCGGCTCGCGCGCTGCATACTGCAAGCCACGCCGGGCTGACCGGCCTCGTGCGGGCTCGCCTCAACCTGGCAGGAACAGGCCCTGAAGGTCACTGAGAAAATCGAAGCCGCGCGTCGTCGGGCGCACACCGTCGATGGTGCGCTCGATCAAACCCTTGGCCTCGGCCTCGGCCAGCGCGCCCTGGATGGCCGACATCGGCAGGCCGGTGCGCTCCACAAAATCACGCACGGCAAAGCCTTCTTTCAGGCGCAGGGCGTTGAGCATGAACTCGAAGGGCAGCTCCTGCCGCGACACTTCGTCCTCTTGCGCGATCGGCTGCCCCTTGCGCGCGTTGTCCATGTACAGGCGCGGCTCGCGCCAGCGAACCTGTCGAACCACCCGATGGGGAAAACTGAGCTTGCTGTGCGCGCCGGCGCCGATGCCCAGGTAATCGCCGAACTGCCAGTAGTTCAGGTTGTGCCAGCAGCGGTGGCCCGCCCGGGCATAGGCCGAGACCTCGTAGCGCGCCAGGCCGGCCGCCTCGGTCATCTCGGTGAGGCGGTCGAGCATGGCGTAGGCGGTGTCGTCGGGCGGCAGGACGGGCGGAAACTTGGCGAAGTAGGTGTTGGGCTCGAGGGTGAGGTGGTAGATGGAAAGATGCGGCGGCATCAGGGCCAGGGCCTGCGTGACGTCGGCCTCGAGCTGGTCCAGGGTCTGGCCCGGCAGGGCATACATCAGGTCGAGGTTGAAGGTGTCGAAGGCCGCCTGCGCCTCTTCGCACGCGGCGATCGCCTGCGCGCGGTCGTGCACCCGGCCCAAAGCTTTGAGGTGCGCATCGTTGAAGCTTTGCACGCCCACCGACAGGCGGGTGACGCCGGCGGCGCGAAAGGCCCGGAAGCGATCCTTCTCGAAGGTGCCGGGATTGGCCTCCAGGGTCACCTCGCATTCGGCGTCCAGACGCAGGCGCGCGCGCAGATCGCCCAGCAGGCGGTCGATGCCCTGGGGCGAGAACAGGCTGGGCGTGCCGCCGCCGATGAAGATGCTGTGCACGCTGCGGCCCCAGATCAGGGGCAGGGCCGATTCGAGGTCGGCCACCAGGGCATCGAGGTACAGCTGCTCGGGCAGTTCGGCCGCGCGCATCTCATGCGAGTTGAAGTCGCAATAAGGGCACTTTTTCAGGCACCAGGGCAGGTGCACATACAGCGACAGCGGCGGCAAGGCGCCCAGCTGCAGCGTGCCCGGCCGCAGGTAATGCAGGATGTCGGTCATGCTTGTTCCTGGAACCAGCGCTCGCGCATCATCGCCAGCATCTGGCGCGCCGCCTGGCCGCGGTGGCTGTGGGCGTTCTTCACCTGCGGCGGCAGTTGCGCGAAGGTCTGCCCGAAGGCGGGAATGAACATCACCGGGTCGAACCCGAAGCCGTGCTCGCCCACCGGTTCGCGCGTGATCTCACCGACGGCGCGGCCCACCGCGATCAGCGGCTCGGGGTCGTCGGCGCTGCGCAGCGCCACCAGGGTGCTGACCAGCGCGGCGCGGCGTTGCTTGACACCCTGCATCTGTTCGAGCAGCGCCTTGACGTTGTTGTCGTCGCCCTTGGGATAGCCAAACTGGGTGGCGTAGTAGGCCGTGTCGACGCCCGGCAGGCCGCCGAAGGCGTCGACGCACAGGCCGGCGTCGTCGGCCAGCGCCGGCAGGCTGCTCTCGCGGGCGGCGTGGCGGGCCTTGGCCAGCGCGTTCTCGACGAAGGTGCGGTGCGGCTCGGGCGCCTCGCCGATCCCCAGATCAGCCTGGCACACCAGTTCGACCCCCAGCGGCCCGAGCATGGCCTGCAGCTCGGCCAGCTTGCCGCGGTTGTTGGAGGCCAGAACAAGCTTGTGGATCACGCGGACTGATCGAGTGGTTGCGCCAGGGCGACTTGTTGCAGCTCGACCAGCTCGCGGATGCCCTTGTCGGCCAGCGCCAGCAGCGCGTTCATCTCGGCGCGGGTAAAGGCCACGCCCTCGGCGGTGCCCTGCACTTCCACATAGTGGCCGGCGCCGGTCATGACGACGTTCATGTCGGTGTCGCAGGCCGAGTCTTCGGTGTATTCCAGGTCGAGCAGGGGTGCGCCTTCAACGATGCCCACGGAGATCGCCGCGACCGCGCCGCGGATCGGGGTGGCGGCGATGCGGCCCTGGGCCAGCAGCTTGTCGACGGCATCCTGCGCGGCAACAAAGGCGCCGGTGATGGCCGCCGTGCGGGTGCCGCCGTCGGCCTGCAGCACATCGCAATCGAGGTGGATGGTGCGCTCGCCCAGCGCCTTGAGGTCGAACACCGAGCGCAGCGAGCGGCCGATCAGGCGCTGGATCTCCTGGGTACGGCCGCTTTGCTTGCCCTTGGCCGCCTCACGGTCGCCGCGCGTGTGGGTGGCACGCGGCAGCATGCCGTATTCGGCCGTCACCCAGCCCTCGCCCGAGCCGCGTTTGTGCGGCGGCACCTTTTCCTCGACCGAGGCGGTGCACAGCACACGGGTGTGGCCGAACTCGATCAGCACCGAGCCTTCGGCATGAATGGTGAAGCCGCGCGTGATGCGCACCGGGCGCAACTGGTCGGCGGCGCGACCGCCGCTGCGATGAAATGAAGTCATGGAATGGAAGGAAAAGGGTTCAGGACTTGCGTGCCGCCGAGCGCCGGATCGCTTCGTTGATCTCGGCGATGGAGCGTTCGATGGCGGCGTCGTCGAGGTCATCGACCTGGGTGTCGAGCACACCCGACTGGATGGTGGAGGCGAACACGCCGTCGCTGATGCTGTCGGTGGACACGCCGTGGCTGGACTCGACGGCTTCGGGCGTCTCCCACTCCAAAGCGATGACAGTGACGTTGTCCGAATGCGGGCCGCCGGCGCGCAGCGCCGATTCGGCCAGGTCTGGCACGGCCTGCGCCACCGGCTTGGCCGACAGCTGCCGCACGATCTCGACATCGGACAGGCTGCCCCACAGGCCGTCGGAGCACAGCAGGATCTTGTCGCCCTGCTGCAGCACCACCGGGCCGGTGACGTCGTAGACCGGCTTGGTGGGCGAGCCCAGGCAAGTGAACAGGATGTTGCGGTTGAGGTGCTCCATGCGGATCACGCCAGCGGCATGCTGCTCGATGTAGCTGTGGTCTCGGGTGCGGGTGAGCAACTGGCCGTTACGCACCACGTACAGGCGCGAGTCGCCGCAATGGACCCAGGTGGCCGCGCCGTTTTGCACGACGGCCGCCACCAGCGTGGTGCGCGGGGTGTCGAGCATGCCGCGCTCGCCGGCATAGCGCACGATCTGGTGGTGCGCCGCCATCAGGGCGGTGGCCAGGAACTCGCTGGGGCTGCGCACCTGGGTGCGCGCCTCTTTCTGGAACAGGGCGGAGACGGTCTGCAGCGCCAGCTGCGCGGCGACCTCGCCCTCCGGGTGCCCCCCCATGCCGTCGGCCAGCACGAACAGGCCCGACTGCCGCGTGTAGCAGTAGCCCATGCGGTCTTCGTTCTTTTCTCGCCCGCCCCTGCGGCTGACCTGGAAGACAGAGAACTTCATTTGACCTTTGAACCGAAGGCGGTGGCCGCCTTCACGGATTTCTTGGTGTCGGACACCATGTTGTCGAACTGCAGACGCATCTTTTCGGCGACGGTGAGCTTGGTGTAGCGGCGCTCGCCTTCTCGGCTGAGCTCTTTTTGCAGCGCGAACACCGACTGCGGCCGCGACAGGGCGTCGAGCGACATGCACCACTCGACCACCTCGATGAGGTTGTCGGAGTAGACACCGCGAAGGCGCGACAGCGCAAGGCCGAGCCGGTCTTTTTCCAGGCGCTGGGGCGCGTCGTTGGGCGGGTAGCCCTGCATGCAGGCGTAGATGCAGGCGCCGATGG
>JAZKDA010000198.1:0-4026 GCA_040387815.1 Pseudomonadota bacterium | reverse complement strand
AGAGGAACAGCTGCACCAGGATCGGAATGTTGCGAAACAGCTCCACCCAGGCATTGGCCAGGCGCGACAGCACCGGGCTGTCGGGCAAGGTCCGCAGCGTGCCCATCAGCGCGCCCACCAGCACCGCGACGACCCAGGCACAGCCGGCGACCGCCAGCGTCCAGCCCCAGGCCTGAAACATCCATTCGAGGTAGGTTCGACCCCCGCCGTCGTCGTTGAGAAATACTGCCCAATCCCAAGTCATGGTGTGGTCCCTCTGCGCACGCGAAATCGTCTTGTCTTGTTATGCGGGCCGTCCGCGCAACGCGGGCCGCCCATCGTGAAACACAAACCCCGCCCTGGCGAGGGCCGGGCGGGGTTGTGGACCTGCATGGCGGGGATTACTTCTTGGCGTAGTCTTCCATCGGCTTGTCGTTGGGGGCGGCGAAGGCCGCCTTGGTGGTTTCGCTGAGCGGCAAGCCGACGCGGGTGTTCTTGGGCGGGATGGGCTGCACGAACCACTTGTCGTAGATCTTGGCCAGCTCACCAGACTTGGCCAGCTCGCGGATGGTGTCGTCGCCGATCTTCTTGAAGGCGGCGTCGTCCTTGCGGACCATGATGGCGATGGGCTCGACGCTCAGCACCTCGCCGACGATCCTGAAGTCCGCCGGGTTCTTGGCGGTGGCGATGTTGCCCGCCAGGATCTGGCCGTCCATCACGAAGGCGTCGGCGCGGCCCGACTCGAGCAGCAGGAAGCTGTCGGCGTGGTCCTTGCCGAAGACTTCCTTGAAGTCGACGCTGGCGCCGCGCTCGTGCTTGCGCAGGTGCTGCACCGAGGTGGTGCCGGTGGTGGTGGCCACATTCTTGCCATTGAGCTGGGCAATGCTGGTGATGCCCGAGGCGGCCTTGACGGCAATGCGCACCTCTTCCACGTAGGTGGTGGGCAGGAACGCGACGTCGCGCTGGCGGGTGGCATTGTTGGTGGTGGAGCCGCACTCGATGTCGACGGTGCCGTTTTGCACCAGCGGGATGCGGTTTTGAGAGGTGACCGGCTGGTACTTGATCTCCAGCTTGCGGCCGACGGCCTTTTCGACGTTGGCGATGACGCGCTGGCAGATCTCGATGTGATAACCGGCGTACTTGCCATCGCCCAGCGTGTAGGACAGCGCACCCGAGGAGTCGCGCACACCCATGGTGATCGTGCCCGAGCTCTTGACCTTGGCCAGCGTGTCATTGCCCTGGGCGAAGGCACCGCCCACTGCAGCGATCGAGATGGCGAGGGCCAGCAGTTGCTTTTTCATACTTTTCTCCTTTGGTGGATATGTCAGGGATGACTGTCGACGAAATTCTACGGAGCCAGACTTCCGGGATTACCCTTAACGGGGTCAATGGGCCGCTCCGGTGAGGCCCTTGGCAATCGGTCGCTTGATCCTCCCGCCGACGGCCGGCGCGAGGATAAAGCAGCCATCGTGCCCGCGGCTCAGTTCCCCTGTAGCCGCAAGGGCTCTGTCAGGAGCTCGGGCACGAGCAGCGCCTCGACCTGCGCGCGGGTGAGGATGCCCAGCGATTCGGCAACCTCGTCGATCGGTGCGCCGGTGGCCATGGCGGTCTTGGCGATCATCGCCGCCTTCTCATAGCCGATGATCGGATTGAGCGCCGTGACCAGGGTGACCGATTCACGCACGCGCCGTGCCAGCAGCTCGTGGTTGGCCTCGATGCCGGCCACGCAATTGGCCTGCAGCGTGAGGCAGGCGGTGGACAGGTGCTTGATGCTTTTGTACAGGCTCCAGCCCATGATCGGTTCGAAGGCATTGAGCTGAAGCTGCCCGGCCTCGGACGCCATGGTGACGGTCATGTCGTTGCCGATCACCTCGAAGGCCACCTGGTTCATCACCTCCGGGATCACCGGATTGACCTTGCCGGGCATGATGGAAGAGCCCGCCTGCCGTGCCGGCAGCTTGATGTCGCCGAAGCCGGCCTGGGGGCCGCTGGACAAGAGGCGCAGGTCGTTGCAGGTCTTGGACAGCTTGGTCGCCACGCGCTTGAGCACGCCGGACATCTGCACGAAGGCGCCGGTGTCCTGGGTGGCCTCGACCAGGTTCTTGGATTTGACGACCGGAATGCCGCTGATCTCGGCCAGCAGGCCGCAGGCCAGGTCGGCATAGCCGGCCGGCGCGTTGATGCCGGTGCCGATGGCGGTGGCGCCCAGGTTGATCTCTTGAATGAGCGCACGGGCCTCGCGCAGGCGGGCCTCGTCTTCTTCCATCATGACTGCGTAGGTGGAGAACTCCTGGCCGAGCGTCATGGGCACGGCGTCCTGCAGCTGGGTGCGGCCGATCTTGAGGACCGACTTGAACTCCTCGGCCTTGGCCTCGAAACCGGCGCGCAGCACCGCCATGGCGCCCAGCAGCTGGTCGATGCCTTCCCACAGTGCCAGGCGCACCGCCGTGGGGTAGACGTCGTTGGTGCTTTGCGAGGCGTTGACCTGGTCGTTGGGGTGCAGGACGTCGTAGCGGCCTTTTTCGAAGCCGAGCTTTTCCAGGGCGATGTTGGCAATGACCTCGTTGGCGTTCATGTTGGTCGAGGTGCCGGCCCCGCCCTGGATCACGTCGACGACGAACTGGTCGTGATAGTCGCCGGCGATCAGCCGGTCACAGGCGTGCATGATGGCGTAGGCACGCTTTTCGTCGATCGCACCCAGCCGCAGGTTGGCCGTGACGGCGGCCTTCTTGACATAGCCGAAGGCCCGGATCAGCTCGGGCATGGCGCTGATGGCGGTGCCGGAAATCGGGAAGTTCTCGACGGCGCGGGCGGTGTGAACGCCCCAGTAGGCGTCGGCGGGGATGCGCTTGTCGCCCAGGAAATCGTGTTCGGTGCGAAAGGCGTTCGGCATGGTGTTCAGTCGGTAGCGGGTGTTGGCCGAACTGTAGGCACACTCGCCGCTGGGCGCCAATGCTGAATGAGCGCCGGGTTATGCAAAACATTTATGGGTTTGTCAGGCTCGGTGATTGGCCGCCAGATAGGTCCACAGCGCCTGCGCGGTGCTCTTGGGCGCCTCGCGGCCCAGGGGCTTTTCCCGGTAGGCGCGGATGTCCATGGCCATCTCCAGCGGCAAGCCCGGGCCGGTCGCCGACACCAGGCGGCGCGAGCGCAGCTCCTTCTTGACCGCGCTGTGCGGCAGGAAGGCCACGCCATGCCCCTCCAGTGCCATCACCTTCAGGCCCTCGGCCATGTCGGTCTCGTAGACGCGGTCCAGGTGGATGGCCGTGCCCGACTGCTTGAGGATCAGCTCGGTCAGGCGCCCCAGGTACGCGCCCGTCGCATAACCCAGGTAGGGCATCGGACGCGAGGCGTGCCCCGGCAGCCGGAACATCGGCTGGCCCTGGGCGTCGGGGCGGCAATAAGGGGCGAGGGTTTCCTGGCCCAGGGAGATCATCTCGTAGCGGTCGGGGTCGAGCTGGAACGGCTGCGAGGCATGGTGGTAGGCGATGAGCAGGTCACAGCCGCCCTCGACCAGACGCATCACCGCGTCGTGCACGTTCAGCGCGATCAGCCGGCTCTTGAAGGGCCCGAACTTCTCGCGCAGGCCGGCCACCCAGGCCGGAAAGAAGGTGAAGGCCAGGGTGTGCGGCGCCGCGAACTCGATGACGTCGTGCGCCGCGACCGCGTGGCCGCGCAGCATGGCGCGGGTGCTTTGCAGGGCCTGCAGCACCTCCAGCGATTGCGCGTAGAGCGTCTCGCCGGCTTTCGTCAGCCGGGTGGGGTAGGAGCTGCGGTCGACCAGGTCGCAACCGGCCCAGGCTTCCAGCGCCTGGATGCGCCTGGAGAACGCGGGTTGAGTGACGTGCCGCAGCTGCGCGGAGCGGCTGAAGCTGCGCGTTTCAGCCAGACTGACGAAGTCTTCCAGCCACTTGGTCTCCACGGCTAATCCTCTGCTTGCTGCTGCAGCGCCCACATGGCGGCATAGCGCCCGCCGCGCGCCAGCAGCGCGCCATGGGTGCCGCGCTCGACGATGCGGCCGGCGTCCATCACCAGGATCTCGTGCGC
>JAZKDA010000197.1:21392-27272 GCA_040387815.1 Pseudomonadota bacterium | reverse complement strand
GATACTGCTCCAGCTTGGCTTCCAGCCGCTCGATCAGGGTGAAGGCGTCGGCCGTGGCCCCGGCGAAGCCCGCCAGCACCTTGTCGTGGTAGAGCCGGCGTACCTTGCGGGCCGTCCCTTTGATCACCACATTGCCCAGGGTGACCTGACCGTCACCGCCAATGGCTACCTGCCAATTGCCATCGGGGCCGCGGCGGCGGACGCTGACGATGGTTGTACCGTGAAACTGTTCCATCGAAGCAACTTAGGGGCGGCAAAGCCGATTGCAACCCACGCGCGGTGGGCCGATACAGCGGCCTAGTCCCGGCGCAGGCTGATGCGGGCCGAACCGGTGATGCCCACCACGCCCAGAAATGTGGCGATCAGCCGGTGGACGCTGGTGAAATGCAGCTGCCGGCCCTCACCGGCACGCGCGGCCACCCAATTGAGCAGGCTGCCCGAGGCGCCGAAGTCCATTCGCACCAGCCGGGCACAGTCGATCTCGATCTCGCTCACATCGGCGCCCGCCAGACGCTCGTCAAGGCGGTCCAGGGCCTGCGCGGTGTCGCCCTGGAGCGTGCCCACCAGTTCGGCACGTGCCACGGCCGAGCCGGCCTGCCCCGCGGCGCCGTCGCCGAACCCACTGGCCGGGCCGCCGGACAGGCCGGAATCACGGAACGGCTCGCTGTGCAGGCTGACCGAACCCTCGGCCGAACTGCCGTCGGCCTGCAGGGCCTTGAAGCGCCCGCGCGGCGTCTCCCAGGACGGCGGCGACACCTCGTAGGTGACGCAGTAATCCAGTGCGACGATCTCGAACTCGTCGGGCCGGTGCATCACACGCAGCGCCTCCATGCGCAAGCGCCACCAACCCGGATCGGCGTCGCGGTCGCCCGAGACGGTGCGCTGGCGCAGTGCCTTGTCAAGTCGGTCGGCATCGATGAAATGAACCTGCACCGCCTGCGCCGCCCACTGGGTGAACAACCGGGTGAGCGGCTCCAGGGCGCCTTCTTCGATGGTCGTCAGCCGGGCCCAGGACAGCCGCCAAGGTTGAGGAATACGGGCGAGCGTGGCCACCAGGGTGGCGACCGATTGCGGCCCCAGGCTGCCGGCGCTGGCCCAGTGCGCGGAATGCGCGGCTTGTGGCGCACCGGCGCTGGCCGACACGGTGCGGCTGGCGAGCTCGGGCAAGGACACCCACTGGGGCGCCGATCGGCTGAACCGCCCCGCGAAGTCGACGGCCGCTTCGTCAAAGCGCTCGCGGCGGCCGCTGGCGCGGTAGAAATCGAACAGGGCCAGCCAGGTGGCCTCGTCGTCCTGGCGCGGGCCGCCCGGGCCCAGCAACTCCCACAACGCGGCCTCGGCGCCATCGTCGTCGCCACTGGCAAAGCGGATCGCCGCGTCCTCCAGCTCCGGGTCGTGGGTGAAGGGCGGCAGATCCAGCGGCACGGCGGCCGAAGGATAAAAGCCGGTAGCTCTGGGCGCCGCCACCGTGGCAGAGACGGTCGCCGGCATGAGGGGCGGCGGCGGCGCGGGCGCCTGCACCTCGGGCGGGAGCGAAAAGCTGAAACCCAGGTCGGTGGGGCCGGCATCGCGGGTGGGCAAGTCAGCGTCCGGCGCCGACTTGCGCCCAGACGCCGCGGACCCGCCAGGCAGGCCGCCCGGGCCCGAAGCGGGCCCGCCAGGGACAGACCCAGGCCGGCTGGAGGACTCGGGCGCGCGGGTCTTCCACCATTGCTGCGACATCTGCGCTTCGATCTCGTCGATCTTCTTGAGTGTGCTGGCGCGGTCATCGGGCCGCGAGGGCATGGAACTCTGGAAGAACGACGGCCGGGCGCTCGGGTCGTGCCCGGCCAGGGCCTCGTTGCGTTGCAGCTTGCGCAGCATGTCGAACTCGCGCTTGCGAACGAAATCGTTGCGCCGCTTGCGCTCGATCATCTCCTTGAGCATCTGGCGCGAGTAGCCGCTCTCGGGCGCGTCGGAGGGCGCGTCCGGGTCGCTCCAGGTGGTGCTGGGGTTGCGGACGAACTTGACGACCTTGGAGAACAGGCCGCCGCCTTCACCCTTGGGATTGGACATGTCGCTAGACCGAAGCTGCGGCGAACCAGGACACCCTAGTCGCCGAACATCTTCTGCTTGAGCTCGCGGCGCTGCTGCGCTTCCAGGGACAGCGTGGCCGTGGGCCGCGCCAGCAGGCGGCCGACCCCGATCGGCTCGCCGGTCTCGTCGCAGTAACCGTAGTCGCCCGCGTCGATGCGGGTGATGGACTGCTCGATCTTCTTGAGCAGCTTGCGCTCGCGGTCGCGGGTGCGCAACTCAAGGGCGTGCTCTTCCTCGATGGTGGCGCGGTCGGCCGGGTCGGGGACGATGACGGTGTCTTCGCGCAGGTGCTCGGTGGTTTCACCGGCGCTGGCGAGGATCTCGTCCTTGAGCTTGACCAGCTTCAGACGGAAGAACGTCATCTGCTTGTCGTTCATGTATTCCGCGTCCGGCATGGCCAGGACTTCGGCGTCGGTGAGTTCCTCGGCCGACTTGGTCTTCCAGTTGTTGACGAGCTTGGGGTCTTTCTTGACCGGGAGTTGGGGTGGAGCTTTGAGCACGGGTGGACTCGGTGTCTGGAGGTAGCTGGCCTTGGGCGCGTTCGACGCCACCGACTGTGCCATTGAGGGCACGGTGATCTGGGCGAGCCGCGCCGACGGCCGGATGGCGCGGGGCGGATCGGCCGGGTGGCGCAGCGCGGGGGGCGGCGAAACCGCCCGCACTGGGGCGGCGGCCTCGGCAGCTACGGGGGTGGAAGAGGAAGCGCTCGCCACAGGGGGCGGCGCCTTGGCGGGCGCGGCGACGGGTTTCTTCGCGGCTTGTCGGTCAGGAGAGGAGTTGATGGTACGACTGGTTTTGGTGGATGAAGCGGCGCTCTTGGGAGCAGGCGCCGGCTTGGCGGCCTTGGCCGGCGCCTTTGCGGACGGTGTGGCGGCCTTCTTGGCCGGCGTAGACGGCTTGGCAGCGGCCTTGGCAGCGGCCTTCGCGGCCGGCGCCTTGACCGGCTTTTGGGCCGACTTCTTGGCCGGCGCGGTCGCCTTGACGGGCGCCTTAACGGCAGACGCCTTCTTGGGAGGCGCCTTTTTGGGGGGCGCCTTGGCGGGTTTGGCCTGTGCGGCCGGTTTTTGCGCCTTTGCGGCGGCCTTGGGTTGCGGCTTCACTTCCTGGCTCCTCGCGGCTGTGGCCTCGGCATGCCGGTGGGCGCCGACCTCCGACCATCTCTTGTCTGTCGATGAACGTCGACTTTCATCGGCCTCGGTTATACCCTGATTGGATGAAGGCTCGGCTTTTGGCCGCGCTCCCGCAGCAGGAAAACCCATCAGTTGCAGAATCGAGACAAGCATGTCCGCTCAGAATTTCAGGTGAGGCACTGCTGCAGACCCTGCAAGAAGATGTCTTTTGGCAGGTCGATGCCGATGAACACCATCTTGCTGATCCGCGGCTCGTCGGGCGCCCACTGCGGGCCCAGGTCACTGCCCATGAGCTGGTGCACGCCCTGGAAGATCACCTTGCGCTCGGTGCCCTGCATGTTCAGCACACCTTTGTAACGCAGCATGCGCGGGCCATAGATATTGACCACGGCGCCCAGGAAATCCTCCAGCCGGGCCGGATCGAAGGGCCGGTCCGACTTGAAGACGAAGCTTTTCACGTCGTCGTCGTGGTGATGGTGGTGGCCGTGGCCCTCTTGGGCATGCGAGGGATGGTCGCAATGCTCGCCATGCTCGTGGTCATGGTCGTGCGCGTGGCCCGCGTGGTCGTGGCCTTCGTGCACGTGCTCGTCCTCCTTGAGGAAGTCGGGGTCGATCTCGAGCTTGGCGTTGAGGTTGAAGCCGCGCAGGTCGAACACCTGGCTGATCGGCACCTCGCCGAAATGCACCTTGTGCACCGGCGCGCGCGGGTTCATGTGCTTGAGGCGGTGGATCAGCGCGTCGGTCTCTTGCGCCGACACCAGGTCGGTCTTGCTCACGAAGAGCTGATCGGCAAAACCCACCTGGCGCCGCGCCTCCTGCCGGTCGTTGAGCTGCTGCGCGGCGTGCTTGGCGTCGACCAGGGTCAGGATGGAGTCGAGCAGGAAGGTCTCGGCGATCTCGTCGTCCATGAAAAAGGTCTGGGCCACCGGGCCGGGATCGGCCAGGCCGGTGGTCTCGATCACCACGCGGTCGAAATCGAGCAGGCCCTTGCGCTTTTTCTCGGCCAGCAGCTGCAGCGTGACCCGCAGGTCCTCGCGGATGGTGCAGCAGATGCAGCCGTTGCTCATCTGAATGATCTGCTCCTGGGTGTCGGTCACCAGGATGTCGCTGTCGATGTTTTCCTCGCCGAACTCGTTCTCGATCACGGCGATCTTGAGGCCATGCTGCTCGCCCAGGATCCGCTTGAGCAGGGTCGTCTTGCCGGAGCCGAGAAAGCCGGTGAGGATGGTGGCGGAAATGAGGCTCATGGTCGGGCTTGGCGATGTCTGGGAGGCGCGAGAGTTTAACGGGCTTGAGGCCGCCGCGGCCTTCCAAGGCGTGAAGAAACCGCGGCAAGCTCCTTCAAGCGGGTTTTCGCATCACGACGAGCCCCTTGAGGTACTCCCCTTCCGGAAAGGCCAGGGTCATCGGGTGGTCGGGCGCGCCGCCCAGGCGTTCGGTGATGTAACCATCCACCCCGGCATCGGCGCCGGCCGAGGCCACGATCTTGTGGAACAGGTCAAAGGGGATGCCGCCGGAGCACGAATAGGTAAAGAGGACGCCCCCGGGCTCCAGCAGCTTCAATCCCAGCCGGTTGATGTCCTTGTAGGCCCGCGCGGCGCGGTCGGCGTGGGCGGCGGTGGGGGCCAGCTTGGGCGGATCGAGCACGATGGCGTCGAAGGTACGGCCTTGCTCGATGAAGCGGCGCAGGCAGGCGTTGACGTCGGCATCGAGAAAATCGGCCCGGGCGGCGTCGAAGCCATTGAGCGCCACGTTGGCACGGGCTCGCTCGAGCGCCGGGCCGGATGAATCGATGGATGTGACATGCCCGGCCCCGCCGGCCAGCGCCGCGACGGTGAAGCCGCCGGTGTAGCAATAGCAGTTCAAGACCCGCTGCGAGCCCAGGCGCCGCACAGCGTCGCTGAACTTGCCGCGGCTGTCGCGCTGGTCGAGGTAGAAGCCGGTCTTGTGGCCGGCGGCGATGTCCAGGCCGAGCTGCCAGCCGTGCTCGCGCAGGGTCAGCTCGGTCGGTCCGTCGCCGCGCAGCCAGCCAGTGACCGGCGGCAGGCCTTCGAGCTGGCGGGCGCTGGCGTCGGAGCGCTCGTACAGGCGGGTCAGGCCCGTGGCCGCCAGCAGCGCGTCGGCGATCACCGCCTTCCAGCGTTCGACCCCTGCCGAGGTGAACTGCGCCACCAGGGTGTCGCCGTACCGGTCGACGATCAGGCCCGGCAGGCCGTCGGATTCACCATGCACCAGGCGCATGCTGTCGCTGTCGATCGCCAGGCGCTGGCGCACGGCGACGGCGCGCTGGACGGTTTGCGCCAGGAAGGCCGCATCGATGCGCTGCGCCGGGTCGAAGCTCCAGCAGCGGGCGCGGATCTTGGACGCGGGGCTGAAGGCCGCCCAGGCCAGAAAGCTGCCGTCATGGCCGTCGACCCGCACCGTTTCGCCGGCATCGCCGCCGCCCTTGGCAATGGCGGATTCGAAGATCCAGGGGTGGCGGCGCAGCAGGGAGCGTTCCTTGCCTTCCTTGAGGCGGATGGATTTCATGGGCGGGATTGTCGGTGACGGGGCGAGGTTCACCCTTTCACGGTCCGCAAATGGTGTTGCGTTGAGTCGGGTGGCTTGATTGCGTCGCGAGGCCAGGCTGCCGGGTTGGCATCGGCCGGCGGCGCGCGCCCACCAAGCCACGACT